>JANMRB010000136.1:0-10010 GCA_031370825.1 Ilumatobacteraceae bacterium
GGGGCGATGAGTGGCCGGGCGATCGTCGATGCCCGAAATCTGATGGACCGCAACGACTGGCGCCGCTCGGCGTTCGATTACCAGGGCATCGGCCGCTGAGACCGTACAATCTGCGATCATGATTCGGGCAAGAGCACGATCACTGTGGCTTGCCGTCCCCGCTCTGCTTGCCGCCTGCTCCAACTCGTCGATCGGGCAAACTGCTACGACTACACCGCAGACGTCGATCGTCGAGACTATCCCGGCACAGACCTCGATTTCCGCAACCCGAGCCACCGAAGCGACGACTGCTGCCACTGCGTCGTCGGCACCTTCGACCACCCTCGCTCCAGCTGTAACCCTGGTGCCCGTCGATCCCTCGCAACTGGTCCCGGTCGCACTGGGCAACAAGCCGTTTCCGGCCGATGCCGATGAGCTGGCGACGGATCATCACGGCTACACCGGCGATCCCAACGCAACTCTCCAGACGTGGATGATCATGCCGATGGCTGTGCCCAGCGGTCCTGACGTTCGGCTGCTCGGCTTCGAACGCACGGTCGGGATCAGTACGACCACTGCGACGTTCCTGACGGGCGCGATCGATCCAGACGTCGCTCTGGCAAACATTCAGGCAGCACTTGCGCCGAGCCCGACCTATACCGTCACTCCGACGACACGGATCGAAGGCACCGTCACGATCCACGGCTTCGATGCCCAGCCCACGACGGTTCAAGGCGATCCGCCCGGTTGGTCTGTCGAGGCGAGCGCCGTCGACCAACTCGGCATCGTCAAGTTCAAGCGCAGCGATTACGCGTTCGCGAATGTCGTACCCACGTATGCCGACCTGCCGTCGGCATTGCAGTCCGCCGTCCTCAACCAGGACGCGATCGCCGTTCACATCGGTGGCGTTCTGCGAAGCATCGCCTACGAATACGGCGTCGACGCGCTCGGCAACTCGCCGGCACACCGCACGCGTCTCAACTACAACGTTCCCGACGCCTTCGACACCGCCATCGCCAACCTCGCCGGACTGCTGACCAGCGGCTGGGAGACCAGCGACGGGCTCGACGCGCACTACTTCACATCGACTACCACCTCCGAGGTGTGGACGGTCGACGACATCGGCGGTTTCACGCACCTCACATACGACACCGGAGTCTGACATGCGCTTGCCGACCCGAATGACAGCTCACTGATGCGCCACCTCATCGCGGGCGGAGGAGGCTTTGTCGGCTCCCATCTCACGGAGCTCTTGCTGGCTCGGGGGGATGAGGTCGTCGTCATCGACAACTTCGTGACCGGCCGAAGATCCAACGTCGCCCACCTCGCCGATCACCGGCGGTTCTCGTTGGTCGAACACGACATCACCAGCCCGTTGCCCGAGTTCGACACGAGCTTCGACGCCATCCTCGATCTGGCCAGCCCGGCATCGCCCGCCGATTTTGCGGTCATGCCCCTGGAGATCCTGGCCGTCGGCTCGACAGGCACCCGTAACCTGCTCGACCTCGCCGTGGTCCACAACGCCCGGTTCTTCTTGGCCTCGACAAGTGAGGTGTATGGCGATCCCCTGGTTCATCCTCAGCCGGAGACCTACTGGGGCAACGTCAGCCCGATCGGACCGCGCAGCTGCTACGACGAAGCCAAGCGGTTCAGCGAAGCAATTACCATGGCGTACCACCGCGTGCACGGCCTCGACGTTCGCATCGTCCGGATCTTCAACACTTACGGGGAACGAATGCGACCCGACGACGGTCGCGTGGTCAACACCCTCGTTGTGCAGGCGTTGCGCGGGCAGCCCATCACGTTGCACGGCGACGGTTCACAGTCGCGCAGCTTCTGCCATGTCGCTGATGAGATCATCGGCCTGACGGCGGTGCTCGATGGCCATCTGACCGGGCCGGTCAACGTCGGCAACCCCGTCGAGTTCACGATCCGCGAACTGGCGGAGCTGGTGCTCGAGTTGACCAAATCGCCTAGCGAGATCATCACCGTTGCGCTGCCGCCGGAGCGTGAGGGCGACCCGCACCAACGCCGGCCGGACATCAGCTTGATCAACAGCGAGTACGGCTGGAGCCCAACGATCGACTTGAGGGCCGGGCTGACCCGGATGATCGACTGGTTCCGCAAGGCGGAGGGCATCGGATGAGCATCTTGGTCACCGGCGGAGCTGGATACATCGGGTCACACACGGTGCGCCGGCTGACTGCGCTCGGCCACGAGGTAGTGGTGCTCGACTCGATGGAGTTCGGCCATCGCAACGCGGTCATCGAAGCGGAGTTGGTCGAGGGCAACATCGCCGATCTCGACCTCATCATCGAGCTCTGCAACCGACGCGACATCACCCAGATCGTGCACTTTGCCGCCTACAAGAGCGTTGGCGAGTCGATGGATCAGCCGTCGCGATACTGGTTGAACAACGTCACCGGCACCGTGAAGCTGGTCGAGGCGATGCTGACCGCTGGCGTCAGCGACATCGTCTTCTCCTCGTCGTGCTCGGTGTACGGCACCCCCGCCGTCGTGCCCGTCACCGAGGACGCTCTCATTCAACCGGAGAGCATCTACGCCGAGTCGAAAGCAATGACCGAACGCATCCTCCACTGGTACGGGGTCAGCCACGGATTGCGCTCGGTCAGCCTGCGCTACTTCAACGCAGCGGGCGCCAGCGCCGATAGTCGAATCGGCGAGGACTGGCGCCAGTCGCTGAACCTCATACCGTTGGTGATGAAGGCGACGCTGGGCAAACGCCCACCGGTGCAGGTGTTCGGCAACGACTACCCCACGCCCGACGGCACGTGCATCCGCGACTACATCCACGTCGACGATCTGGCCGACGCTCACGTCAAGGCACTCGATCATCTCGCACGCGGCGGCCCGTCGACGGCGCTCAACATCGGCACCGGCCGCGGCAGCAGCGTCATGGAGGTCATCGATGCGACCGAGCGATTGACGGGTCGATCGGTCCCGTGGGAACCAGCGCCACGTCGAGCCGGTGATCCCGTGGCGGTCTACGCGGATCCGACTCGTGCCGCGCGAATGCTCGACTGGCATCCCGCCCACGACCTCGACGACATCGTTGCATCTGCGTGGAAATGGCACAGCACGCATCTCGATGGTTACGACAAATCGGTGTCGCCCTGACGTTGCCGGTCGAGCCAACCGAGTAGCACCGCGATGGCGCGCGGATCCAGTCTCAGACGATGGCCGGCGCCCGGGATGAGGCGGAGCTCGGCTGCGCCATGCGCCTCCGCCAGTTGGCGAGCGTCGACCGTTGGAACGCTGTCGTCGTCGTCGCCGTGCATCACGAGCAGAGGGCGCGGAGCCAGACGACGGGCTGCGTCGACCGGCCGGAACCGCCGAAGCTCCCTCGACCACTCGTCGAACGATGGCGGGAAGCTGGGCGTCCGGATGGCACCGATCTCGCGTGCGTGCTCGAGAAAGCGTCGTGGCTGCGCTGCCCAATCGTCGAAGTCGGCACGCGGGCTCAACAACGCCGCGCCTCGGACCCGCGGGTCGTCGGCGGCGACACACGTGACCACCGAGCCGCCAGTGTTGGTGCCCACCAACCAGATGCCGGTCGGTGTGGCCTCGGAAATGAGGTTGTCGATGGCCGCGCGCAGATCGTCGACCCAGCCCTGCAACGAGAAATCGCCCTCACTGTTGCCGCACCCGCGAAAGTTGAAGGTCATCGCCGCCCAGCCCAGTTCGTTGGCCATGCGATCGATCAACTCGGGGAACGTGCCCCCACTCTGGCGGGCATCGAGCGGGCCGATCGGGAAGCCGTGACACAAGATGACACCGGGAAGCGGGCCTTGGCGCCCGGCCGGGCGAGCCAGGTACCGCGCAAGGGTGAGGTTGCCGGACTTGAACTCGCCGTTCACACCGCGGCTTTACGATCTCGGCTTGCGTCGGCGACGGGTGACGCCAGGCCGGGCCAGCGTGTACCCGCGGTTGCGCGCCTCGACCACCGTGTCGGGCCCGAAGCAGAGTCCGGTCTCACTGTCGACGATGTCGGTGATCACCGCAGCGTCGTCCCATTCGTCCAGGTCGTACACCAACTGCGTCCGCTTGTCGCCGAGGAATCTCGTGTGTTCGAAGCGCGACGGCCGCTGCATGACGCCCGACGCTAGCGCGGAGATACGCCGATGCGATGATGACCCGGTGGCCACCGAGATCGATTTCTACTTCGACCCGATGTGTCCATGGGCGTATCAGACGTCCGTGTGGATTCGCGATGTACGCGCCCAGATCGGCCTCGACATCCACTGGCGCTTCTTCTCACTCGAGGAGATCAACCGGCCCGAGGGCAAACGGCATCCGTGGGAGCGTCCGCTCGCGTACGGATGGACACCGATGCGCGTGGCGGCGTGGTTGCGGCGCATCGACATGACCCTGTGCGACAGGTGGTACGAGGCGTGCGGTCGAGCGCTGCACGTGGACGGGCGACGCTTCTATGAACGTGATGTAGCGGTCGATCTGCTGACCTCGATCGGTGCTCCGTTGACCGCATGGGACGAGGCCATCGCCGACACGTCCACGCATGACGATGTGCGCGCCGACCACGACCGTGCCGTGACCGAGTTCGGCGGCTTCGGCGTGCCCATCATCGTGCTGACGAACGGACGATGCATCTTCGGCCCGGTCGTTGTGCCGGCGCCGACTGGCCCCGAAGCAATGAAGCTGTGGGAGATCTGCATCGCCTACTCCGAGTTCGGCGGATTGTTCGAGCTGAAGACACCGAAGACTGCTGGCGATCTGCGCATGATCGCTGATCAGTTCCATCCCTACTTGGCATCGCGTCAATGGGCGACCATCGAGAGGCCGGCACCGTGAGGACGACATGATTCACACCCAGACCATCGACAAGCTCGAGGCCATTTGGCGATCCGTGTCGGCGCTCGGCGCGGAGCTCGACGAGAGCGAATGGAAGTTTCCCACCGACCTCGCCGGCTGGACGGTTCAGGACAACCTCGCCCACATGATCGGCACCGAACGCATGCTGCAGGGCCTTCCGCCGGCGCAGACGCCAGACAACGTCGGCGCTCATGTCAAGAATCCGATCGGCCACTTCAACGAGGCCGAGGTCGAGGCACGCCGCTGTAATTCCGGCGCCGAGGTGTTGAACGAGTGGAACGCGCTTGCCGATCTCCGCCTGGCGACCTTGCGCGACGCCGACGACGACTACTTCGACAAGGAGATGGCAACGCCGACGGGGCCGGGGACCATGGCCGACTTCTTGCACATTCGCGTTCTGGACTGCTGGATCCATGAGCAGGACATGCGCAGGGCGCTCGGCAGACCCGGTCACCTCGCCGGCCCGGCGGCCGAGCACACTGTGGATCGATTGCTGCGCACCATCCCGATCGTGGTCGGCAAACGCGCTGCGACGCCAGAGGGTGGGGCTGTGGTCGTCGAGATCACGGGCGGCGTGAACCGGCAACTTGTCTGCGAGGTCACTGGCGGTCGCGCTGCGATCGTCTCCAGCGCGACGGCCGAGCCACTGGCGACGATCGCGCTCGACTCTGAAACATTCATAGTGCTGGCAACTGGCAGGAGACCCGCAGGCGCCATGGCGGATCGAATCGATATCTCGGGAGACCAGGCCCTCGGTCAACGGGTCGTCGACAACCTCAACATGATGATCTAGCCGCGCCCCTCGCTAGGAACGTCGGGATCACTGGCCCGTGGACCAACCGCGCCGATCGCTTCGAAGTAGGCGTGGTGGGCATCGACGACGTTGACGACATCGACGTCGTCGAGGATCGCGATCCCGTTGCGTTCGGCCTCGCCGAGCAGGTATCCCGTGAGGGTGTCCTCGTTGACGACGACCGGACTGGTGATGTCCTGACGTCGATCGACCACGTTTGAAGGTTGCAGGCCCTTCGAGTGCAGCCATCGCATGTGAAAGGTCAGCAACTGCTCCAGTTCGTCCGGCGTGAGGCGAGACTGCGTGCCGGGCGGCAGGAACTCGGCCACGAACTCGACCGCTTCATCGACGATGTACACCGATCGCGGCGCGACGGAATCGAGCCGACGAGCCTCGCGCCCGACAACCACCGCAGCGATCACGAACGTGCACAACGCGGCGAGCACGACGAGAACGAATGTCACGGCCGGCATCGAGCTTCACCCTAGTGATGAGCCCGACGCCGGCCGCCTGTTATCAGAAGAGGTAGCCGATGACGTCGATGACGAAGTGGGTGGCGTTGGCTCCGTCGGTGACTTTCACCGAACGGGTTGCATCGACGGCCACCTGCGTGCTGACAGCCAGGTTCTGGTTGGCGCCGGTCCAGTTGATGTTGCTCGTAGCCGGCGGGTTGGCAAGCGCGGCGGTATACATCTTCAGGAAGCCACCAGTCGAGCTCGTTCCGTTGGTCTCGGTGACGGTCAAGGTCACGATCGCCGCCGTAGCTCCTGGTGGTACCGCCAGGACGCTGGCACCGGTCGCGTTCTTGCCCGTCGCAAGGCTGATGGTTCGAGTCTCGTTGGTGTTGATCTTCGGCCCGGCGTTGTCCCGCGAGTCGTACGCACGCAACGGCTCGGTCAACAGGTGAGCCTCACCGCCGGGCGCCGTTCCAAGACTCAACTGCCCGCGGATGGCACCACCCGGGTAGTCGGTCGTGTGGACGTTGACGTAGAAGTTTGCCGGCGTGTCCATGATCTGCTGCGCCAGCGTCGGATCGACTGCAGCACAGCCGGTGGCCGACGAGGCACCGAGGCCGGTCAGCGGGATGACGATCGGCCCGTTGACGCCTGCGGCGGCGCTGTGGATGTGGGCCTGGATCGGCGGGGACAGAATGTTGCCGTAGGACAGGTCCCAGCAGACCTCTGCGCCGGTACCGGGGGTGTTGTTGACGATGTCGAAGGTGACCGACGCGGCGCCGAAGCCGTCCGCATCAGCGGCAGGAACCTCGTTCGCCCCGGAGAGTTGGGCAGTGAAGGGTGTGTTGGCAGTCTTCATGAACGCCAGGCTGCCGAGGTTGCTCCGGGCATTGCCGAAGGCGATCGTAGGAATGGCGATGGTCGCGGCAATTCCGAATGCCGCGACAGCGGCCAGGGTTTTCTTGTGCATGTGAGTCCCCTCGTGTGGATTCGGACCACCGTCGTTGGTCGGCGGGGTCGACAAGACCCTATGCGAGTCGGCTGGGATCAGCCGGCACCGTTGCTCACACGCGGCAAATTGGCGTCGAGGCCTCCTGGGAGACCTCGACGCCAACTCGATCTAGCTACTCAATGGGATCGCTGTCGATCAGTACAGGTAACCGACGACGTCAATGACGAAGTGAGTTGCGTTGGCTCCGGCGAAGACCGTGACCTGGCCCGCAGAATCGACTGAAACCTGGAGGTTGACTGCCAGGTTCTGGTCCGCACCGAACCAGTTGATGTTGCTGACAGCAGGAATGATGGCGGCACCTGCGGCGTAGATCTTCAAGAAACCACCAGGACCGCCGACACCAGTGCCCGTCTCGGTGACGGTCAACGTGACGATTGCTGCGGTAGCTCCGGGCGGCACTGCGATCTGCGTTGCACCTGCGCCATCCTTACCGGCAATCAGGCTGATGGTGCGTGATTCGTTGACACCGATCTTCGGGCCAGCGGCGTCACGCGAGTCGTACGCACGCAACGGTGCCGACAAGAAGTGAGCTTCACCTGCCGGCGGCGGGCCCGCAGCCAACTGTCCACGGATCGATCCACCTGGGAAGTCGGTGGTGTGAACGTTGACGTAGAAGTTCGACGGCGTGGTCATGATCTCGGTGGCCAGAGCCGGAGCGATGTCGATGCACCCTGTACCCGAGCTCGCCCCGAGGGGCGCGGTAGCCGTGAACAACGGTACGACGACCGGTCCATTCGCTCCCGCAAGACCGCGGTGGATGTGCGCCGCGGCAGGTGTACCCGTGATGTTGGCGTAGGAAAGATCCCAGCAAGCCTGGGCACCGCCCACTGGATCGACCGAATTGAGGATGTCGAATGTCACCGCGGCACCGCCGACTCCATCCGGATCGGCCGCCGGCACCTCATTGGCGCCCAGCAACCGTGCTACGAATGGCGTGCTTGGACCCTTGAGAAAGTCCAAGCTTCCGCCCGGATTGGTTCGGGCGTTACCAAAAGCGATCGTCGGCACCGCAATTGCGGCGGCCAGCCCGACCGCGGTAAGAGCAAAAAATCTCTTGTTTTGCATGTTGTTCCCTCTCGTCAGCAGCTGCAGCTGTCAGCTGTACCCGGGCAGACTACCCCCCAGGCAGCGGCACCAAACCGCGCCACCCGGCTTTAGCCGTGCTGGACTGACCCTGGTTGAGCGTCAGATGCCGATGCGTTGAGCGAGCAACTCGCGGTGATAGGTGGGGTCGCCGAAGAGCAACTCAGACGACTTCGCCCGCTTGAAGTACAGGTGAGCCGGATGCTCCCAAGTGAACCCGATGCCGCCGTGGATCTGGATGTTCTCGGCCGTCGCGTGGAAGTACGCCTCGCTGCAGTAGGCCTTGGCGAGCGAGGCGACCGATGGCAGTTCGTCGTTCATCTCGGCGGCGCACCACATGCCGTAGTAGGCCGCGCTCTTGGCCGACTCGACCTCCAGCAGCATGTCGGCACACTTGTGCTTGATCGCCTGGAACGAGCCGATCGGCCGGCCGAACTGGACGCGAACCTTGGCGTACTCGACCGCCATCTCCAACACCTTCTGGGCACCTCCGACTTGCTCGGCGGCAAGTCCCACCGCGGCGAGGTCGAGCACGGTCGAGAGAACCTTCCAACCATCACCCTCGACACCGATCAACGTCGCCGGCGTATCGGCGAATTCGATCTTTGCTTGCTTGCGGGTCTGGTCCATCGTCGACAGTGGGGTTCGAGTGAGACCGCTGGCAGCGCTGTCGACTGCGAACAGGCTGACGCCCTTGCCCGTGCGCGCTGCGACGATGATCAAGTCGGCAGTGTGACCGTCGAGCACGAACATCTTCGTGCCGTTGAGCGTGAATCCATCGCCCGAGCCGGAAGCCTGCATGGTGATGCCGGCTTCGTCCCACTTACCCGACGGCTCCGTGAACGCGAGCGTGGCTTTGGTCTCGCCGCCGGCAATACCCGGCAGATGGGTCTTCATCGCAGAATCGTCGCCGCTGTGCAGCAACGTGTTGGCGGCGAGCACGACCGACGAGAAGAAGGGTGCGCACAACAGGGCGCGACCCATCTCTTCGAGCACGATGCCGAGCTCGACGTAGGTGAATCCCGAGCCGCCGTACTCCTCCGGGATGTGCAGACCTTGCAGGCCCATCTGCTCGGCCATCTGGCTCCACACCGCAGGATCGAAGCCCTGCTCCGTCTCCATCTGCTCACGAACTGCACTCTCGGGGCTCTTGGCCTCGAGAAAGGAGCGGACCGTCTTGCGCAGCTCTTCTTGTTCTTCGGTGAAAGCAAAGTTCATGTGCGAAGTGTGGCCGACCGGGTCACCGGCTCACCAGGCGTGCTGTGTACACTTCGGTACACATGATCGGGATCCGCCAGCTGCGTGCCGACCTCGCCGCCCACGTGCGCCGTGCAGCCGGAGGCGAGACGACCGTGATCTCGATCGGCGGCTCCCCCGCTGCCGCACTCATGCCACTCGCCACGAGAGACGAACCAGCTGGCGACGCACAGCTCTTCTCGCTGGTCGCCTCGGGCGCGTTGATCGCCCCACGCCGTTCCGATGGTCGTGTCGCCGATGGAACGGTGTCGACGTGGGCCAACGTGCGGCTCGATCGCCTGCTGCGCGAGATACGCGGGTGACGGTCTATCTCGATACGAGTGCGCTCGTTGCGTTGCACCTCGACGGCGCGGCGCGAGGCGTCGTGCTCGAGGCATTGCACGGCGACCCGGACTGGTGCAGCAGTGGTTTGACACTGATGGAGTCGTTGGCGCTCGTGGATCGGGTCACCGAAGAACCCGTGCTGCGATCCGATCTCGAGGATCTCGTGCGGCTGTCATGGGATCGCGTTGCGGTGGTGCCGGTCGATCAACGCTGCCTCGACCGCGCCGGTGCGCTGATGCGCGAGCAACCTCTCCGT
>JANMRB010000272.1:0-2402 GCA_031370825.1 Ilumatobacteraceae bacterium
CGGACACGACCAGCTCTCGGAGCTCGAGCAGGTTGCGGGCGTAGATGAGAGGGCTGTTGCCCCGACTGCGGATGCCGCTCAGGTCTCGGCTTCGAAGCGGCACGTCGTGTCGCTGACCATCTGCTGTCGCCGATCGGCGACCGACGTTGGTCATCCGCCGGATTCAATCCCTGAGGACCCATGATGGCAACATGTGGGCGAATTGGGCAGCCTCAGAATGCTACGTACCGTTCTGGGGCTGCCCAGTTCGACTTGCTGACGCCTCGCCCGGTTGAACGAGAACGAGCTAGACGCTGACCTTTTTGTTGGCTTTTCGGCGCTCTTCCAGGGGGAGGTGACGTTTGCGGATGCGGATCGCCTTGGGTGTGACCTCGACCAGCTCGTCCTCGACGATCCATTCGATCGCCGTCTCCAGGGTGTGGATCTTCGGGGTCGGCAATTTCACGGCGTCGTCGTGGCTGTGGGTGCGGATGTTGTTCTTCTCTTTCGGCCGCACGGCGTTGACGACCATCTCGTCGTCGCGGGCGCATTCGCCGACGACCATGCCTTCGTAGACCTGCTCGCCCGGAGCGACGAAGAACTGGCCGCTGAGTTGGAGTTTGTCGAGGGCGTACCCGGTGGTCTGCCCGACGCGATCAGAAACCATGGCCCCGCCGCGTGAATCGGGCATGTCGCCGGCCCAGGGCATCCAGCCCATGTGGTGCTGGTGCAGCAAGGCCGTGCCGCGGGTCGTGGTCATCAACAGCGACCGGAAGCCGATCAGGCCACGGCTCGGGCACTCGAAGGTGATGATGGTGCGGCCGGCATCGCCGGTTCGCAGATCGGTGATCCGGCCCTTGCGCGGCGCCAGTTCCTGGGTGACCGTGCCGACGTGCTCGTCGGGTACGTCGCACACACCACGTTCCTGGGGCTCGAACCGTTTGCCGTTGACTTCTTTGGTGATGACCTCAGGCCGGCTGACCTGCAGCTCGTAACCCTCCCGGCGCATCGACTCGATCAGCACGGCCAGTTGCAGCTCGCCACGGCCGGCCACCTCGATGACGTCGGGCGAACCGGTCTCGAAGAGCTTGATCGAAACGTTGCCGAGCAGTTCTTTGTTGAGGCGCTCGACGAGGTGGCGGCTGGTGACGTACTTGCCGTCCCTGCCGGCGAATGGCGAAGTGTTGACACCGAACGTCATGCGCAGCACGGGCTCGTCGACCGTCAGCCGGGTGAGGGCGATGGGTGTTTCCGATGAAGCGATGGTGTCGCCGATCTCGACTTCGGGGAAGCCGGCAACGACGAAGAGATCGCCGGCCGACAACTGGTCGACCTCGTTGCGGCTCACGCCTTCGAACGCCATCAGTTGTGTCAGGCGTCGCTTCAGCGGTGGCTGGCCCTCGGAGAACTCTGCTTCGAGCAGGGCGACGGTCTCGCCACGGCGCATGACCCCGTTGACGACACGCCCGATCGCCAGGCGGCCCAAGTAGTCGCTTGCGTCGAGCGTCGTGACCATCGCCTGCAAGGGCGCAGCGGGGTCGCCGGACGGCGCAGGAATTGCTTCGATGATGGTGTCGAGAAGCGGCGCCAGATCGGCGTCGTCGCCGGGCATCCCGATGCCGCGGATGGCTTTGCCTTCGCGGGCCACGGCCGAGATGATCTCGAAGTCGATGTGGTGATCCCCCGCGTCGAGGTCGATGAACAGCTGATAGATCTCATCGAGCACCTCGTCGGCGCGGGCGTCGCCGCGATCGACCTTGTTGATGATGACGATCGCCGGCAGGTCGAGCGCCAACGCCTTCTGCAGCACGTAGCGGGTCTGCGGAAGCGGCCCCTCGGCGGCGTCGACCAGCAGCAACACGCCGTCGACCATGGTCAGCGCCCGCTCGACCTCGCCGCCGAAGTCGGCGTGACCAGGCGTGTCGACCAGGTTGATCTTGACGCCCTTCCAGGTGATGGAGGCGGCTTTGGCCAAGATGGTGATGCCCCGCTCGCGCTCTTGATCGTTCGAGTCCAAGACGCGATCGATCACCGCCTGGTGGGCCGCGAATGTGCCAGTTGCGCGCAGCAGCGCGTCGACGAGTGTGGTTTTGCCGTGGTCGACGTGGGCGACCAGAGCAACGTTACGAAGAGGAGTAGACATGACCTATCAGGGGGGTGTAGTGGCGAGCAATGCCGGGTTCCCGAGGTTCAGTCGTCGGACTCGTCTTCTTCGTCGTCATCGAACGTGACGCCGTACTTCTCCGCAAGCGCGGCGTACTCGTCGTCTTGC
The DNA here is from genome assembly GCA_031370825.1 of Ilumatobacteraceae bacterium. Lineage (GTDB taxonomy): Bacteria > Actinomycetota > Acidimicrobiia > Acidimicrobiales > Ilumatobacteraceae > JAENVT01. The sequence continues at coordinate 2,252 of JANMRB010000272.1, forward strand.
GTTGGTTGACGATGATCGTTGCTTCCGAATCCCAGATCGAATGCACTGGGACCAGCCTGTTTCAGCTTTCGCGCTTCTTCGAAGCGGCGATGACGACCCTTCTTCACGGTAGGGCTCCCGAACCTAGAGAGTTGACATTGGACGCCACTCT
>JANMRB010000302.1:0-2856 GCA_031370825.1 Ilumatobacteraceae bacterium
ATGGGCGAGGCGCTGGGGTTCGATGTGGTCGCAGAGGGTGTCGAGACCGCTGGTCAGGTAGAGCTCCTACGCGGCATGGGTTGTAGAACCGCCCAAGGCTTCTGGTTCACCGAACCCATCGACGGAACAAGAGCTGCCAAACTCCTAGGTGGCCAGTCCCGACCATTCAAAGAGGCGTGTTGTCGTGGGGGCGCGACACCAGGGCCTCGCGTTTGTCGATGAGGGTCATCAACGCTTCGGCTATGACTTGGCGGGTCTGGGCCGGCTCGATGACACCATCGATGTAGCCGCGTGCGGCAGCGATGTACGGATTGAGCAATCGCTCGGCGTAGTCGGCTTCGAAAACAGCACGTTCCTCGGGGGTGGCCCGACGCTGCAGGATGGCCGCAGCCTGCCCGGCACCCATCACTGCCAACTCTGCCCACGGCCAGGCCAGGCAGAGGTCGTTGCCCATCGTCTTGGAGTCCATCACGATGTAGGCCCCGCCATAGCTCTTGCGCAGGATCACGCAGATCCGCGGCACGGTTGCCCGGCCGTAGGCGAAGACCAACTGCGCCCCGTGACGGATCATCCCGCGCCACTCCAGATCCTTGCCGGGATAGAACCCGGGCGTGTCCACGAGCGTCAAGATCGGCAGGTTGAACGCATCGCAGAACGCGACGAAGCGAGCGGCTTTTTGCGAGGCGGGAATGTCGAGCGTGCCGGCAAGTGCCAACGGCTGGTTGGCGACGATCCCGATGGATAGGCCGCCGACCGAAGCGAATGCCGTGACGACGTTGGGTGCCCATCGGCCGCGCAGTTCGAGCATCTCGCCGTCGTCGCAGATCGCGCGGATCACATCGCGCACGTCGTAACTACCGGTCGACGTTTGCGGCATGAGCGCGCCGGCCTCGGGCGTCTGCCGATCGGGCGGATCATCCGTAGGCCACCTAGGCGGCTCTTCGTCGTTGTGCTGCGGAAGGTAGGCGAGCAGTTGGCCGACCATCTCGATTGCCGCGTCGAGGTCGGTTGCGACGAGGCTGGTCGCTCCGGTGTAGCGCGCGTGCGATGCGGCCCCGCCGAGCTCTTCGTTGTCGATCCTGACTCCGGTGAACTCGGCCACCATCGTCGGCCCGGTGACGAAGGCGTACGAATCCACCGTCATCACGACGAAGTCGGCGATGCCGAGCAGCAGCGCCGGGCCTGACACCGCCGGACCTTCCACGACCATGATGATCGGAACGACGCCGGAGCAATCCGTGAGAGCCTTGGCCGCCAGACCCCATCCATGCAACGCGGCAAAACCTTCGACGATGTCGGCTCCGCTCGATCGCATGATCACGATCAATGGGAAACCCTTGGCACGTGCTGTGCACGACGCGTTCTCGATCTTGCTGGAGGAATCAGAGGTCAGGGCCCCGACGCGCGACCCTGCGTCGACATCGACCCACACGACCTGCCGACCCTCGAACTCGCGTACATCGGAGCTGACCGCGCCGACGACTCGATTGCGAAGCTCGACGGGTTGCACGATCCGAGACTAGACAGCGCGGCCGAGTGGGAATGCCTCGGTGCCGACGTGCACGCCAGGCTGCTTGGGCCCCTGAAGCGCGATCACGTCGCGAAGCACGGCCAAGAGCACGCGTGTCGGTATGCCTGGTGCCGGACGGCGGCGCTGCACCCAGCCGACAACGCGTCGTGGCAGCTCTGGAACCTGCACGCGATGGAAGTCGCCTTTGAGCCACCGCGGAACCGACGTGGCTGGAACGATTGCCGGGCCGTAGCCCTCGAATGCGAGAGACGCCAGCAGCCGCACACCGTCGATCTCGGCTTGGGCCTGCAACTCGACGTCAGCGGCTGCGGCAGCGCGATCGATGATTCGGCGCAAGGCCGTGCCATGCGGTGGGAGCAGCAATGGGATCCTGGCGAGTTCTTTCAGCGATGCCGATTCACATCCCGACAACCCGAACCGACTGTGGGCGAGGAGAAGCAGATCCTCGGCGAACAGCGCGTCGACCTGCAGCTCGGGCTCGTCGATCGGCAGGTGCAGAATGGCTGCGTCGATCTGCGAAGCCTGCAGGCGGGGGAGCAGGCTGCTGGTGTTGCCCTCGTGGATCGTGACGTGCACTCGAGGGTGGGCGCGTGTGACCTGGCCGAGCAGTTGCGGCAGCAGCCACCGTGCGGTCGTGCCGATGACGCCGAGACGGGAGTCGCCTGTGACCTCGTTGCCTCTGGATGCCATCTCGGCGGCCAGGTCGTCCAACTCGTGGAGCACCCTCCTGGCACGATCGACGACGATCACTCCCTCGTCGGTCAACCCGCCGCGTTGGCGATCCACCAGGGTGACGCCGAGCTCGCGTTCGAGGCGGGCGACGTGTCCGCTGACGTTTGATTGCACGGTGTAGAGGGCCCGTGCGGCAGCTGAGAACGAACCGTGATCGGCGATCGCCACGAGCGTGGTCAGCTGACGGAGGTCCATCTCAAAAAATGATATCGAGTATCTTCCAATACGGCTTGAAAGATCACTCGTTCACGTGCATACTTTCACATGTAGTCGAACGGGCCCTACCCCCAATTGGTTCCGTTCGAACGAACCCCCCAATGTGGTTCCCCCAATCACAGGGTTCTGGTTGAGAGACCCCGCTTCCCCCAAGCGGGGTTTCTCCCGTTTTGGCGTACAGTCGCGCTGATGACCGGTCAGGGTGCGGCTTTTTTCGATCTCGATCGCACTCTTTTGGCGGGAGCCTCGGGTGAGGTGTTCTCCGCGGCAATGAAAGCAGCGGGACTCGTCAACCGCTCACTACCCGGCGAGGGTCTGCTGTTTCGGATGTTCAACACGATCGGCGAGACGTTGCCATCAATGGCGTTGGCCCGCCA
>JANMRB010000003.1:0-12408 GCA_031370825.1 Ilumatobacteraceae bacterium
AATTGGATGACAGCTCGATACGCGCCGTCCTCGTTGTCGGCGGCGACAAAGCGAGCTGTGGAGTCAGCGGCTTCGGCGACCGCTGCGCTCTGCGTGGGGAGGGCGGCGAGGCGAAACCCGGCAGCTCGCAGCAGGCGATCGAGGGTGTCGACGTTGACGTCGCGTCCTTCCGATTCGAGGCGGGAGACGTTCGATTGGCGAAAGCCGACTTTGGCCGCGAGCGCGGACTGGCTGAGCGGTGTGCTGTGTCGGGCGTGTCGTAGAAGTCGAGCTGCAACGGTCATTGGTCTACCTCCTTCGAGTTAATATATCCAAATGGATATTAGTTGTCAACCGGGCAGCAGCGAATCACCCGCGCGTCGCGGGATGCGCTACCCGGTTGAGCTCATCGTCGATTTGCTTGCCAGCGGGATGACATCACAGGAAGTGTTGGCCGACTACCCGGACCTTGAGCTGGACGACCTACTTGCCGCGCTTGAGTTCGCGGCCAACGTCACCCGGACGCGATCAGTGAGTCCGATCTCGGCCTGTCGGTAGGCATCCACCGGTCGGTTCTGCCGCGAATTCTGCCGCGAAACTCCACAGCACAGCCCATCACTAGATGTACGATGCGGATAACCGCACCTGCGCTGAGCAGGTCAAACAACACAAGGCAGCACAGGGCAACACCGGTTCGAGGCGACTTTTAATCCGTTGGTTCGGGGTTCGAGACCCCGGGGGGGCACGACGAACCTTGGCGTTCGGATGTTCGGACCAGTCTTGGGTCTGGAATCGGCGACCGACGACCGCCAAAAAAATCGTCGGCGATCAGTGGTTGGGGTTGGGCCGCTCGACGCGGGCGGCCCAACAGCCTCTCGGTTCGTTGTGCACGTGAAGCACCTCGACCGAGGGGTTGCCGAGCAGATGCTCGATGGTCTTCGTGAGGTCGGCGCCATCGATCAATGCGGCATCGAGCATCATCGCTTCGGTGTCGAACGCGCGGATGGACAGCTTGCGCGATGTCAGCTGTGCCGGGTGATCAGCGGACTGATCGGCTGCGCACGACTTGCTGTGGATGAAGATCGGGCTGGCGCACCGATACGGCGACGAAGCCGTGAACGGATCGTACGAAACGAGCAGCAGCTCTTCTCCGACCTCAGCGTCGCGAAGACACTGACGACACGGGAATCCGGGCTTCTCGTCGGCCACATAGGTGATGCCACCGAGAGCGCGGAGGTTGTCGGCGTGTGAGGGATCGATTCCGGTGAGGACGAATGTTGCGTTGTTCATTGCGTCAGTGTGGGGATTCCGTTGTCTCTGAACTGGCGGAAATCAGACAAGGCGTGACGCGACCTTCGCTGACCGAATACTGTCGATGACCATGACCCTCCAGCTACGAGTCACCGGCCTCGATCACGTGGTGGTGTGCTGCGCCGATGTCGAGCGATCATTGAGGTTCTATTGCGACACGCTCGGCCTGGAACCGGTTCGTGTCGACGAGTGGCGTCGAGGTGAGGTTCCGTTCCCTTCGGTTCGCATAACGCCCACGACCATTCTTGATCTGTTCGAGTCGAAGCCGGACGGGGTCAACGTGGATCACTTGTGCCTCGTGATAGAACCGACCGATCTCGAGGCAGTTGCCGCCGCGTTCCCGGGATCGCGACGCGCTGACAGGGTCTACGGGGCTCAGGGGTACGCCTCCAGTGTGTACATCACCGACCCAGACGGCACAACGATCGAGCTTCGGTGTTACCCCGCCTCGTGAGTCGTGGCACACTGGCATGGTGAGCTTCCAGCATGTGATCGTCGAGTACGGCGAGCCGTTCGCCACGATCACGCTCAATCGGCCCGAGAAGCGAAATGCGCTGGCCCTCGATGTGATGCTCGAGGTGACTGAGGCCTTCCGCGCCGTCGGGTCGAGTAGCGCGGTCGGCGTCATACTGGCTGCCAATGGGCCGGTCTTTTCCGCTGGTCACAACTTCGCTGACATGGCCGGAGCTGATCTGGACCACATCACCCATCTGTTCGATGTGTGCACCGACATGATGAACACGATCCAGGCGATCCCCCAGCCGGTCATCGCCAGGGTTCATGCCTTGGCCACTGCGGCAGGCTGCCAGCTGGTCGCGTCATGTGATCTCGCCATCGCCGCCGAGAGTGCATCGTTCGCAATACCGGGTGGCAAGGGTGGATTGTTCTGTCACACACCGCTCGTTGCCGTTGCTCGAAACGTCGGCCGCAAGCGGGCACTCGAGATGGCCCTCACGGGTGATGCGATCGATGCAGCGACGGCAGCAACCTGGGGACTGATCAACTACGCGGTCCCCGACGATCAACTCGATGGCGCGGTACACGACCTCCTTGCGCGGGCGACCCGCGGCAGTGTCGCCTCGAAGGCCTCCGGCAAGCGCGGCTACTACGCCCAGACGGAGCTCGGCCAGACGGACGCCTACGTCTACGCGGTCGAGATGATGTCGCGTTTGGCGACCACGCACGACGCCCAGGAGGGCATCGCCGCCTTCCTCGAGAAGCGCAAGCCCAGTTACACCGACCGACCGTCGTGAGCCTCGATGCCGACGAACTGCGCGACACCGAGCGTCGCCGCTTGCGGTCGCTCGTCGATGTCGACATCGCTCTCGCCGACTCGTTGCATGCGAGCGACTACCACTGATAACTCAAGGACGACTATCTCGGCTCCCTCGAGGCAAGGGCCAAGCGACGCGCCGGCGGCGCGCTGCGCGCATTGCTGCACCTCGGCGCATCCTCGGCGACAGTCGTTCTGTCGAGTGGCGAACCCGTCGTGCGCCCGATCGACGAACTGCGGGTCGGCGATCGGTTCATCGTGTTGCCAGGCGAACGCGTCGCCACCGATGGACTTGTCGAGGATGGCGCGTCCGCAATCGACACGTCGCTGTTGACCGGAGAAAGTGTTCCCGTCGATGTCGGTGTCGGAAGCGCCGTCACAGGCGCAACCATCAATGTCTCGGGTCGACTGATCGTTCGTGCCACTCGTGTTGGCTCCGACACGTCGCTCGCCCAGATGGCTCGACTGGTCGAAGCCGCACAGACCGGCAAGGCCCCCGTGCAACGCCTCGCCGATCGCGTGGCGGCCGTATTCGTTCCGATCGTCATCGTCCTCGCTGCATCGACATTGGGGTTCTGGCTGGCACGCACAAACCATTGGGCCGAGGCGTTCGCTCCGGCTGTGTCGGTGTTGATCATCGCCTGTCCGTGTGCCCTAGGTCTGGCTACGCCAACGGCGTTGCTCGTCGGCACCGGCCGCGGTGCGCAGTTGGGCATCCTGATCAAGGGCCCCGAGGTCTTGGAGAACACATGAACGGTCGACACGGTGGTGCTCGACAAGACGGGCACCGTGACCACTGGCAAGATGAGCCTGGTCGAGGTGATTGCGGACGATGGGTTCACCACCGACGACGTGTTACGGATGGCGGCTGCGGTGGAGGCCGGCAGCGAGCACCCGATCGCCGCGGCGATCACCGCGTATGCCGCCGAACAGGTCGGCGCGATCGTGGCTGCGGGCTCGCTGGCGATCCGGCCCGGCGTCGGAGCCAGCGGATCGGTCGATGGCCACATCGTGCAGGTTGGTCGCGGCGATGCCGGCTCGATGTCATCGGCCAAGGCTCGTGAGCAAGCCAAGGGACGCACGGTCGTCGGTGTGCACATCGATGATCGCTGTGTCGGCCTGATCGTGGTGGCCGACACCATCAAACCGAGCAGCGTGGAGGGGATCGCCGCCTTGCGCTCACTCGGACTGCATCCGGTGTTGCTCACTGGCGACAACCGGACGACGGCCCTTGCAGTGGCAGCGCAGGTCGAAATCGACGAACAGGATGTGATCTCCGACGTGCTGCCGGCGGAGAAGGTGGCGACGATCTCCCGGCTGCAGGCCGAGGGCCGCGTCGTCGCGATGATCGGCGACGGTGTCAACGACGCGGCTGCCCTCGCCCAAGCCGATCTCGGCATTGCCATGGGCAGCGGAACTGATGTCGCGATCGAGGCCAGCGATCTCACGCTGATGCGCTCCGACCTTCGCGCTGCCGCGGACGCCATTCGCCTGAGCCGCCGAACGTTGGCCATCATCAAGGGCAACCTGGTCTGGGCCTTCGCATACAACGTGGCGGCAATCCCCCTGGCGATGTCGTGGCTGCTGTCGCCGATCGTGGCCAGCGCGGCGATGGCCTCGTCGAGCCTCTTCGTTGTGAGCAACAGCCTGCGGTTGCGTCGTTTCCTTCCCAACGATTGAATCGGCGGAGTATGCCGCAACCGATCCATGTGCTGTTCGTCGGCGTGGGCAACCACTGCCGATCGCCGTCAGCTCACGCCGTGGCTGTGCATGTCGCCAGCGTGCGCGGAACCGAGCACATCTCGTTCGATTCCGCATCGACCAGCAGCGACGACATTGGCGCGCTCCCGCATCCACTGGTCTCGCATGAAGGTGGTTTGCGCGGCTACTACCTCGCTCATGTCGGCCGGCAGATCCACCCCGACGATTTCGCAGTCTTCGACCTGATCATCGCGATGGATCTCGACAGTGCGTCCGAGCTCGAGCGGCTCCGTGGTGGTGAGGAGTCGCGCCGAGGCTTCTACGCATCGGTGGAGCCCGTGCAGGTTCAACTGTTGCGCCGATGGGATCCGTTCGCGATGCCGGGTGATGAAGAGCTGGCCGATCCTTCGGGGCGACCGGCGCGTGCGTACGCCGACATGTTCGATGTCATCGAGCGCTCGATTCCGCCGCTGATCGAACACCTGGAGTGGCTGGTCAGCGAGAGCGGCTGACGCCACGTAGGCGATCTACGCCACATCGGCGATCTACGCCACATCGGCCAAGACCTGAAGTTGTCGAACGATCGATTGGCGGCGATTGCGAACCGTGCGATCGGTCACCCGCAGTGAGGTCGCTGCCTGTTTGACGGTCGATGTGTTCAACAACGCGACGACGATCGTGATGTCGGCTTCGCTCATTCCAGCGGCTCTGGCACGACGCAGCAGCTCGACCACGACGTCGAGTGGTTCATCCATCGAGACATCCCCAACGACGGCTCGATCGAGATCGGTGGGATCGGTGAACTCGTGCACCAGCATTCGTCGGTTGGCCTTGAGGAAGGCCCGATACTCGCAATCGCGCAGCATGTTCTTGATCACGTAGCGATCGCGGCGCTCGATCGAGAACGATCGGATCACCATCCACGCCTCGGACAGCAACTCATCGAGCGCGTCGAGTTGGGTGTCGAACCCGCTGGAGTGTCGTTTGGCGCAGGCGCTGAGACCGGGGAGCATTCGTTGCAACACGACCCTTGCTGCGAGATCGTCGTGGCGCGCCAGGGTGACCAGTCGACGCAGGTTCTCGTCACTCTCCGGATGGACCGGTCCGGCCCCGAGACCGGTGAGCACGAGCAGTTCGTCGAGGGAATCGAGCGACCCGGGTACCAGCTTCCAGGCGGTGGCGCGAGCCACGGCCGATCGACGCAGGCGCAACAGGTTCCATTCGCGCTGCAGCCTGGACAGGAGGTATCTGTTGTTGGGGAGGGATGTCATGGTCGCAAGATGCGCCGCGGATCTCATCGCGTTGTTCACAGCGACTCTCACAGCAGGCTTGTGCCGATCGATCTCATTGCCAATTGACGCAATTGTTTCCGTCTTCTCCTCTTCGCCGTGCCTCGTTTAGGTGATGACAGACATCTGGACGCTGACGTGGGTTGCCGGGCCCGACGCCGGCGGAATGGTGGTGCTCGGCCCCGGCACCCACATCGTCGGCAACGCACCCGGTGCTGCGGCACGCTGCGACGATGCCGCCCTCGAACCTCATCACCTGCTGATCGAGATCTCTCCGATTGGTGCGGAGGTGTGCCAGCTCACCGGACGAGTGCCTGTGCGAGTCGACGAACAGCCGATCGGCGATTCGCTCTTGATCGTGGCTGCAGCACGCCTGGAGATCGGTCACAGCGTGCTCGAGATGTGCCCGGGCGATCTCACAGCACCAGGTCATGGCGCAAGTGCAGCCAACATCACGGTGACGAGCGCCGGATCCGTCGTGGTGCGCTGCCCGCGTTCTGCGCCAACGTGGGATCCCGACTCGCTGACCCGACCGGCACAGGAGGAGGCCAGCCATCACACAAGCGGGGGTCTGCTTCCGGCCGTCTTGGCGCTGGCAGGGTCAGCTCTAGTCGCAGTCTTGTTGCACCAGCCGATGTTCCTTGTGTTCGGTGTCATCGGAGCGTTCGTTGCATTCGGCACGTGGGGAGGCCACAGGATCAGTCTCTTCCAGCGTCGCCGACGCCAGGCACACGCTCGACGGCAAGACGCGCGCGAGTTCGAGGCGGCGGTCGAATCGCAGCGCGCCGGCTTCATTGCCCACCACCTCGAGAACGATTCGACTCCTGCGTCGGCGCGTCGTGCGATCGAGGGGCTGACCTCCGACCTGTGGTCGCGGCGAACGACTCATCCCGACGCCTTCGTTGTTTCTGTCGGCTTGGGAAATGTCGCCTGGAGTCCGCGACTCGATGACGTCGGCGTCACCAGGACGACCGGAGGCCTGGCTTCGATGGCGATGCTCGCTGACCTGCCGCTGCTCGCCGATGTCGGTGATACGTGTCGTCTGGCTGTTCGGGGCGACATCCATCGGGCGAGGTCGGCTGTCCGTTCGATCCTGTTGCAACTTGCTGCCAGTTGTGGGCCCGCTGACGTGCGCGTGGTCGTTGTGACGGGTGAACCGGCCCGCTGGCGATGGCTCGAGCACCTGCCTCACGCCACAACTCCGGCCGGCCTGGTGGCAGTGATCGGTGAATCCGAACTGTTGGAAGCCGTCGCCGGAACCGACCTGGTGCCGCATCCTCATCTCGTGATCGTGACGGACGAGCCGGAGCTGCTGGCAGCGCGGACAAGCCCATTGCGAAGGGTCCTCGTCGCCGATCGGTCGATGGCGCTGATCGTGCTCGTGGAGACCGACGACGGGATTCCGCATGTATGCACGTCGCTGCTCGATCTATGCGGGCCGATCAACGCGCGGTGGCACGCCGATGCTGCGCTGGCCTCGTTGCCCGTTCAAGCGCGTTGCTTCGGCATGAGCGAGCGCAGCGCCATGAGATTGGTCAGATGTCTGAGTGGCTTGATCGACCCGGAGGACCCCCTCGGCGGAGCGGGCGGGATTCCTCACGACGTCAACCTGCTTGCGCTGCTGGCGTCGTACGAGCCCGCGGCGATTGCTGCGTCCTGGGTCTCCTCGGACGTCGATCCGCCACCACGCACAGTGATCGGTGTGGCAGGCGACGGGGTAGTCGATATCGACCTCGAAAGGGATGGCCCGCACGCCCTGATGGCGGGAACGACCGGTGCCGGCAAGAGCGAACTGTTGAGAACTCTGGTCGTGGGGCTGGCCGCCGGTTCGAGCCCCGATCACCTCACGTTCGTGCTGATCGATTACAAGGGAGGCTCGACGTTCGACGCATGCGCCCGCTTGCCCCATGTCGTCGGTGTGGTGACGGACCTCGACGAGCATCTGGCCAATCGTGCCCTGCGTTCCCTGCATGCCGAACTGCGCCGCCGCGAACTGCTGTTGCGAGGTGTCGGCGCAGCCGACCTCTCCGCCTACCGAAGACTGGAGCCGAACCTCACCCTGCCTCGGTTGGTGGTGGTCATCGACGAGTTCGCATCATTGGTCAGCGAGCAGCCCGACTTCCTCCACGCGCTCGTCGGCATCGCCCAGCGGGGCCGCAGCCTGGGCGTGCACCTGATCCTGGCCACGCAGCGGCCCAGCGGTGTGATCAGTGACGACATCCGAGCCAACACGAACCTTCGCTTGGCGATGCGCCTCCACGACACTGCCGACGCGCTCGACGTCGTCGGCGACCCGACGCCGGCAGCGATCCCACGCGGCTTGGCCGGACGCGCCGTGATGCGCCTCGGCCCCGACGAAGTACTGAGCTTTCAGACGGCGCGTTGCACGACCCCCGTCGCCGATGGCGGCACCGAACTCGATCTGTTGGTCGACGCGGTTCGTGACGCGTGCGTCCTCGTCGGCGCTCGACAGCCGGCAACACCATGGTTGGCTCCGCTGCCGCGTCGTTTGCCCATGGACGCGGCTGCCGTGACTCAGGGAGTCGTCGGCATCGTCGACGACCCCGATGAGCAGCGAGTAACTGAGCTGCGATGGGTCCGCGGCGATGGTCATCTCTTGCTGTTCGGGGCCGCTGGCAGCGGGGTGACCTCGACTCTTGTCCTGCTCGGCACGGTCGCGGCAATGGACGGCAGCGGATGTCACATCTACGTGATCGACGGACGCGGAGATCACGCTTGGACGACGCTCGAGCGATCGCCCTCGTGCGGCGCAGTGGTCCGAGTACACGAGCGCGAGCGACTGATCCGGTTGATCAACAGGCTGGCGGACGAAATTCGCCGTCGAGTCGGGCGGCCATCCGCGACGGCATACCCGATCGTCGTGTTCGTGGACGGCCTCGACGCGTTGCGGATGGCGCTCGACGACCTCGAAACTGCAGCTGAGTCCGAGATGCTCGACACGATTCTGGCCCACGGCCCGGCGCACGACATCGTGATGGTCTGCGGGATCGACCGTGTCGGCGCGATTCCGCAGAGCGTGATCGGCCGATGTGCCCAACGTTGGGTCTTTCATCTCCTCGATCCGCTCGATGCGGTGGGATTGGGGATGTCTCCGGCCGATGTCCCCGGGCCGCATGCGGGACGGGTCTTCGTGACGTCGACCGGTCTCGAGGCGCAACTGATGGTCGGCCAACTGGCGCTGCCGACATCTGTCGACGGTCCGGTTCCCACGACCGTCGAGTGCTTGCCGCCGATGCTGCGAGCCACTGAACTGCCCGCCGGTCAGTGGCATGGTCACGACTCGCTGCTACCGATCGGCGTGACGTTTGGTGATGGTCGCCCCTGCCACCTCGATGTGCCGGACGGCGAACACGTGCTGATGATCGGACCCCCACGATCTGGTCGGAGCACGGCACTGCAGCGAATCGTGCGGGCCTGGCGCGACGCCTATCCAGAGGGTTGGTGGCGGGTCGTTGCACCGCGCCGGACGGTGCTCGGCGACGAGAACCGCTATCGCTCCCTCGACGAGATCATGGACGACGTTCCCTCCACCGGTCGGGCGTTGATCGCGATCGACGACTCGGAACTCGTCGACGACGTGGGCGGGGCGCTCGCCAAGCATGCGGCCTCTCGCCGCCCGGGTCTGTTGATCGTCGCCACTGGGAAGCCAGATTCTCTCCGACAGAGCTACGGGCACTGGACGGGTGTGGTGCGCCGCAGCAGGCTCGGCCTCGTCGCTGCCGCGTCGAACGACCTGGATGGAGATCTGCTGGGGGCGGTCCTTCCACGGCGTTTGCCAATTGCGGCGCGACCCGGTTTGGCTTGGCTCATCGGCGACGGCGATGTCGAGCTGGTCCAGCTGGCGGTGGATTTCACGGATGAAAGAAGCAACGCCGTGGCCCTGTGACTCCCCACGTGGGGCCCGAATTCACGCTGCAGAAACTCGGCGTGCTTTCAAATCAGGCCAGACTTTGACAAAATGTAAACCGTGGGTGTGGATTTCCAACTGAACGGCGTGGCGGTGACCGTCCGCGACGATCATCCGCACCTCCTGGCCGCACTCCGCGACGAGCTCGACATCACGTCGCCGAAGGATGGTTGTTCACCTTCCGGACAGTGTGGATGTTGCACGGTACACGTCGACGGCAAGGCGATCGTCAGTTGCCAGCAGTCACTTGCCAAGACGGCCGGCAAGACCGTCACCACATTGGAGGGCGTCGCTCCCGCAGAGCGCGCGGCCTTCGCCAACGCCTTCGCGGCATGCGGTGGACTGCAATGCGGATTCTGCATTCCGGGGATCGTCATGCGAGCCAAGGCCCAGATCGACAAGAAGGGCGCCGACCTTCAGCCGAGTGACATGGCTCGGCACCTCGGCGCCCACCTCTGCCGTTGCACGGGGTACGTCAAGATCCTCGAAGCCATCGACGCCGTCGCCAAAGGCAAGGAGTTCGAGCCGGCGCTTGCTGCAACGGTGGGTGGAGCCGGGGCGAAGTACGAGGCAGGCGAACTGACGTTGGGCGACCGTGACTACATCGATGACATGCGCGTGCCGGGCATGCTGCACGCGGCGCTGCACCTCGCGGCTCACACCCGAGCCGACATCACGTCCATGGATGCATCAGCCGCAGCGACCGCGCCCGGTGTCGTTGCCGTGTTCACCGCCGCCGACATCCCCGGCGAGTTGATGATGGGCATCATCCACAAGGACTGGCCGGTCATGATCCCCGTCGGTGGACGCACCAGTTATGCGGGCGATGTGCTTGCCATCGTGGTAGCCGAGACGAGGCAGCAGGCGCGAGACGCCAGCGCACTGGTGCAAGTCGGCTACGACGTGCAGGTTCCGGTCACCGATCCCGACGCTGCGATAGCTGACGGTGCCCCGCTGGCAGTGTGGCGTACGAAGGACAACGTGCTCAGCGTCAGCGAGTACTCGCGAGGCGATGTCGACAGTGGTCTCGCGAACGCAGCTCACACGGTCCACGAGGTGTTCCAGACACAACGCATCGAGCACGCGTTCCTCGAGCCGGAGAGCACGTTGGCAGTGCCGTCGACGATCGATGGCGTACGGCATCTGCAGGTCTATTCGGGTGGCCAAGGTGTGTGGGACGACCGCAACGACATCGCCCGCATGCTCGATGTCGGCAACGACCGCGTCACGGTCACGTTGGTGTCGAACGGTGGCGCGTTCTGTGGCAAGGAGGACATGAGCAACCAGCCGCACGCATCGCTGGCCGCATGGTTGCTCGATAGGCCGGTGAAGTGCACGCTGTCGCGCGAAGAGAGTTTGTTGATCCACCCCAAGCGTCATCCGATCCGCCTCGAGTACTGGGCGGGCTGCGACGCCGATGGACGTCTCACGGCCTTGCGGGTGCGCGGCGTCGGCGACAGCGGTGCATATGCCAGCGTGGGGATGAAGGTGCTCGAACGTGCTGCCGGCCATTCCAGCGGGCCGTATCACGTACCTGCCATCGATGTGCGCACGGTCGCGGCACGCACCAACAACCCGATCTGTGGGGCGTTTCGCGGGTTCGGTGCAAACCAGGCGCAATTCGCGATGGAGGGTGTCATCGACCGCCTGGCCGAGATGGTCGGCATCGACGGGTGGGAGATGCGCAAGCGCAACGTGATCCATCCCGGTGAGATCTGGGGACCCGGCCAGATCATGGACGACGGGTGTGCGGGCGCGGAGGTCTGCCTCGACGCCATCAAGCCGCACTATGACGCGGCGCGAACCGCTGGCAAGGCGATCGGGCTCGGGCTCGGGTTGAAGAACTCCGGTCTCGGCAACGGCTTCCGCGAGCTGTGTCGAGCCGTTGTGCGGTTCCGCGACGGCGGTGTTGTCGAGGTTCGACATGGATGGACCGAGATGGGTCAGGGGGTGCACACCGTGGCGTTGCAGGTGGCCGCGCAGGAACTGGGCATCGATCCGAACCGCATCGAGGTGATCGTCGATACCACCCGCGACCTCGGCTTCGGTCAGACCACCGGGTCGCGTGGAACGCTCATGGCTGCCGGCTCGGTTCGCAACGCGTGCGCCGCCGCGCTGGCCGGCGGGTGTCAACCCGATGTCGACTACGAGGGCGAGCACCTCGTGGATTGGACTCATCACCTCGGCGACCCCGATCATCCGAATCCGACCATTCACGCCGCCTTCGGCTACGCAACGCAACTCGTCGTGATCGACCGGGACACCGGCAACGTCGAACGGGTCGTCGCGATTCACGATGTCGGCAAGGCGGTCAACCCGGTGCTCTGTGAGGGTCAGATCGAAGGCAGTGTGCACATGGGTCTCGGATATGCGTTAACCGAGGACTTCCCCTCGGATGCGGCCGGTTTCCCCACCAACATGACTCTCCGTTCGCTCGGCATCCTGCGCGCCAAGGACGTGCCGGTGATCGACGTGCACCTCGTCGAGGTTCCCCAGCCGAAGTCGCCGTACGGGATCAAGGGTGTCGGCGAGATCGGGTTGGTACCGACGGCACCGGCCGTTGCTGCCGCGCTGCGCGACTACGACGGCAAGTGGCGCACGTCCTTGCCGATGCGACCGAAGTTCTCCTCTGACGACTGAATTGGCGACGACTGCGGTGTTGCTGGAGCACTGTGCCGTCAACAGTCCACCTCAATTGGTCCAGTCCCATCGCTGTGGGTGATCGAGAGGGGTTCGGTATCGCTACAAGCTATATGTAATAAGGGTTTGCGAGTTGCACGCTTGGTCGAACACCTGTATGGCATCTCTGCTTAACTCCAGTGACCACTAGATCTTGTGTTGGAGGACGTCGAGTGGGTGGGGGTCGGTGACGACGGCTTGTTGCACGAGCCGGTACCAGAGCAGTCCTCGTGAGCGGCTGTTGCGAC
>JANMRB010000007.1:0-7251 GCA_031370825.1 Ilumatobacteraceae bacterium
TACGCGACCTGTGCGATCCCCGGCTGTCACGTCCGCTACTCGCGTACGAAGTTGCATCACGTCATCTGGTGGCGCCACCACGGGCTCACCGATCTCGACAATCTGTTGCCGGTGTGCGAGCGGCACCATCAGAACATCCACAACGACGGCTGGGTACTGACCCTCACCGAGGATCGGGTGTTGACGATCCAGCTACCCGACGGACAGGTCATGACCACAGGTCCGCCCCAACGGGGCGCCGCATGAGCCCGACGTCAGCGGAGTCCGAAGCTGTTGACCGTTCCGCCCGCTGGGCGTAGAAGTCGAAGAACCGCCGATCGGGATCGTAGATGTCGCGCAGACGTTGCCACCTCGCGAAGTTGTCGTCGGCAGTCGGCTAGGAGACTGAGGTGACCGCGCGTCCCCGACCTGTAGATCGCGATGGCGATTTGTCAAGCCCCTCGGTTTACAAGTGCCGACAACGGGTAATTCGTCGGAGCAATCACTGCAAAGGAGAGTGAAATGGCCGACCTGTCTGCGAAGAAGCGCGAGAAGGTGTCCACCAAGGACTTCGGATTGCCGGAGAAGGCGAGGACGAAGGAAGTGAAGGCGGGGAACCTCACCAAGTCACAAAAGGAGCGGATCGACCGAAAGGCCGACAAGCTCCTCGACAAGTGACCGATCGCCGCTTCCTAGGGGCCAACCACCGGACTCGGATGGCACCGCATTCTGCCCGAAAGTGCCAGCGGGCTAGGCGTCCGATGCCTCATGATCTTCGACCATGACGACATGGAACCAATCGGGTGGCGATCTGTCCGAGCTGTGGGGTGACAGCCTGCAGGAGCTCTACGACGAAATGGTCGGCTGGAACCTGGACGAGGTCGGCCGATGCAGCTGGCACCCGGAGCTCAGTCTCCAGTGGGATGACAACCAGGTGGTGACCGGCGGGACATTGACGGTCGACCTGGAGGTGCTCACGCCGGCGTGGGCAAAGCGCAGCGATGCCAACGACGCCGTGCGCGCCGAGTGGGACCGTTGGTCCGAGGCGTTGATGACCCACGAGATGGGCCACGCAGACCTGGCGTCCAGGTATCTCGACAACTTCGAGAACACGCTCGTCGGCCTGCAGAAGGATGCCGCCTGGACCGCCTTCGATCAGGTCAAGCAGGATCTGCAGACAGCCAGCGATGGCTACGACACGTCCACCAACCATGGCATCTCGCAGGGCACAACGCTCGACACCAGCATCACCTGACCCGCTGTGAGCTCGATCGACTTCGTCGCTCACCTGCGTGCTGAGTCGGAACGATTTGCTGATCGTCTGCGAGTTGCCGATCCGCAGGCTCGGGTGCCGGCGTGCCCGGATTGGAACGCGGCGGATCTGTTGTGGCACCTGACAGAGGTCCAGATGTTCTGGTGCGCCATCGCCCGTGATCGTTTGAGTGATCCCGAGCCCGCCGAATCCGCGAAGGCGCCGCGCCCTGACGACTTCGGGGAGCTGCTGGCGCTGTTCGCGCGTACGTCACACGATCTCGCCGAAGTGCTCGAGACGACACCGCCGGAGACTGTGGCCTGGACGTGGTTCGAGCGCGACCAGACGGTCGGTTTCATCCGTCGCCGTCAAGCGCACGAGGCAGTCATTCATCGAATCGACGCGGAGCAGACCGCATCGGTGGAATCTGCTTCGATCCCAACGGAGCTTGCTGCCGACGGTGTCGACGAGGTGCTGCACGCCATGTTCGGCGGTGACTCTCCGTCATGGGGCACCCTGGACCTCTCGGGCGCGGCGGGAATCATCCGGCTCAGCGACATCGGGCGTTCCTGGCCAGTTCGGCTTGGGCGCTTCCAGGGCACCAGCCCGAACACGGGAATCACATACGACGAGGTTGCGCTGCGGGTTGTCCCGGACGGGCCCGACCAGACGTTCGTCGTGGACGGGGACGCTGCGGAGGTCTACCGCTGGCTGTGGAACCGCTGCCCGATCGACACAGTCGCCTTGACCGGCGCGCCGGACGCTTGCGCGCATCTTCTCGACCTGATCACGCAGGGATCCAGTAGTCGCCGGTGGCTCGTGACGTTTCTCAGGCGCGAGGAGCCGTGTTGGTCGGGTCGTAGAGCGGTTCGGCACCGACGGTTGCGTCGACGCGTTGCCCGAAGATCTCGATCTGCAGCGGCGTTCCGGGCGAAGAGTGTGAGGCTTCCACGTAGCCGAGCGCAATGCTGCAGTCGAGTGTGAAGCTCCAGCCGCCGGAGGTCGCGATTCCGACCCGCTCACCTCTGCAGTAGATCGACGAGTTCGCCGGCGCGTCGGCCTCGCCGGGTTGATCGAGAGTGAGCGGAACGAAGCGATAGCGCGACCCACGGGCCCGTTCGGCGACCAGCGCATCTCGGCCAACGAACATGCCCTTGTCGAAGTCGACGAATCGATCGAGCGATGCGTCGAGTGGTGAGTAGCCGATCTCGAGGTCCGCCTTCCACGATCGATAGCACTTGTCCAGGCGCATGCTGTCGACCGCGTAGATGCCGATGTCGCGGATGCCGTGTTCTTCTCCCGCAGCCCATGCGAGGTCATACAGGTCGACGAGTTGATCGTCGGCCGCGTGCAACTCCCATCCCAGCTCACCGACGTAGCTGACGCGAAGTGCGCGCATCGTGCCGGCTGGTGTCTCGATCTCACGGCACGACAGCCACGGGAACGACGCGTTGTCGAGCGGTGTGCTTGTGATTTTGCCGAGCACCTCGCGGGATCTTGGTCCGAGGATCACGAGCGTGCCGAGCTCGTGAGTTCGGTTCGCAATGGTGACAGAGCCGTCCGCAGGCAGCGCACCCTCCAGCACATCGAGGTCGTGCCACTCGGCACTGGCAGCGCCGACCAGGTAGAAGTGATCATCGCCAAGACGCGTGATGGTGAATTCGCTGAGCACCGTGCCAGTCGGAGTCAGCGCGTACACGAGACCGAGGCGACCGAGCCGCGGCAGCTTCGAGCACACGAGCGCGTCGAGATACTTCGGGGCACCGGGCCCTTGAATCTCGAACTTGGTGAAACCGGGAAGGTCGAGCAGGGCAACTCGGTTGCGAGCGGCCTCGACTTCGGCTGCCACGACCGGACGCCAGCCGTTGGTCCGGAACAGCGTGAGGGTGTGATCGCTGACCACCCCGTCGGTATCGATGTAGACGGGCCGTTCCCAGCCACCCCGCGCACCGAACGCTGCGCCCTTCGCAGCCAGCACCTCGCGAAGCGGTGAGGCGTACGCCGGTCGTCCCGCTGGGCGCTCTTCGAATGGAAAGCCGACGGCGTACTCGTTCTGGTAGACCTCGACGGCCTTGGCAACGGTGTAGTCGAAGGTCGCGTACTCCTTGAAGCGGCGGCGGTCGACCGACCAGACATCAAACGGTGGTTGCCCGTCGATGATCCAATCTGCAATGGCCATGCCGGCGCCGCCTCCTTGGGCGATGCCGAAGCTGAAGGTGTTGCAGTGGAAGAAGTTGCGCAGCGCGCGTTCGGGCCCGAGGTATGGGTAGCCGTCGGGAGAATACGGAATGGGACCGTTGATGACTCGTGCGATCCCGGCATCGGCGAGCGCGGGGACGCGCTCCCCCGCATCGAGGATCTGTCGTTCGAGGCGATCGAGGTCGGCGGCCCACAGCATGTTGGCGAACTCGTCGGGAATGCCGTCGAGCCACATCGGAGTTGCTTGCCATTCGTACGGTCCGAGAATGAAGCCGTTGCGTTCTTGGCGGAGGTAGTACGACGCGTCGGGATCGCGCAGCAGCGGCAACGGCGTGGCGCGTTGCGCCAACTCCGGTATCTCATCGGTGACGAGGTACTGGTGGGAGAGGCTGACGATCGGAAGGTGGCGTCCGATCAACGCCATCACTTCTCCGGCGCGGTAGCCGGCGGCGTTGACGACGATCTCGCATTCAATGGCGCCGTGCGGTGTGGTGACGATCCATTCGTGGTTGGGTTTCTGTTGGAGCCCGGTGACTCGCTGGCCTCGCTGGATCCGGCAACCCATGACGCGCGCAGCGCGGGCCAACGCTTGCGTCATTTGTGACGGATCGATATCGCCATCGAGCGGGTCCCAGAGCGCGCCGACGAGGTCGTGGGTCTGTACCAGCGGGTAGTGATCGACGAGTTCCTTCGGCGAGAGCACGTCGTAATCCATTCCGTTCGCTCGCGCCATGGAGGCGATGTGCGTGAACTCGGCCATTCGCTCGCGGGTGTGGGCGAGCCGAACCGAACCCGTGACGTGGTAGCTCACAGGAGAATCGGCATCCTGGGCCAGCCTGCGATAGAGGTCTGCCGAATGCTGCTGGAGGCGCATCACACTCCAGGTCCCCGAGAACGTTGGCACGTTGCCTGCCGCGTGCCACGTGGACCCGGATGTCAACTCGTCGCGTTCGAGCAGCAGAACATCGGTCCAACCACGCAAGCACAGGTGATACGCGGCGCTGACACCTGCGATGCCACCCCCGATGACGACAACGTGGGCGCGATCGTTCATATCTGTGAAATAGTAGGCATAAATTTCACAGCTTTCGAATTGGGGTCTCATGGTCAGTCCTCCGGCCCACGCCCGTGTCGTCATCGTCGGTGGTGGCATCGTCGGTTGCAGCGTCGCCTACCACCTCGCCAAGCGCGGCTGCACCGACGTCGTGCTGCTGGAGCGAAGGCAGTTGACTTGCGGCACGACGTGGCACGCTGCCGGTCTGGTCGGCCAACTCCGGGCCACACGTAACCTGACGCGGTTGGCGCAGTACACGACCGAACTGTTCGCAACCCTGGAGACCGAAACCGACCAGGCGACCGGATTCATGCAGCGCGGGTCCCTCGCTGTGGCCACCAACGAGGAGCGCTTCGAGGAGCTCAAACGGGGCGCGTCGATGGCCCGGGTCTTCGGCCTCGATGTCGAGGTGATCACCAGAGCAGACATCCACGGCCTCGTTCCGCTCGCCTACGTCGACGATCTCGTCGGTGGCGTGTTGCTCCCGAACGATGGTCAGACGAACCCCATCGACACGACTCAGGCACTCGCCAAAGCCGCGCGTAGCCGGGGCGTGAAGATCGTCGAGAACGTCAAGGTCGACAAGATCCTCGTCGAGGGTGGCCGGGCAATCGGCGTCGCGACCGATTCCGGCGAGATCCGGGCGGATGCGGTTGTCAACTGCGCGGGGATGTGGGCACGCGAGCTCGGCGACGCTGCCGGCGCAGTCGTCCCGCTTCACGCCGCCGAACACTTCTACATCGTTACCGAACACGTGGACGCCCTGTCACCGACGATGCCGGTCCTGCGCGATCCCGACGGGTGCGGATACTTCAAGGAGGATGCCGGCAACCTGCTCGTGGGCTGGTTCGAGCCGATCGCCAAACCATGGGGGATGAAGTCGATCCCTGAATCGTTCTGCTTCGATTCGCTGCCGGCCGACCTCGAGCACATCGAGCCGCTCATGGCTGCGGCAATCCACCGCATGCCACTGCTCGGCGAGACCGGCATTCGACTGTTCTTCAACGGTCCCGAGTCCTTCACACCCGACGACCGCTATCTCCTCGGCGAGTCACCCGATGTCCGTGGGATGTTCGTCGCCGCGGGGTTCAACTCGATCGGCATCCAATCGGCAGGCGGAGCCGGCAAGGTCCTGGCCGACTGGATCGTCGACGGGAGACCACCGATGGACCTGTGGGACGTGGACGTGCGACGCGTCATGCCCTTCCAGAGGAACCGCACCTACCTGCACGATCGCACTGTCGAATCACTCGGGCTGCTGTACGCCATGCACTGGCCGTACCGCCAGCCGGAGACAGCGCGCGGAGTTCGGCGATCCCCCGCCCACGATCGTCTCGCGGCACGAGGCGCGTGCTTCGGCGAGACCGCCGGCTGGGAACGAGCCAACTGGTTCGCGCCGGAGGGGGTGACACCCTCCTACGAATACAGCTACGGACGACAGAACTGGTTCGACTACTCGGCCAACGAGCATCATGCCGTGCGCACCAACGTCGGACTGTTCGACCAGACATCGTTCGCCAAGTTCCGACTCGAGGGACCGGACGCCGAGTCGGTCCTCAACCAGATCTGCGCCAACGACATCGCCGTGCCCGTTGGCAAGATCGTGTACACGCAGTGGCTCAACGAACGGGGCGGTATCGAAGCCGACCTCACCGTCACGCGAGAGGCCGACAACCGATTCTTGATCGTGACTGCTGCCGCCACGCAGGTCCGCGACTTCCATTGGCTCAACGAGCACATTGGGGCTGACGACCGGGCGATTGCGGTCGATGTCACATCCGGAGCGGCGGTGTTCAGCGTGATGGGTCCGAACGCGCGGTTGTTCCTACAGCCACTCACCCCGTCCGACCTGTCGAACGAAGCGTTCCCCTTCGGTACCTCCCAGGAAATCGACCTCGGATACGCGCGCGTTCGCGCCAGCCGGGTCACGTACGTCGGAGAGCTCGGTTGGGAGATCTATGTTCCCTCCGAGTTCGCGGCCGGCGTCTTCGACGTGCTCAGCGAGGCCGGCGAGGATCAACAGTTGCGTCTCGCCGGGTACCACGCTCTCAATTCGCTGCGAATGGAAAAGGGCTACCGCCATTGGGGCCACGACATCACGCCCGATGACACGCCGCTCGAAGCGGGCCTGGCCTTCGCCGTCGCGTGGGACAAGCCAGACGGTTTCATCGGCAGGGACGCCCTTGTTCGCCAGCGCGACGCCGGGATCTCGCGACGCCTCGTCCAAATCGCTCTCGATGATTCCGACAATCTGCTCTACCACAACGAGCCCATCTGGCGCGATGGCTCGATCGTCGGCGAGACCAGCTCGGGAATGTGGGGCCACACGCTGCGGCAGTCACTAGGCATGGGCTACATCGCCAACCCCAGTGGAATCGCCGACGCCGCGTACATCAATGCCGGAAGTTACGAGGTGGAGGTCGCCGGTGAACGGATCCCTGCGCGTGTCTCGGTGCAACCGTTCTACGATCCGAAGAGCGTCAGGGTGAAGGCCTGATCCGATGGCGTTTCGACCCCTGCACACGGCCAGCGAGCTTCACGAACCGGCGGCGGGAACGGACTTCGACCCGACTGCAGAGATCGGCGAGGAGATCCGCGGGCTCCGCAAAGCTCACGGGCTGACCCTGAAGCAACTCGCCGCTGGTGCGGGCATCTCTGTCGGGTACCTCAGTGAGATCGAACGAAACCTCACCCGACTTCCGATCGGCGTGCTCAAGGCGATCTGCGACGTTTTCGGCATTCACATGAACTGGTTCTTCCGCGCAGG
>JANMRB010000009.1:0-10215 GCA_031370825.1 Ilumatobacteraceae bacterium
GGGTGGGCGTGACGGGGCTCGAACCCGGGACCTCTACCGTGTCATGGTAGCACTCTAACCAACTGAGCTACACGCCCGTGTAGGACCGCAAGACTACCAGTCAGCGCAAGCGCAGTGACACTTCATTGGCCAGCAGACGGCCGGTTCGGGTCAGCCGAACGCGTTCACCATCCGTCACGACCAAGCCGTCGAGCCCATCGATGTCGAGTGCCGAGGACGGCACGCCATCGTTCATCCGCAGTGCCAATTGAAGCCCCTCGATGCGGCGGGTCTCGTCGTCGAGGTCCTCCCCTGCCGCCTCTGTCGACTCGCCGGCTTGCACCGCGGCGACATATCGCTCGGGTGTGCGAACGTTCCACCAGCGGTGACCATCGTGGTGCGAGTGGGCGGCAGAACCGAAACCGCGATAGTTGCCCTGCCGCCAGTAAAGGACGTTGTGACGGCACTCATGTCCGGGAACGGCCCAGTTGCTGACTTCGTAGTTCGAGAGTCCGGCGGCGGCCAACAGATCGTCGGCCAACTCGTACTTGTCCGCGAGATCGTCGTCGTCGGGGTGCCGCGTTGGGTCCTCGGCTAATGGCGTACCGGCCTCGATCGTCAAGGCGTACGCCGACACGTGCTGCGGTCGCAGCGCAAGGACGCCCTCCAGCGTCGCCCGCCAGTCGTCGAGGCTCTCGCCTGCGCCGCCATAGATGATGTCGAGGTTGAAACTGGCGATGCCCGCTGCCCTGACCGCCTCGACTGCATGCTCGACGTTGGCCGGCACATGGGTTCGACCGAGCGATGCCAGCACAGACGGCACCATCGACTGCACGCCGATGCTGACCCGGTTGACGCCGGCTGCCGCGTACGTCCGCATCATCTCGACCGTCACGTCATCGGGATTGCACTCGATCGTCACTTCAGCGCCCTCGACCAAGGAGATAATGCCCAACACCGCTGCCAGGTCCGCGGCCGGCACCCGCGTCGGGGTACCACCACCGACGAACACACTGGACACCGGCGGAAGCACTGCACCCGAAATGTCCAGCCGCAGCGCGGCGAGGTAGTCGTCGATCACATGGTCGCGGTCTGTCCATGTGGCGAACGCGCAGTAGTCGCAGCGATGCCTGCAGAACGGGATGTGAATGTAGACGCCGAACGGCTCAGAGATTCGGAGAGTCACTACAACGGACGGTACAGCAGGTCGAGCGCATCGAGACGCTGACCGACCTGGTCGACAGGCACGTCGAGCATCGCCGAAATGGCTCGCGTGTCGTCGCCTCGCACCGTGATGACCTTGCCGTTGAAGTCCTGTCGCTGCACCTGAATCATCTTCAGGAAGCGAACAAGCATCTCGAACGGCTGCCCACGCAACTGGCTGAGCTTGAGCAGGTCGACTGCCAACTTCTTGCCGGCGGTGTCACCCTCGACCGGAGCCGTGATGTCCTCGCGTGGCAGCAGTTGGTCCACGGGTACGTTGTAGAACTTGGCCAACCGCTCGAGCCGGGGCACCGAGATGGCTCGCTCGCCACGCTCGTAGGCGCCCAGCACAGAGGCCTTGAACTCCTCACTGGAGGTCGCCTCGACCTCTTGCAGGGACAGGCGTTTCTGCCGGCGGATAACCCGCAGGCGTTCGCCTACCTTCCTGCTGTATGGAGATGCCGAAACATCATCTTCATCGAACTCGCGCATTGGCCCCGCTCTCCTCCGCTAATTTCCCGCCTAGCCACAACTTGCATCGGCAACTGTGGCAGAAACGTTGAGAAATTACAACGCTGCGTGGCACAAATAGGCCTATTGGGCACGCTGAGTCAGCAAGAAGGCCGCAGCCAGTGCCGCGGTTTCCACTCGCAGCACATTCGGTGAGAGCCTCACCCGACGCGGGACGGATTCGAGTTCACCGTCAGTGAACCCGCCCTCCGGCCCGACCATGATGGTGTCGATGTCGTTGGTCAGGGGGCCCCCATCCGGGTCGGCGATCGCACATGTCGATGATGCTGCGGCTTCGTCAAATGGAACAACCTCGAGCAGCCGAGGCAGCCACACTCGCCGCGACTGCATCGCCGATTCGCGAGCGATGCGGCGCAGCCGCTGCATCTGCCGATCGGCCCGACCCTCTTCCCAATGCACCACACTGCGCGCGCATTCGATGAACCCGATCGAGGTCGCTCCCAGTTCGGTCAGTTTCTGCACCATCCAGTCCGGCCGGTCGGCCTTGGGAATCGCGCTGAGGATGACGGACCGCCGCGGTTCGCGGTCGGTCACGGGTACCGACGTAACCGACAGTCCATCTGCCGTCAACCTCGCCGTAACCCAGCTACCCACGCCATCGCTCAACGTCACGACGTCGCGGTCGCGTATCCGCAGAACTCGACGCAGGTGGTGCTCGTCCTCCTCGGTCAAATGCGGCGCCGCGAGCGACTGGACGAAAACGTGCGCGGCCGACCCTCGCAGAACCGGGTTCACGAGAATGCGGATTTGATGCGCGAAAACAGCCCGTGCTCGCCGGTGCCCACGGCCTCGCCTCGCGACTCGGCGTACTTCGTCAACAGCTCGGTTTCGAACTCGTTGAGCTTGGTCGGCACCTGCACATTTACGCGAACACGCAGGTCGCCGCGACCGCGGCCGTGCAGGCGGTGCACGCCTCGCTGCCGGAACACGAACTCTTTGCCGGGTTGGGTTCCGACCGGCACGGAGATCTCTTCGTCGCCGTCGAGTGTGGGCAGCATGATCTTGGTTCCAAGTGCTGCCTGGGCGATGGAGATCGGCAGTTCAGCGACGAGATCATCCCCGTCGCGGGCGAAGGTCTCGTGTTTGCCGACGCGAATGTGGACGTAAAGGTCCCCAGCACCACCGCCGCGTGGACCGACCGCGCCGCGACCTGTCAGCCGCAATGTGGACCCCGTGTCGACTCCTGCAGGCACGTCGACCTGATACGTCTTCTCGGCAATGACCCGGCCCTCGCCGTTGCACGTCGGGCACGGCGTGACGATCACCTGACCGAGGCCTCCGCATCGCGGGCAGGCACTGGAGGTGACCATTTGGCCGAGCATGCTCTGGCGAACCCGCTGGACCTGGCCGCGACCGTTGCATTCCGAGCAGGTCACCGGCTGGGTGCCGGCCCCTGCTCCCGAGCCGTCGCAATCCTCGCAACGAAGTGCCGTGCGAACCTCGACCCCGACGGTTGCGCCGAACACTGCCTGAGCGAACTCGATGTCGGCGACAACTTCGAGGTCCTGGCCTCGCGGTGGACCTGCTGGGCCGCCTCGTCCCCCGCCGGCGAACGGATTGCCTCCTCCACCGCCGAAGAACGCATCGAACAGGTCGCCGAATCCGCCGCCGGAGAACATGTCACCGAGGTTCGGACCGGCGTTCGATCCAACGCCGGCTTCGCCGAACCGGTCATAGCGGGCCCGGGTGTCGGCATCGCTGAGCACCTCGTAGGCCTGAGCAACCTGCTTGAACCGCTCCTCGGTGACGGGATCGCCGGGGTTTGCGTCGGGATGCAGCTCGCGTGCCTTCTGCCGGTACGCCTTCTTGATCTCTTCCGGCGTAGCTGAACGCGAGACACCCAGCAACTCGTAGTAATCGGCCACTATGCCGCACCTTCCCCAAGTCGCTTGGCCAGTCGGTCGCTGACCACTTCGACGGTGGCGAGCGCCTGTGGGTAGTCCATTCGTGTCGGGCCGAGTATCCCGATGGTGCCGACCTGGTCGCCGTCGACCATCACCGGAGCCACCACCACCGAGCACACGACAAGCGGCTCCACGCCGTGCTCCGCACCGATCGCGACCGTGAGCCCCCGATCGAGGATGTCGCGGACCAACGACACGACGACATATTGCTGTTCCAGGGTTCGCAACACGTTGCGAACGGTGTCGACCGCGTCGAACGCACGGGCCATCGACGAAGCACCGCCGACGAACACGGACTCGTCGTTCGTTCCCTGCCGCAGCGCCGTCAGTGCGGCTGTGCACAGCCCATCGACGGACGGATCACCGGACGAATGGTGCAGGTCGGCCTTGTCGATCGAGTGGCCGACCATCGCGGCCTGCAGATGGGCCGAGGCCGCGGCGATGCGAACGTCGGAAGTGTCGGCATCGAGGTCGATCGTCTGGCTGTCGATCGTGCCGTTGCTGAAGACCGCTACCACGAGTGCGTGGCGGGCGGACAAGCCGACGATCTGGACCGAGCGAACGGTGGCCAGCTCGGCACGCGGACCGACGACGACGGCCGCATGCTGTGTGACCTGGGCGAGAAGGTTGGTCGTCTGGTGGAGCAGCTCTTCGAGCCGACCGTGGGCTGTGTCGAAGAAGGCGCCGACCCGTTGTGTGGCAACCGAATCGAGACGCCCGGGCGTGGTGATGTGGTCGACGAAGAATCTGTAGCCCTTGTCGGTCGGGACCCGGCCAGCAGACGTGTGCGGCTGCGCCAGGTACCCCTCCTGCTCCAGCACCGCCATCTCGTTGCGCACCGTGGCAGAGCTGACCCGAACGCTGGGCATATCTGCAATGTGGGTCGACCCGACGGGCTGAGCCGTGGTGATGTACTCCTGCACGACGGCCCGGAGAATGGAGGTCTTGCGTTCGTCCAACATCTAGCAATCAAGGTTAGCGAGTGCTAGCCGTGACGAGTCCGCATCCGTAGAACGCCTACGGTGTGACGTCGTGCCCGATCCTGCAACCGGTCCCTCGTCGATCCTGCTGGTACGCCACGGTGCGACGGAGTGGTCGGAGAACGGGCGCCACACCGGTCGGATCGATCTTGCGTTGATCGAGAAGGGTCGACATCAAGCTGACCGTCTGCCCCCGTTGCTGGCGACATTGTCGGAGGGTGCGATGCCGATCGTGTTCACCAGTCCGCTGCAGCGCGCCCGTGAGACGGCGCAACGAGCAGTTCCAGGTGTTGAAGCAACAGTGGTCGACGCCTTGGCCGAATACGACTACGGGGAGTACGAAGGCCTGACCTCGGCGGAGATCGATCAACTGCACCCGGGATGGGAGTTGTTCAAGGACGGCTGTCCTGGCGGCGAGAGCCTCCACCAGGTGATTGCTCGCTGCGACTCGTTCATCGCCAAACTCGAGCGCACGGCTGCCGGCCGAGTAGTCATCGCGTTCACCCACGGCCACCTGAGCCGAGTCCTGACCACTCGTCTAGTCGGCTTGAATCCCGAAGCCGGGGCCGTCCTGCAGAACGACGCTGGTTCAATAGGCGTCATCGACGACAAGCGCGGGCGCTACGTGATCACCGGTTGGAACATTCGCGCCGACTGAACGACGACGCGCCGCAGCACCGATACCCGCGCACGACAGTGCGACCACGCTGCCGTACGCAAGGCTCCACTCCGCGCTCACACGGTCGGCGATCCAACCGGTGATCGGCGCCCCGATCGGCGTCGTACCGAGAAACGCGACCGCACCGAGAGCGAGCAACCTGCCGCGCATGTCGGGAGGGCTCTCCTGCTGCGAGATCGCATTCAATGCTGCGATGAACGCTGCACCGCCGGCGCCGAGCGGAATGCTGAGCACGTAGGCAACCCAGATCGACGGTGCCCAGGCAACACCGAACCCGCTGAGGCCCAGCACCACGGCCGCGCCGAAGAACCACGGCGACCCGACTCGTGGACGTGCCGCTGTCATCAACGATCCGACGAGGCTGCCCACACTGGTCACAGCGAGCAGCCAGCCGAACAGATCCCTGTTGCCGAACCGCAGGTCGGCGAGCTTCAACAGCGAGACGCCGTAGTTGAAGGCGAACGTTCCGATCACCGTGAAGACCAGGAACAAGATCAACAAGCGGCGGTTGTGACGAACGAACCGCAGCGCCTCACGCACCGGTTGGCCGCCGCGCGACGCCGGGATCGACGGGTACAGCTGGGTCCTGTCGATCCGCCAGATCGGCCACAGGATCGCAACGAATGACGCCCCGTTGATGATGAACAGCCACCCCGGGTCCACCCAACGCAACAGCAACGCCGCCAACGCCGGCCCGAAGATGCGCGAGCCGGTCATGACGGCGGTGTTCAGCGAAACGACGTTGGAGATGTGGCGCGGCTCGACAAGTTCGATGACGAATCCGCGCCGCGCCGGGTTGTCGATCGCCTGGACCACGCCGTTGACGAGCGACACGAGGTAGATGACCGGCAGACTGGCGAGACCGGAGAGGGCGAAGACTCCCAGCATGATGGCCAGGGCAGCCTGCCCACTCTGGGTCAGCATGGTCATCTTGCGCTTGTCGACTCGATCGGAGATGGCACCCGCCCAGACGCCGAGCACCAACATCGGAAGGAACTGACAGAAAAGCGTGATGCCTACGTCGGTGGCCTTGCCCGTCTGCCGATAGACCAACAGCGAGACCGCTGTCATCTGGATCCATGACCCGATGTTGCTGAAGCTCAGCCCCAGGAAGAAGAGCCGTGCGTTGCGATGTTCGAGCGAGCGAAACATCTGCGACCGAGCCATCTCCCTAGTTCTACCGGATCGACCGCACGCCAGGCACTCGGCGGGCCCTCGCCGAGAGGTTGGGTGGTACCGTTCGGAAGTGGTCGTTGCCGCGCGCACCAGGGGGATTGTGCTCGCCGCGATCGTTTCGATCACAGCGGCTTGCTCGTCGCCGTCACCCGAAAATCCGGAGGTGCGCGCCGGCGCTGTCTACGACACGATCGTGCGCTGGTTCGCAACGAGATCAGCCGATGATCCCGATCCACTGCCTGTGTTCATCGAGCCGCGGGGCGAAGGTGCTTCCATCCAACTCGACGTTCAGGCGGAGCTGATCAAATCGACGAAGGATGTCGCCACGGTGCGATTCATCGATTCACGAGACGAGGCCCTGGTCACCAAGGACGACGGGACTGTCGTCGTTGCCGATGACGGCATCTTGGTACGTCTCGCGCCCGTGGTGGAGGAAGGCAAGAAGGTGCGACTCGATGTCGACCTGCACGATCACGACGAACAGTTCAAGACGTTGCAGTTCAGCCTCGATTCCGTCAACGATCAATGGGTCATCGCGCAACAACCGGTCAACGTGCCCGCTGGCTAGCTATAGCTAGGCAGGCGCGATGTCGACCGATCCGCTGCCTCGTGTTCGGGCGCGTTCCGCGATCAGGGCTGCCGCCGCTTCGATCACTGCGCGCGAGTTGTCGTACGTCGGCTCGAGTGTGCCGGCGACGACCGCAGCGATATCCGGGGCAAGCGCCTCCCACGCGGTCTGGGTGGTGCCCTCCGATGACGCGGGGCTGCGCGCGTCGACGACTCGCACCGCGCTCTCGGCTACTACAACGGCGACGTAGTGGTCTCCCTGTTCGGCGAACCTCATGGCCTCGGCCAGCAATGCCAGGGGAAGTCCTTCTGTCTCGGCGAGGGGCCGCTGTCCTAGCAGCCAGCGGCCGGCCTCGTGACGAAGAGATAGCCGGAGCTCCGAGGCATAGGTCACGCCACCCAGGACCAGCACTGCCGCCACCGCGGCGAACCCAACACGGGGGCCCGGGTACACCAGGACGGCGAGTGCCGCGCCCGTTACGTTGGCGAGTTGAAAGACGAGCTCGTTGCGAGCGATGACCCGCCCGCGCATGAGGTGCGGGACACTGCCGTAAAGGGCATCCATCGCTCGTGCGGCGACGCTGCCACCAAGCCCGATCGCCAGCGCGATCGCGACGATGCTGATGCTTCCGATCGTCAGGACTCCGAACGCGGACATCGCCCCGGGTACGAGCAACGTCATCACGAGGATCCCGTCGGACGAAAACGCGCGATGCAGCCTTGGCGACACCATCGTCCCGAGGAAGGTTCCGATTCCGGCGGCGACCAGCGCGGCGACGAAGATCCACTCGTCTCCACCGCCTCGCTTGATCGACAGAGCCAGGAGGAAGGTCAACGCTCCTTCGGCTGCGCGGATCGTTGCGACGGCCGGTGCCGCCCGCCGAACCTCGACAGGGGTCTCGACTCGCATCACCACGCTCTCGACGCGCGCCTCGACGGCCGCCGCCGGGATACGACTGGCCAGGACCGCAGCGCAAACGAAAACGACCGCCGCTGCGACCGGAAGCCACTTGACGCCGACAGCCGCGATCATCGCCCCGCCCACCGCGGTCCCGACACCACCGGCGATCGTCCCGGTGCGGGCCAGGTGCCCGCTGGCCGCGACCAGCTCGGTCCGCTCCGGTGCCAACTGGGCGACCATCGCCGTCTTCGCCAGCGCGTAGGCCTTGCGCGAGAGCAGGATGCCGAAGACCAAGGGGTAGAAGGCAAGTGACAACAACGAACTGGCCAGCACCAGGGCGAACACGGCGCGGGCGAGATGGGAGCAGATGACGACGACACGCGAGCCGGCCCTGATGCGATCGAGTGCAGGCCCGACGACCTGCGCGACGACGGCAAGTGGGGCCGCGGTCAATAGCAGGTAGAGCAAGATGCGGCTGCGCGAGGCCTCCAGTGAGACGCTGAAGAACAGCGAGCCGATCAGCGACAGCGTGATCAGCGAATCGGCGAAGTCGTCTACGGCGTGCGCAAGGGTGAGCCGCCGGATTGCCGGAGGACCAGCAATTGCCGTCGACAGACGCGACAACGGCGACGGACTCGCCGTGTGCCCGTCAGCCGATGCTCGTGCCACCGCAACGAGTATCGCAGAGTCGGATCAGTCGTCGAGTTTGAGGGCCGAGATGAAGACGTCGCCAGGCACCTCGACGCGCCCGATCGACTTCATCTTCTTCTTGCCTTCCTTCTGCTTTTCCAGCAGCTTCCGTTTCCTGGTGATGTCGCCGCCATAGCACTTGGCCAGAACATCCTTGCGCTTGGCCTTCACTGTCTCACGGGCAATTATCTTGCCACCGATGGCCGCTTGAATCGGTACGTCGAACATCTGCCGAGGGATCAGCTCCTTCAGCTTCTCGCACATCCGATTGCCGTATGCGAAGGCTTTATCGCGATGCACGATCGTCGAAAACGCATCCGCGGGGACTCCGTTGAGCAACAGGTCGACGCGCACCAACTGGCTGCGTTGATAACCGCTCAGTTCGTAGTCGAGGCTGGCGTAACCTTGCGTGCGGCTCTTCATCTGGTCGAAGAAGTCGACGACGACCTCCGCGAGTGGGATCTGGTAGTGCAGTTCAACGCGCTCCGGCGAGAGGTACTCGAGCTTCGAGAGCTCACCACGACGCGATTGGCACAGCTCCATCAGGGTGCCGGTGTAGTCCTTGGGCGAGATGATGCTGACGCGGAAGAATGGTTCCTCGATGTAATCGATGTTCTGTGTGGGCGGGAGGTCCGCTGGATTGTCGACCAACATGACCTCGCCGTTGGTCTTGCGCACCCGGTACTCGACGCTGGGCGCCGTTGCGATCAGGGCCAGGTTGAACTCGCGCTCCAACCGCTCCTTGACGATCTCCATGTGCAACAGACCGAGGAAGCCGCAGCGGAAGCCGAAGCCGAGAGCGCCCGACGACTCCGGGCTGTAGGTGATCGACGCGTCGTTGAGCTTCAACTTCTCGAGGCTCTCGCGGAGTGTCTCGAAGTCGTCGCCATCGATGGGGAACAGACCGCAGAACACCATCGGCTTCGGATCGTGATAGCCGTCGAGGGCTTCGGTGGCACCGTTGGTGAGCGTCGTCACTGTTTCACCGCTGCGAGCTTGACCCACTGTCTTGATCCCGGCGATCAGATACCCCACCTCGCCCGGGCCGAGCTCGGGCACCGGTGTCGGCACGGGCCGACGTACCCCGATCTCGATCGCCTCTTCAGGCGTGCCGGCCTGCATGAACATCAACCTCGAACCCTCCGTCAGGCGCCCGTTCATCACCCGGACGGAGCTGACCACCCCGCGGTACTGGTCGTACTGACTGTCGAAGATCAATGCCTGCAGTGGTGCGTTGGGATCGCCTTTGGGCGCCGGTATCCGCTGGCAGACAGCGTCGAGCAGCAGGTCGATGCCCTCACCGGTCTTCGCCGAGATGCGCAGGATGTCTTCCGCGGGAATGCCGAGCACCGTCTCGATCTCCATCGCGTAACGATCGGGATCCGCCGCCGGTAGGTCGATCTTGTTCAGCGCGGCGACGATCTCGAGGTCGTGCTCCATCGCCAGGTAGCAGTTGGCCAGCGTCTGGGCCTCGATCCCCTGTGCAGCGTCGACCACCAGCACAACCCCCTCGCAGGCGGCCAGGCTACGACTGACTTCGTACCCGAAGTCGACATGGCCAGGCGTGTCGATGAGGTGCAGGGTGTACCCCCGCCAGTCGACTCG
>JANMRB010000031.1:0-2556 GCA_031370825.1 Ilumatobacteraceae bacterium
ACGCGTTCGTGGCGTGACGGCATCATCATGGCCGGCATGGGTGGCGGCATGGGCGGCGCCGGGACGCTGCAGGCTCTGCTCACCGAGATGAACGGGCTGAACAAGCCACGCGGCTTTTTCTCCAGAAGACTCCGAAGCTTCCTGAACATCAAGGCCAAGCCGCCGCCCCGCTTTCGCATCCTGCACATGTTCGCAACCAACCTGCCGAATGCGCTCGACGCAGCGCTGCTGCGACCCGGCCGCATCGACCGCATGTACAAGGTCGGCTACCCGATGAAAGACGGGCGGGCGCGCACATTCCAGGGCTACTTCGACAAGATCCGCCACACCGTCACGACCCCGGAGATCGAGCGGCTGTCGACCATGACCCCGGGTGCGACAGGCGCCACCATCAAGGACCTCGTCAACGAGGCCGTGCTCGTGGCCCTCCGCGAGGGCCGCGATGTCGTCACTTGGGCCGACGTCCTGCAAGCGCGTTACCTGCGCCGCGTTGGTGAGCACGAGCTGGTCGAGTACGTCGATCGCGAACGCCACGCGTTCGCCATCCACGAGGCGTGCCATGCGGTCACAGCGCACCTCAAGCGGCGCTCGATGGACATCGATTTCGTCAGCATCGAACCGGGTGCCGGCTACTACGGCGTCGTCAAGAGCAACAAGAGCGACGACACGTTCGTCAACTGGCGATCGATGTACGAGATCGACATCCTCGTATCGTTGGCGTCGTTGGCCGGTGAGCGGATGTTCTTCGAAGGGGACAGCACGAACGGGGTCAGTGGGGACCTTCGCACGGCGACCTACTTCGCAACCATCATGGAGAGCGCATTGGGGATGGGCGACACGATCGCCGCGCAATCGGTGCTCCAGGAGCTGATCGGTGGCGGAGGGGGTTACCGCACTCCACCCGAAAAGGACGACGCCGAGGCCCGCCATCAGTCAAACATGAGCAACCGCATCGAGGTGCGACTCGCCGACATTCTCGACGAAGCGACCAGCTTGCTTCACGAGAACCGGCTGATGGTGCTGGCCATCGCCCACGCACTCGAGACGCACAAGACGATCTCGGGTGAGGACGTCGCTGCCATCTTCGAAGGTCGTCAGGGCCCGAAGGTCAACGGGCGCGACTACCACCATCCGTCGTTCCTCGAGGTCGCCGACCGCTACCACAACGAAGCGCTCGTCGCGCACCGCATGACCGGTCGGGTCGAGGTGCCGTTGCCGGTTCTCGTTCGGGGCAATCCACAGTTGGTCGCGTCATCGGAGCCGCTACCGCCGCCGCACCTGTAGCCACCTAGGTCTGGCAGTCGAGAACGATCTTTCCCTCGACGCGACGCTCGAGGATGCGAGCGTGCGCTTCGGCTGCTCTGGCAAGCGGCAGCACGTCGCCAACGGGTACGTGGACGGCACCGGCAGACATCATCGCCAACAACGTCTCCAGTGCGGTGCGCTGCTCTTGCGCAGTGTCGACCATCCCGCCGTAGCCGAGCAGGTCGACCCCTTTGCGATACAGCCGACGAAGGTTGATCGCGACCTGTTCGTTGTTCGACGTGCCGTAGACCACGAGACGACCTTTGTTCTCGATTGCGGCGATTGCTGCGTCGGTGAACGGACCTCCCAGGGAGTCGAGGATCACGGTGGGCTTGAACGATTCGACGGCGCTCTCCAAGCCTTCTGCGCCGATGACGACCACCTTGTCCGCCCCGTTGGCGGTGATGCCGTCGACCTTGCCAGGTGAGCTGGTCTGCCCCCAGACCTCGGCACCGACAACCTTGGCGAGCTGGATTGCCACAGAGCCCACTCCGCCACTGGCGCCGAGTACGAGCACACGATCGAGCGGGCCGATTTGAGCCCGCGCATGCAACGCCTGCCACGCAGTGATGCCTGCGACGGGAAGCGCCGCCGCCTGAGCAAGATCGATGTCAGCGGCGATTGGCATCAGCCAGGCGTCGGGGACTGCAATTCGGCTGCAGTAGACCCCTGGACGCACGACGCCGAGACCGCCACCGCGCACCAACACGGGTTGGCCGTCGACGTGTCCGGTGGCTTCGGTGCCTGGGGTCCACGGCAAGTTCGCAGCAGCGGCACCAATGGAGCCCTGTGTTATCCACACATCGAGAGGGTTGACAGAGGCAAAGGCGATGTCGACCAGTTGCTCGCCGGGGGCCGGCCGCGGATCGGGCAGTTCGTCGAGCTGGAGAGTCCCGCCGATGCTATGAAGTCTGGCTGCGCGCATCGGGCCACTGTAGGCCGGGTCATTGCGGTCATGCCCAGCCGGTAGCTTGCCCGTCGATGATCATTCTCGACGGTGGAACTGGCACCTTGATCCAAGCGCTCGGGGCGCCGATGCACAGCGAAACCTGGGGCGCCGACGCCAACCTCACACACCCGCAGATCGTCCGGCAGGCGCATCGCGACTACCTCGATGCCGGCGCCGAAGTGCTGATCGCCAACACGTACGCGACCAGCCCGCTGCTGTTCAACCATCTGGGTCGCGATGCTGATGTCGTCCGCATCGATGCGGCCGCGGTGCAACTGGCGCGCGAAGCGAGCTTCGGCACC
>JANMRB010000034.1:0-10598 GCA_031370825.1 Ilumatobacteraceae bacterium
GCTGCGCAGGGCCGTGTTACGCCGCTGCCGTTGTAGGCGGTCGATGCCGTCGTCGGTGTGGATGCGGCGTACTTCTTCGCGAACGGTGCGGGCGAACTCGTCGCGGGGCAGCAGTGTCGCTGCTAACGCCAACACCTCACCACGCTCGCCAAGCCGGTCACGTTGATCCGCTGTCAATGGTCGCATCGCCCTGGTGACAACATCGATATGGGCGCCGGACACCTGACCGTCCTCGAGCACGATTCCCATTTCAGGTATCGCTGCCACGGTGGCGGCGCGTTCGAAACCTTTCGACGCCTCCGTCAACGACACCCGCCCGGCTTCGGCGGCGACCTGTTCGGGGAACATCGACGGGCACATCGCTGCAAGCTCGCTGAGCCGGCGCGCCGCGCGGATCTCGACCGAATCGAGCCAGCCACGCACCCGGCGCACATCCGCCAACACCGCGGCGACAGCATCCCGATCGGCGCCATCCCAATCGACCGCGGCGATTGCTTCGACCAACCCCACAACAGACACCGCGACCCACTTCCAACAATCGGTACTTTCAACAGGCGGGGGAAGTCGCTACGACAACAATACCGAAGGGGTGCTACACGGTGCCCAGAGGGAGGCGGAGGGACGCGGAGGGAGGGGCCTCGCACTTCGTCGAACCCGCCTCAGATAACAAGAGCGCCGACGGCGTGTGCAAGAGAAACAATGGCGCCGTGGAACCACTGCCCGAGACGATGCCCGGCCTCCGCGGAAGCTTCTTGAGACAAGCTTGCTGCAGCGGCGGTCCGCGACCGCCGATGAGTTGAACAAGACTTAGTTCGTACGCCGTATCGACCTAAGTCGTGTTACTCAAACGCCGACGAAAGGTGATCGTGTGGAACGTCGATTGGCTCTGACCTACTCCGTGTCCGCCGTGGTCACACTCGCAGCGGGATGTTTCACGATCGCAGCGGTCTGGGGCGGTCTCTTCGCCGGCGCATCTCCACGAGCGTCCGCGGACGGAACGAGGATGGAGATGGTCGACGACTACATCGTCGTTCACTCCTCGACCACGGTGGCACCTGAAGTGGCCGCTGTGTTGGGTGACCTGCAACCGACGGCCTCCGGATCCACGAGGTCCGCAGGCACTGCGGCGCCGACCGGGAGAGCGCCGGCGGTTGGTCCGCTCCACACGCCGACCGCCTCACCCACCGGCACGCCCGACGTTCCCGCCCCCGACTCGCCGACGACTGTGTCGCCGATCGCGGCGCTGGCCCCAATTCAGCCGCCGCCACCCGCGGACACCGCGGCGCCCGACCCAACACCTCCGCCGGCCGTGGCACCCGGTCCAGTTGCGAGCCCGGCAAGTGCTCCGGCTGCTTCGACGCCACCCAGCACCACTGCAGCACCCCAGCCGCCCCCAGCGCCAGCCAGTCCTGCGGTGCCGTCTGGGGTTCGGATCCCGAGCGACTGGCCCGCTGACAAGCCGATCCCGCCGATTCCCGCGGGTTGCAGGCAGCCACAACTCGAAGACAACGGCGTTTGGAACTGTCAATGAGCGAGCGAGTTCGGTTCCTCCGCAACTCGGCAGGAACTACATCGAGGCTTACGACCTACATGTTGCAGTATGGTGACGGGAAAATGTCGCTTCCTGTGTGAATCGGACCTGCAAACCGCAGGCAGAGTGCGAATTTCTTGATGAGAACTTGCTCCAGTACGAGCAGCACTTTGCCGATAACAAAATGGCGTCGCAGCCCAAACCTCCTTACGGCCTAAGACGTGTCATTACAAATTGATGACAAGAAGGGTGATCGTGTGGAACGCCGTCTCGCAATCACGTACATCGTCTCCGCTACAACAACTTTTGGTATTGCTTGTGTCGCCATCGCCACTGCCAGCGGAGGGCTGTTCGTCAGCGCCGCTCCCAAGAATCCGGCTGGGGCACAGATCGTGATCGTCGATGACTACATCGTCGTCCACTCATCGACGACCACGCCCGTCGTGGAAGTCCTCGACCCGACCACCGCGGATGTGACGGTGGCAACGGCTTCGAGTCCGAAGTCAGCCTTTGCGCAGACCCAAGTGCCCGCCGTGTCCGCATCGCCAGCGCAGCCCGTGGTGGCCGTCACTCCGGTCGAACCGGCTGTAGCCGGCGCCCCTGAGGCTGCGACTCCGCCAGCCACGTCACCCGCTTCGGCGCAGATGCCCGATCAGGTCGGAGCTGCGACGACTTCGCCAGAAGTTGACGAGCCGGACGCTCCGGCCGCGGCGCCGTCGAGCGAGCCGCCGGCCACTACGTCGGCGCCTGCCGCTAGGCCACCGATTCCCGCCGGCTGTCACGATCCGGAGTTCCGCAACGGCGCTTGGCATTGCGATGACGACTGAGCTCAACGAACAACAGCTCGCCAGGCTCGCAAAGCTGGGCAAGCGCAACCCCACCTCCTCCGCGCCCGCGGCATCCGCGGTTGTGCCACCGGCTCCCATCGTTGCGGCAATCCGGGCGGCGATCCCTCCCCCACCACCTCCGCCCGTCATGTCATCGAGCGCATCCCAGGCGCCCGTCGCTGCGGTCGCCATCGCGCCGTCGAGCGACCTCAACGAGCAGCAACTCGCCCGCCTCGCCAAGCTCGGCAAACGCAACCCCTCCGCGACTCGACCGACCACGACCCGTGCACCATCGCCGGCCGGCGCCACGCCGGTGGCGTGGAACCCTCCGGTCGGCCAGCGTGCCATTGTTCCACCGATCGTCATCGAACAAGCTGCCGCGGCCGTGGTGCCCGTCGTCGATCGCCACACGAGCGTGCGATTGTTCGGCAGCCGCCGCCGTCATGTGGCCGCGGCCGGCCGCATCCTCGCGACGGGCCTGGCAACGTCTGGCTTCCTGGCGACCATCGCATCGCTCGCTACTGCAGATGCACGCGCACTCGAGTCCAAGCAGGCCGACGCAGGCACACCGACAACCATGGTCGAGACGATCCACCGTGTGGTCTATGTCGATGAGTTCGGAAATCCGATCGCGCCACCGACAACTCTGGCGGCGCCAGCAGATGCCACAACTACCACCGTGGCTGCCGTGGTGGATCCGAACGCGGTCGTCGATCCTCTGGCGCCGACTACGACTGTCGCCGCGCTGGCGCCGGCTCAGGCGGCCACGACGCCCGCTCCGACTCCACCAGCAGCCGGGCCCGGTTCACCGGCACCAGCGCCAGCGCCAGCCCCAGCGCCCGCACCTGCACCAGCGCCGGTCCCCGACCCTGCGCCGGCCCCCGACCCCGCACCAGCACCAGCACCGAGTCCCGATCCGGCCCCTGCTCCAGCCCCAGCTCCAGCCCCAGCCCCAGCCCCCGCACCTGCTCCAGCCCCCGCTCCTGCTCCTGCTCCTGCTCCTGCACCAGCACCGGCCCCGGCCCCGTGCCAGGGAAGTGGATGCTGACTCAGGACGTGGCCGAGGAGCGTACGTGGCATCGTTCGACGGCACGACTGATGGGGTCGCCGAGCGAGATTCTGATCGATGGCCCGGCCGAGCTCATCGCACTCGGATTCTCACGACTCAGACTGCTCGAGCAGACGTGGAGTCGCTTCCTTCCGGACAGCGAGCTCAATCGTCTCCAGGAATGGCGAGGCCAATGGCTGGAGTGCAGCGACGATCTCGTTGCTGCACTCCAGTGGTGCCTTCGCATGCACGCCGAAACCCGCGGACTGTTCGACCCGTCGATACGAACCAATCTCGAACAGCTCGGCTACGACCGCACGTTTGCTGAGATCGTCGAAGAGTCGAGCCTGTCGACGGATGAGTTCGTTGCCGATCGCGTGCCAGGGCTGGTCGGTCTCGAGATCTCGAACAACTGGGTGCGGCTGGCCCGGGGACTCTCGATCGACCTCGGCGGCATCGGCAAGGGGCTCGCCGCCGACATCGTCGCCGACGAGCTCATCGTCGCGGGCGCCAACTCCGCATACGTGTCCTTGGGCGGCGACATCCGTGCCGCCGGGGAGCCCGTCGACCAGAACGGCTGGCAGGTCCCATTGCTACACCCCATCACGGGTGACACGGTCGATCACCATGCTCTGTACTCCGGCGCGCTCGTGATGAGCACAGTCGCCATTCGCCGATGGGTACGTGGCGGCGTCGAGCACCACCACATCATCGACCCTCGGACCGGACGACCGGCCGACACCGATCTCGTGGCAGTTGCAGTGGCCGATCAGTCGGCGGCGCGCGGCGAGGCACTGGCAAAAGCCGCGATCGTGGCCGGCGCCGAGGAAGGGGCGGCACTCCTGCGCTCGGCGGATGTGAAAGCCTGGATGATCAGTGCTGACCGCGTCCACGTAGTGCAGGAGTCCGACCAATGATTGCTGTCACCGACAAACTTTCCTGGTATGTCGCCAGATCCAGCGGCATCGTTGCCTGGGCCACCGTCACCGCCAGCATCCTCTGGGGACTGACGCTGTCCAGCCGGCTGGTTCGCAAGCGCGGCGTGCCGGCGTGGCTGCTCGATCTCCACCGCTACCTCGGAACCCTCTCACTCGTTTTCGTTCTGATCCACCTCGGAGGGTTGTGGGCGGACAACTTCGTCTACTTCGGCTGGCGGGAGCTGTTCATCCCGATGAAGTCGCCGTGGAAGACCGGCGCGGTGGCCTGGGGAATCGTTGCCCTCTACTTCCTTGCAGCCATCCAGATCACATCGTGGTTGATGCGCCACATCAAGCGAAAGATCTGGCACGCCATTCACCTCACGAGCATCGCGTTGTGGCTCACAGCGACGGTGCACACGTTTCTGGCCGGCCAGGATCGGCACAACACGTTGCTGCAGTGGTTCGTGCTCGGCTCGACGATCCTGGTCCTTCAGCTGACGTTGTTCCGCGTGGTGACGCTGCGCAGCGCACAGAAATGGGCGCTGCGTCCTGAGACTCCGACCAAAGGCTCCGACCGTGTGAGCACGGGCTAGATTCGGGCTCGCATGGGTTTCCACACCAAGTTGAAGTCGGCTTGGCAGAGCTCACAATCGATGCTCTGTGTCGGTCTCGATCCCGACCCAGCCCGCTTGCCGGTCATGTTCGATCGCACCACCACGGCAACATTCGAGTTCTGCAAGGCAATCGTCGACGCTACCGCTCACGCCGTCTGTGCGTTCAAGCCGCAATTCGCATATTTCGCGGCACAGCGCGCGGAGCCCGAGCTCGAACGGCTGTGCGCGTACATCCACGAGACATACCCCGGGGTGCTGCTGATCCTCGATGCCAAGCGCGGCGACATCGGGCCCACGGCCGAGCAATACGCGCATGAAGCATTCGATCGTTACGGAGCGGATGCGGTCACCGTTAATCCGTATCTGGGCACCGACTCCATCGAGCCATATCTGCGCTACCGCGAGCACGGCATCTTCGTGCTGTGCCGCACGTCCAACCCCGGAGGCGGCGATTTCCAATCGCTCGACGTCGACGGCGAACCGCTGTATGCGCATGTCGCCAGGCGCGCAGCGATGGAGTGGAGCGGGCTCGGCGACTGCGGGCTCGTCGTGGGGGCGACCTTCCCGAAAGAGCTCGGCGCGGTACGCCGGATCGTCGGTGACATGCCGCTGCTGGTCCCCGGCATCGGTGCGCAGGGTGGCGACATCGAAACAGCCGTCGCCGAAGGTGCAACTGCGGATGGGTTCGGGATGGTGATCAACTCATCGAGAGCGATCCTCTATGCATCGAGCGAAGCAGACTTCGCCGAGGCCGCCGGTCGTACGGCGATCGCTACGCGCGACGCAATACGGGAATGCACGAAGCGCTAGTTGCCTCGAGCGTCAGCAGGTGAGGGCGTCGACAGAGATGATCCCAGGAGCGCCGCGGAGCTGACCGAGCACATCGGTATCGACTTCGTCGGACGTGGCGATCAGCATGACCGCCGTTCCTCCGTCCGGTGCCGCGCCCACATCCATGTCGGCGATGTTGACGCCGGCATTGCCGAGCAGCGTGCCGACGATGCCGATCACACCAGGCCGATCGTCGTTGATGACCATCAACATGTGCACAGCAGGAGGAACGTCGACACTGTGGTCGTCGATCATCACGATGCGCTGCTCGCCGCGCCTGCCGACCAACGTTCCCGACAGGGAGCGACCACCACCTCGCAGGGTGATCAGGTTGACGAAGTCGGCAGACGTGGCGCAGTTGGTCTCACGAATCTCGACACCGTGCTCCTTGGCGAGCTGAGGGGCGTTGACGTATGTGACCGGTTCGTCGGTGACCGAACCGAAGAAGCCCTTCGATGCGGCGAGCGTGATGATGCGGGTGTCGTAGCCGGCGATGTCTCCTTCGGTGCACACCTCGATCTGCTTCGGCGCCCCGCCGACCAGTGAAGCGAACAGCCGGCCCAACCGCTCGGCGAGGGGTAGGAAGGGCCGCATCGTTTCATTGGCCTCGGCTGCATCGACGTTCACGGCAAACGGCACGAACTCGCCGGCAAGCGCCAACTGCACCATGTCGGCAATCGTGTCGCCCGCCTTGTCTTGCGCTTCTCGTGTAGAGGCACCGAGATGCGGAGTGACGATGACCTGCTCGAGCCCGAACAGCGGCGACTCGGTGGTCGGCTCGACGGCGAACACATCGATGGCAGCACCGGCGATGACACCATCGCGAATCGCCTCGGTCAATTCCGCCTCGTCGACGATCCCGCCACGGGCGACGTTGATCAAACGCATCGTCGGTTTCGCCTTCAACAGCAGGTCGCGATTGATGAGACCAGTGGTTTCTCTCGTCTTCGGGAGGTGAATCGTCAAAAAGTCGGCCTCGGCGACTGCCTGATCGAGAGACAGCAGTTCGACGCCCATCTGTCGTGCCTTGTCGGCCGACACGAACGGATCGTACGCAACGACGTGCATGCCGAAGGCCTTTGCCCGATCGGCAACGAGTTTGCCGATGCGACCGAGGCCGATGACGGCGAGGGTCTTGTCTGCGAGCTCGACACCTTCCCAACGCGATCGCTCCCAGCGGCCTGCGGTCAACGCGGCGTGCGCTTGCGGGATGTTGCGGGCCTGGGCGAGCAGCAGGGCCATGGTGTGCTCGGCGGCAGAGATGATGTTGCTCTGCGGGGCGTTGACCACCATCACGCCGCGGCGCGTTGCCGCGTCGACGTCGACGTTGTCGAGGCCGATGCCGGCGCGCCCGACCACCAGCAGCTCGTCCGCCTGCTCCAGCAGCTCTGCGGTGACTTGGGTCGCCGAGCGGATGATGAGGGCCTGCGCACCACGGATGTTCTGGGACAATGCGTCGAGATCGAACTGCACATCGACCTCGTGGCCGGCTGCGCGGAGGCGATCGAGGCCGCCTTCTGCGATCTCTTCGGTGACAAGGATCCTGGCCATTGCAACCATCGTTACCGGCACAACCGCCGATTCGAAAACAATTGAACGTTCTGTTCATCTCGGACCCTGCGACGGCTATCTTGAGCCGACGTCATACCTGATAGATGGAGGGTTCCATGCCATACCCATTTC
Source organism: Ilumatobacteraceae bacterium (assembly GCA_031370825.1). Lineage (GTDB taxonomy): Bacteria > Actinomycetota > Acidimicrobiia > Acidimicrobiales > Ilumatobacteraceae > JAENVT01. Next base: position 7,455 of record JANMRB010000034.1, read on the forward strand.
TGTCCCCCGAGTGGATGGATGCCGCCAAAGCCATACGAGAGAAGTATGCGGATCAATCGTCAGAGATCACGATCAGCGTTCGCATGAACCAGGTGATCACGGATGTGCCCTTCGGGGATGACGACGTCAAGTTGTTCCTCGACACGTCATCGGGCTCGCTGGTGATGGAGGCTGGCGAGTTGGAGACGCCTGACTTGACGCTGACGACCGACTACGACACCGCCAAGAAGATCTTCGTCGATCAGGATCAAGCAGCCGGCATGCAGGCTTTCATGGCCGGCAAGATCAAGGTTCAGGGCGACATGATGAAGATGATGGCGATGCAGACCGGCATGCCTCAGGACGACATCGCCAAGACGATTGCCACGGAGATCCAGGCCATCACCGAATAGACATCACCGACTAGACATCACCGAACAGGCAACGGGCTACAGGCGGCGCCTGCGGCTGTAGCCCACGCCGCCGGTGAGCAGCAGGACGATGACGACGATCAACAGGATGGTAAGCATGCTCACCATCTACCCGATTCCGCCGACGGCGAAACGTCGACCCGTTGCTAGCTGCGCGCGAGCGGGGCTAAGGCTTCAGCCAACTCCTCGACGGACCACGTCGAATCCCGATCGACCGAGGCACCGCGCGACCAGCTCTCGATCAAGGTCACGTTGCCACCTTGGACGAAAAACGTCTCGCCCGTGAACCTGCACTCCTCACTGGCCAGATAGGCGACGAGTGGCGAGATGTTTGCTGGATCCCATTCGTCGAAGCCGCCTTCGGCCGGCTTCATGATCTGGTCGAGACCAGGGGTTGCAAGCGTCAGGCGTGTGCGTGCGCCAGGCGCAACAGTGTTGCTCTTGACGTTGTAGCGAATGAGCTCCTTGGCAGCGATCTGGCTAAACGTGGCAATGCCAGTCTTAGCCGCGCCGTAGTTGCTCTGCCCAGGGTTGGCGAACAGACCAGAGGTGCTCGAGGTGTGAACGAGATGACGGGGCTTGCCCTTGCCCGCCTTGTGCTGCTCGCGCCAGTAGGCCGCCGCCCAACGCGTCGGCGCGAAGTGGCCTTTGAGATGAACAGTTATGACCGCGTCCCATTCCTCCTCGGTCATGTTGACGATCACGCGGTCGCGCAGGATCCCCGCATTGTTGATGAGGATGTCGAGATCACCGAAGTGCTCGATGGCGCTGTTGATCATTCGTTGCGCGCCCTGCCAGTCGGCCACGTTGTCACCGTTGACGATCGCTTCGCCACCGAGTGCTTTGATCTCCTCGACCACCTGCTGCGCCGGTGTTGCATCGGTGCCCGTTCCGTCGTTGGCTCCGCCGAGATCGTTGACCACGACGCGGGCGCCCTCGCGTGCGAACAGCAACGCGTGTTCGCGGCCGATGCCGCGGCCTGCTCCGGTGATGATTGCAACTCGGCCGTCGAGCGATCCCATGCCAACCTCCTCCCAGACGAAGGCACGCTAGCCATCGACGCCGAAGCGGATGAACTCTAGAGGAAGGTGATGTCGATGGCTGAGCCTCGAGGCAGCTGCTGATCCGGCAGCACTGACACACCCTTGTATTGCGCGTCGACAAGCACACCGGCCGTGTTGCCGTTGACGGTGCCGACCGCGAGACCGCCCGCAGTCAACGCGTCTGTCGCTTGCTGCAATGTGAGCCCGCCGAGGGGCGGAACACCCACGAGGTCGGGACCCTTCGACACCGCGACGCTGACGACTGCACCACGATCGACACCGGTGCCGGCGGCCAAGTCCTGGCGGGCGATCAGATCGACGGCAGTCGTGTCGCTGAACTCCGGCGCCAGCTGAGCGAGAACGAGACCTTGCTCGGCAAGCGTCGCCGTTGCCTCTTCGACCGTCATGCCGGTGAGGTTGGGAACGACACGCGGTTGCGGACCGGCTGACACGACCACGGAAATGGTTGTGTTGGGTGTGACGGTGTCACCGGCTCTCAATCCCGGCTGCTCCGGCACCGTCCAGCTGATGACCGTGCCGGCAGGGATCTCCTCGTCGAAGACCGGATCGGCTTGCTTCAAGGCGAGACCGAGGTCCCCCAGGCTGGCGGTCGCCTGCTCGAGCGTCAGGCCAACCAGGTTCGGAAGTGCCCGCGGTGCCGACCCCGAGCTGACCACGAGTTGAAACGGCTGGTGCTGTTCGAGGGAGGTGGACTCGAACGGGCGGGTGCGGATGACTATTCCTGTTGGCACCTCGTCACTGGCTTCGCGGGTGACGACCGTTTGCCAATCGAAACCCGAGATCTGGTTCAGCGCCTCGGACTCTGTGAGCCCGGCGAGACGAGGGACTTGGTAGGTGTGGGTGCGATCCCTCGTCACGAAGTACACGACTCCGCCGGCGACTGCCGCCAGAACCAGAACGACTGGAAGCAGCCATCGGAGCATCCCGCGGCGGCGTTGGGGCGGCGGAGCCTCCGCCTCGATGGCAGAGGGTCTGCCGCGTCCCGACGTCATCTCCTCGGCTGTCGGAACGTACACCGTGGTCTCCAGCGGAGGTGCCTGTGGCGGCGGGTCGACGGGCATCGGTGGCGGCAGAATCGGACGCTGGATCCCACCTGACGAATCGGCGAACAGACCGAAGCTCGGAAGGTTGATCGGAGCGGGTCGTGGCAACTTCTCGGCAGCCTGCACGAGCGCACGGCCGAACTCGGCAGCAGAGTAGCGATCTTCGGGCGAGGGCCGCCCGGCGCGCCCCAGCACTGCAGCAAGAGGTCCCAGATCCGCGGACACGGGCATCAATCTTCCGATCCGGTTCGACAGTGTCGCAACGGTCGAATCGCCAGCGAAGGGAACCGAACCGGACATCGACTCGAGCAGGGTGAGGCACAACGAGTAGACGTCGCCTTTCGGCCCGCGTATCCCGGACTCAGCCAGTTCCGGCGCGGCATACATCGCCAGCGCGTTGCTGACATGGACCCTGTCGGTCCACAGCGCCTCACCCACGACGTTGGCGAGACCGACATCGGTGACCCGCAATCGCTCGTCGTCGCCGAACACCAGCGTGGACGGGCGGATGTCGCCGTGCACCATCCCCTGCCGGTGGATCGCATCGAGCGCCTTGCACGTCTCGAGGCCAACCATCAATGCCTGCGATGGTGACAGCGTTCGGCCGCGGTCGAGATACTCGCGGAG
>JANMRB010000042.1:0-19787 GCA_031370825.1 Ilumatobacteraceae bacterium
GCGGCCGCAGGGATACGCATCGGTGGCCCCGTCAGCCTGCAGGGAATGCTCGCAGCGGTCTACGACGGAGTGCGGCTCGCGGCCTTGCTGCTGTGCCTCGGGGCCGCAAACATGCTCGCTGATCCGAAGCGCATGCTCAAGTCGCTCCCCTCTGCCCTCCATGAAATGGGTGTGGCAGTGACCGTGGCCCTGACCGTTGCTCCCCAACTCGTCGAGAGCGGCCAACGCATCCGCAAGGCCCGCAAACTGCGAGGAACCGCCGGGACACGCAAGGGGCTCGTCCGCCGGGTGCTCATACCCGTGTTGGAGGATGCGCTCGATCGATCCCTGGTGCTGGCAGCGGCGATGGACTCGCGTGGCTACGGACGACACGACGAGCAGCGGCGGACCTCACGGGTGCTCACCTCAGCGCTGGTGCTCGCCGGCGTCGCTGGTGTGTGCGTCGGCACGTACGGGGTCCTCGACGGAACGACACCGCGTGCACTCGGTGGCCCGATGTTGGCAGCGGGTTGCCTCGTTGCAGTGGTCGGCATACGGGTGGGTGGTCGACGAGTGCGACGAAGCGTGTACCGCCCCGATCCGTGGGGCATCGCCGAATGGATGGTCGTCGCCTGTGGTATCGCTGCCGCCGGGTCGATGTTCCTGGCCAGCAGCATCGACCCCGACAACCTGTACCCGACCTTGCAGCCACTCCGTTGGCCGACACTCGGGCTGGTCCCGGCGCTCGGCGCTCTTATCGGTGTGCTCCCGGCACTGTTGGCCCCGCCCGTCGACTTCGGCCAGGCGTCGAGCATCTCGCGAGATGTGGCGGTGGTCCCATGATCGACTTCGATGCCGTCACGATCACATATCCCGAGTCAGCAGTGCCTGCGCTCAGACAGGTCTCGTTGCACATCCCCGAAGGCGAGATGTGCCTGGTCGTCGGTCGGACGGGGGTCGGGAAGTCGACGCTGCTCGGCGCGATCAATGGTCTGGTGCCGCACTTCACCGGCGGCGTCCTGGCGGGACGAGTCACGGTCGCCGGTCTCGACACACGAACGCATCCGCCGCGTGAGATGGCTGGTGTCGTAGGCATCGTCATGCAGGATCCGGTCTACGGATTCGTGACGGACACGGTCGAAGAGGAACTCGCCTACGGCATGGAGCAGCTCGCTGTTCCGGCCGCAGTGATGCGCAAACGAGTCGAGGAAACACTCGACCTCATGGGCATCGCCGACCTGCGCCGGCGCTCGGTTCGCTCGTTGTCCGGAGGGCAGCAGCAACGTGTGGCAATCGGGTCAGTTCTGACGGCACATCCGCGGGTCCTCGTGCTCGACGAGCCGACGTCGGCGCTCGACCCGGCCGCGGCCGAAGATGTGCTCGCCGCGCTGACCAGGTTGGTGCACGACCTCGGGGTCACCGTGGTGCTCGCCGAACATCGGCTCGAACGCGTCATCGAATACGCCGACATGGTCGTGGTCCTCGATTCCTTCGGAAACGTGAGCTCGGGAAGCCCGAGAGAGATGATGGGCGTCAGCGATGTGGCTCCACCGGTCGTGCGGCTCGGTCAGGCCATCGGCTGGGACCCACTCCCAATGTCGGTGCGCGATGCGCGCCGGTGCAGCAACGACCTTCGATCGCGTCTGTCCAGTCACCCGGTACGGACCGCCGCGCGGTCGGATCAACCTGAGGTGGCGTTGCAGGCGCGCAAGCTCGTCGTGCGTTACGGCGACGTGGTGGCCGTGGCGGGCGTCGATCTCGACGTGCACTCTGGGGAAGTGCTGGCCGTGATGGGCCGCAACGGTTCCGGCAAGACATCGTTGTTGTGGGCGTTGCAAGGTTCGGGGTCGCGCCAGGGAGGAACGGTCACGCTTGATCCCGACGGCAGGTCTCGTGTGGGGCTCGTGCCTCAGTCACCTGGAGACCTGCTGTACCTGTCGAGCGTGGCTGACGAGTGCTCGCTTGCCGACAGCGAGAGCGGGGAGGCGCCCGGAACGTGCAGGTCGATCCTCGACCGGATCGTGCCCAGCGTCGCCGACGAGTCCCACCCTCGCGATCTGTCCGAGGGGCAGCGGCTGGCGCTGGCGCTGGCAGTACAGCTGTGTCCTCGACCATCGATCATCATGCTGGACGAACCGACACGCGGGCTCGACGAAGGCGCGAAGGCCCGCTTCGCGACTGTCATCTCTGAGCTCGCCACGCAAGGTCGGGCGATCATGGTCGCCACACACGACGTCGAGTTCGTCGCGATCGTCGCCGATCGCGTCATCGTGCTGGCCGACGGGGAGATCGTCGCCGACGGACCCACGGCAGATGTCGTCGTCTCGTCACCGGTCTTCGCTCCTCAAGTGGCGAAAGTGATGCGTCCGGCGCGATGGCTCACGGTCGCGCAGATCACCGACGCCCTCGCCGCAGAGGAGGTGCGATGACCTCTCCGCAGCCCGTTCACGTACGCCCCTACACCTGGTTGGTGTTGGCGGTCGGCTCGCTGGCCGGATTGATCATGTTCCTGTGGCCGCTGCTGACGACCCCGCCGGAAGGCGCTGCGCACAGCGCCGAGGCGCCATTTGTGTTTGTTCTGATCCTGCCGCTCGTCATCGGTGTCGTGCTCGCCGAGATGAGCAGCGGCGGCCTCGACGTCAAAGCAATCGCCATGCTCGGGCTGCTCTCAGGGGTTGGTGCGGCCTTGCGTCCTCTCGGCACCGGTACCGCCGGGATCGAGACCGTTTTCTTCCTGCTCATTCTCGCCGGTCGGGTGTATGGGCCGGGGTTCGGGTTCGTGTTGGGTTCGACAACGTTGTTCGCCTCTGCATTGATCGCCGGTGGCGTCGGCCCGTGGCTTCCCTTCCAAATGCTCGCGGCGTCGTGGGTAGGTCTTGGCGCCGGGCTCTTGCCGAACCTGAAGGGTCGAGCAGAGATCGCGATGCTCGCGGCGTACGGCGCGGTCTCGGCGTACGTGTTCGGTTTCTTGTTGAACATGTGGTTCTGGCCGTTCGGCCTCGGCACGTTCGCTGGTTCGACCTCGGTTGCGGGTGGCGACCCCGGCTTGCAGTTCGTCCCGGGCGCAGCGGTTCTCAGCAACCTTCATCGCTTCTTCCTGTTCACGTTCGCCACGTCGACGTTCGGTTGGGACACGGGCAGGGCCATCACCAACGTCATCGCCATCTCAACGCTCGGCACTGCAGTGCTCGCCGCGCTACGGCGGGCCCGACGCCGCGTCGCCTTCCATCCGGAGGTCGTCTTCGAACCCGTTCGAGATCAGGCCGGGCAGGGCCCCAGCTTGGCACTGGCCACGACCTCGCCTGATGAGCCCTGAGCGGCATCCTTCGGCGCGGCGAGCGTCTCACGCGTGACCGTCAGCAACGGGAACTCATCGATCGAGACTCCGGCCCAGCCGGTTGCGTCATCGAGCTCGTGGAACGTCCCGATCGGAACCAGGCCGGTACCGTCGCAGTTCTTCAGCCAGCCCTCGTAGAACTCGTCACCCTCGCGGCGCGGCAAGCTCTTCACGGAGAACTTGTTGCGTGGCGCGACGAGCACCAAGGCAGCGGCAGCTGCGGCTCCAATGGCGGCAGCGGCAACCCAACCGGGCCAGGCGCGCCGTCGGCGCACCATTGGCACGACGACCCGCCGTTCCTCGGCGATGCCTGCCACGACGCGATCTTCCAAGCTGTCGCTTGGTTCGTCCCAGATCGAGGGATCGGAGAGGAGCGCGATGAGCTCGGAGTCGAGAGCATCGTTGTCGTCATCGTCTTTCATGGATCACCTCCGTCCGTCTGTGCGCGGCTTGTTTCATCTTTACGTCACCAATCTTCGATCGGTTTTCGGAGGTGTTGCAACCGCGCGGCCAAGTGCTGGTGGGCGCGGTGCGAACGCGACTTCACCGTGCCCAGCGCCAGTCCGAGATGTTCGGCGATCTCGCTGTGGCTGTGCCCGACCATGTGCTGTAAACGCACGACCTCGCGCTCATCTGGTTGCAACGTGTCGATCGCGGCCCGCACCTGCCACGTCTCCCATATCGCCTCAGCGGATGGTGGAGGACTGACGAGGGCAGGTTCGTCGGCGCTGGCAACCTCGAGCGACGTGGCTGGCCGGCGCGCATTGCTGCGTTGCATGTCGATTGCGACTCGACGGGTGATGGTGGCCAGCCACGGAGCGAGATCTTTTTCCCCATCGAACGTCGAAGCAGCGCGCCACGCCTTGAGAAATGCCTGTTGGGTGGCGTCCTCGGCGAGTTGACGATCACCGAGCACGCGCAAGGCCACCGTGAACACGAGGCGACCGTAGGCGGTACACCCGGCGAACTGCGTCTTCGTCGCCTGCACGGAATCGCTCCACTAGCCGACGCAGTGGTCGGCGCGCAGACTCACCGGGCCCAGGTCCACGGTTGCCGTGGCGACGACCCCGGAGATCTCGCTCTGGCCGACGTTCATCGCGATGTAGGTGTACGAGTCCGTCCCGACGTCGTAGTGACCGTCGTTCTCCCACTCGAGTCGCGGGGTCTCCTCGACGTAGCTGTGCGGCGCTCGGCCATCGGCATGAGGGTCGAGGGTGTCGGAGTTGCCGTGCAGCATGTTCCACGTCTCGTCACCGACGATGCCGTCGGCCTGGATGTGGTGGTAGTGCTGAAAGGCCTTCACATAGCCTTCGGTCTCGTCGTCGAAGGCGCCGTTCGGCTGGAACGCGTCGAGCCGCGTCTAGCCGAGGACTGCTCTGTTGGCCAGCCCGTCGGGAATCCGACCGTTGAGGATGTCGATCACAGACGAGGTAGCCCGTCGAGTCATGACGTCGACGGACGTGGTGCTGAGACCACCGACGTGGGGGCTGAGGACCACGTTGGACATGCCCAGCAGCGGCGAATCGTGGGGTGGCTCTTGTTCGAACACATCGAGCGCTGCCCCGGCAATGACGCCCTCTTCGAGGGCCTTGACCAATGCGGCTTCATCGACCACTTCGCCGCGCGACGTGTTGACCAGCACCGCGTGCGGGCGCATCAATTGGAGGGCGCTCTGGTCGATGAGGTGACGAGTCGTAGGGATCAGTGGGCAGTGCAGTGACACGACATCACAGCGGGCCAGTAGCTCGGCAAGTTCGACTGACCGAGGGGACTCCGACTCCGCGAACACCGGGTCGGACACGAGAAGTTCGACATCGAAACCTGCGAGCCGGCGAGCGACCAATCTTCCGATGTGTCCGTACCCGATGAGACCGACCGTCAGGCCGGTCAACAGCAGCGGTGTGTGCGGCCCGGTCCGGTTCCACTCACCCCTGCGCACTCCGGCGTCGTTCTCAGGGATCCGTCGCAACAGGGCCAGCATCATCGCGACGGCATGGTCTGCGACGGTTGACTCGTTAGCGCCTGGCGTGGTGGTGATGGCAACCCCCAGCTCGGTGGCCGCTGCTGAGTCGATCGAATCGATGCCGACCCCGACCCTGGCGATGACGCGCAGATCCGGACTGTTGCGCATGACATCGGCGGTGAACGGGTCGGTGCTGACGATCGCTCCCGACGCGTCCGAGCACAGAGCGAGCAGCTCCTCGGGGGATCGCAGCCCGCGCTTCGGTGCGACGCGCATGGTGAAGCCGGCCGCTGTCAGCGCGCCACCGTGGTCGGGATCCTCCGTGTCGTAGTCGGGGAAGGTGACCAGCACGGTGGGCGGCTTCTCGCCGGCATCGCGTGACGAATTCACCTGGCGAAGCACCGAGCGATCAGATCATCGCACTAGGAACGTGTCAAGGCGGGAATAGCGTGGGGCCATGCGTCTCACGCCGACGGATCGTGATCGGTTGCTCATCTTCACCGCGGCCGAGTTGGCGAGAGCGCGCCGGGCCCGCGGCTTGAGGCTCAACGTGCCAGAAGCCACCGCGATCATTGCCGACACCGTGTGCGAGGCGGCTCGCGACGGGGCTCGTCTGATGCAAGCAGCGGCCGCAGGCGCTGCGGTGCTCGGCGTCGACGATGTCCTGCCCGGAGTTCCCGACATCGTGCGCGACGTCAGGGTCGAGGCAGTGTTCGACGACGGCACGCGCATGGTTGTGGTGCGCGACCCGTTCGGCGAGGGTGGCAGCCTCGGCCCCGACGCTCCGGGTGCTGTTATCACCGCGGCCCACGAGTCGATCACTCCAGCCGGTCTTGTGTACCTCGTTGTCACCAACACCTCCGACGTGCCGGTCAGCATCACGTCCCACTTCCACTTCTTCGAGGTCAACCCGCGGCTCATGTTCGATCGAGCGGCCGCGTATGGAATGCGTCTTGCGATCCCTGCCGGATCCGCACTCCGGTTCGACCCCAGCGTCCCGACCGACGCGCCGTTGATCCCCATAGGAGGGCACAGGGTCGCGATCGGTTTTGCCGGTCTGGTCGACGGGCCGCTCGACGCGCCGGGTGCAAAAGAGGCCGCCCTCGCCCGAGCCGGCCAGCAGGGCTACCTCGGGGCACAACCGTGAGCGACCACCGTCACTCGCACGGCGAGTTCACCCATAGTCACGACGACGGTGAAGTGCCCCACGACCACCTTCACCCCGACGAGATCCTGCCGGACGACTACGCCGCCATACACGGTCCGACGGTCGGTGACCGCGTTCGCCTGGGCGACACGGGCCTGGTCGTCGAGATCGAATACGACGCCCAACTGCGCGGCGACGAGTTCATCGCCGGATTCGCCAAGACAGCACGTGACGGGTTGATGCTGAAGGCGGCAGCAGTCAAGGACACGTGCGACATCGTGATCTCCAACGTGGTCGTCATCGATGCGACCCGCCGAATCGGCAAGGTCTCGATCGGCATTCGCGACGGACGCATTTCCGCTGTCGGCCGAGCCGGCAATCCCGACATGATCGACGACGTCGAGGTCGTGGTCGGCACCGGCACGACGATCATCTCCGGTGAGGGCATGATCGCGACCGCCGGCGCAATCGACACCCACGTGCACTTGCTGTCACCACGGATCATGGAAGCTTCGCTCGCCTCAGGCGTGACCACCATCATCGGTCAGGAGTTCGGCCCCGTGTGGGGTGTCGGCGTCAATTCGCCGTGGGCGTTGCGCCATGCCTTCAACAGCTTCGATCAATGGCCGGTCAACATCGGCTTCCTCGGGAGGGGGTCCTCATCGGACGAAGCCCCGCTCATCGAGGCTCTCGTCGAAGGCGGGGCGTGCGGTTTGAAGGTCCACGAAGACATGGGTGCCCACACCCGGGCCCTCGACACCGCGCTGAACGTTGCCGAGCGATACGACGTGCAGGTGGCGTTGCACACCGATGGTCTCAACGAATGCCTCTCGGTCGACGACACGCTCAGCGTGCTGGCCGGTCGAACGATCCACGCCTTCCACATCGAGGGCTGCGGCGGCGGTCATGTGCCCAACGTGTTGAAGCTGGCCGGTGTACCCAACGTGATCGGATCGAGCACCAATCCGACGCTGCCGTTCGGTCGCGACGCGCTCGACGAGCACTACGAGATGATCTTCGCCGCGCACGGCCTGAACCATCATTCGCCCAGCGATCATCACCTCGTGACCGATCGCATCCGTGGCGGCACGATGGGTGCGGAAGGCGTGCTGCACGATCTCGGTGTCATCGGCATCACTTCCAGCGACGCCCAGGGCATGGGCCGGGCGGGTGAGACGGTCCGTCGCACGTTTCAACTCGCGGCGCAGATGAAGCGTCAACAGATTCGGCAGTCGCCCGATCATGGCCCGACCAACAACGACAATGACCGCGTCCGTCAGTACATGGCAAAGCTGACGATCAACCCCGCCATCGCCCACGGCCTCAACCACGAGATCGGGTCGCTCGACGTCGGGAAGTTGGCGGACATCGTCCTGTGGCGACCGGATCACTTCGGGGCCAAGCCGCAACTGGTGTTGAAGAGCGGCTTCCCGGCGTACGGCGTGACCGGCGATCCGAACGCGGCAACCGATTCCAGCGAGCCGTTGGTGCTCGGCCCTCAGTTCGGTTCCTACGGCTCCACTGCGGCCGATCTCTCCGTAGCGTTTGTCAGCCAGGCTGCTCTCGACGCTGGTGATGATCACATGGCAACCCGACGGCGACGCGTCGCGGTGAAGGGGACGCGCAACATCGGCCCAGCCAACCTCGTGCACAACAATCGGCTCGGTCACGTCGACGTCGACCCAAAGACCGGGATGGTTTCACTCGACGGCGACAGGGTCTATTCCGATCCGGCTGACTCGGTGTCACTCAGCCGGCTGTACTTTCTGTGACCACATGAGCAGCACGACCGGATTTGCGATGCCGCCCGAGTGGGGGCGCCATGAGCGCACTTGGATGGAGTTCCCGCCGGCCAACCGGCTGTTCGGCGATGATCCTGACGGCGACCTCGGTCACTACCGGCGCGTGTGGACCGCGGTCACCAATGCCGTTGCCAGGTTCGAACCGGTGTCGCTGATCTGCGATGTGGGCGACGCCCAGGCGGCGCGCGCCCTTGTCGATGCGTCTGTCAGCATCCACGAGACCCCTGTCGACGAGTGCTGGTTCCGCGACAGCGGCCCGACGTTCGTCACCCACCCGGATGGCCGCCTCGGCGCAGTGAACTGGCGGTTCAACGGCTGGGGTCAGCAGGAGTTCTGTGTGTGGGACCACGAGCAGCACGTCGCGGCGTTCGCTGCCGGGCTCGCCGGTGCGGAGCTGTTCGATTCGCCAATGGTCAACGAGGGCGGTGGGATTCACGTCGACGGCGAGGGCACGGTCATGGCCACCCGCACCGTGCAGCTCGACCCGTATCGCAATCCCGATTGGACCGCCGAAGACGTAGAAGCCGAGCTGAAGTCCTCGCTCGGCGTCGAAAAGGTGATCTGGCTGCCGCGCGGCCTGACGAAGGACTACAAGCGGTTCGGCACACGTGGGCATGTCGACATCGTCGCTGCGTGGGTCCGTCCTGGGTTGTTGGTGGCTCACTCGCAGCCCGATCGCGACCACCCGGATTTCGAGGTGTGCAAGGAGAACCTTGCCATCTTGCGAGGCAGCACCGATGCTCGTGGCCGTCAGCTCGAAGTGGTCGAGATCGAAGCGCCGACGGTGACTCATGCCGATGGCGACATCGTCGATTGGTCGTACATCAACCACTACATCTGCAACGACGCTGTGATCCTGTGTTCATTCGACGACCCGCGCGACGAAGACGCGGCCGCGACGTTGAGCCGCCTGTACCCGGGACGGGAGGTCGTACTGGTCGAGGCCCGCCCGATCTTCGAGTGCGGCGGCGGCATCCACTGCATCACCCAGCAACAACCGGCCGTCAGCTGAACGAGGGCATCACCTGTCAATGGTGTGGATGATGAAGACGTTGCAGGGAGCCCGCTTGGCGACGTCCCCCGCGATCGATCCGAGGACCCTGGCTGCACCCTGGACACGCTTGTTGCCCACGACGATGATCGACGCCTTCAGACGAACGGCCTCTTCGATCAGCCCACTGGCCGGATCGCTCATCACCACGGCATGGGAGATCGGCGATGTGGTCTTCAGCTCACCGCACATTGCCTTGAGTTGCTCCTCGGCGAGGCTGATCGAATCGAAGTGCCACAGCTCGGACCCTCCGCCGTGAACCTCCCTGGTCGTGTTGCGGGTCATCGACGTGACGATGTGCAGCGGGCGGTTGTAAGCCGTGGCCATCTCTGCTGCAGCCTCAGCCGCCTTGCGAGCGGTATCGCTTCCGTCAACTCCGACGATGATCTCGTTCACGATGCCCCCATTGGTCGAATCGCTGTCATGGGTATCACCCCGAGCTGGACCCTAGCCGCGCCCGCCGTTGTGAAATTCAGCGAGCGGCGCCCGAAGGTACAGTCACGTTCGTTGGTCAGCTCGAAGGGGGTTGGATGAAGGGCACTGCGCACGCGATCGGCGACACCACGACTCCGCTGTTGGAGGAGACGATCGGGTCGGCCTTCGACCGTACGGTTGCCTCCTGCCCCGACCGCGAGGCCTTGGTCGTGCCATTCCAAGGCATCCGGCTGACGTATCGCCAGCTGGCGGAACGTGTCGATCAACTGGCCCGTGGTCTGATCGGGCTCGGCCTGCGAACGGGGGACCGCATCGGCATGTGGAGCCCGAACAACGCCGAATGGGTGTACCTCCAGTTCGCTGCTGCGAAGGCTGGGTTGATCCTGGTCAACATCAATCCGGCGTATCGAACCGAGGAACTTCGGTATGCGCTCGATCAGTCGGGGTGCCGGGCTCTCGTCGCGGCGAAGGTGTTCAAGTCGAGTGACTACGCGGCCATGATCGCCGAGGTTCGGTCATCGTTACCCGATCTGGAGCAGGTCATCCTGCTCGGCACGGGGGATTGGGACGACCTGCTGGCGGCCGGCGACACCGTCGCGCCGGACGAGCTGACGAGCCGTGGTCGGTCGCTGACCAACCTCGATCCCATCAACATCCAATACACCAGCGGCACCACCGGATTTCCGAAGGGAGCGACGCTCAGCCACCGCAACCTGCTGAACAACGGCTACTTCCTTGGCGAGGGCTTCCGCTACACCGAAGCCGACCGGGTCTGCATCCCAGTGCCCTTCTACCACTGCTTCGGCATGGTGATCGGTAACCTCGCGAACCTCACCCACGGCACCACGACAGTGCTGCCGGGTCCGTCGTTCGAGCCGCTGGCCACGCTGCAAACCCTGCAGGACGAGCGTTGTACGAGCGTGCTCGGTGTGCCGACCATGTTCATCGCGATGCTCGCCCACCCTGACTTTCACAAGTTCGATCTCACATCGCTGCGGACCGGGATGATGGCAGGCTCGCCGTGCCCTGTCGAGGTCATGAAGCAGTGTGTCGACGAGATGCACATGAGTGAAGTGACTATCGGCTACGGCATGACCGAGACATCCCCAGTCTCGACCCAGACGTCGCCGGACGACCCGCTCGACAAGCGCGTCGGAAGCGTCGGACGGGTGCTTCCGCATCTGCAGGTCAAAGTCGTCGACCCGGCGACCAGCGCGACCGTCGGGCTGAACGAGCCCGGCGAACTGTGCACGAAGGGCTACTCCGTGATGCTCGGGTACTGGAACGAACCGGGTAAGACCGCCGACGCGATCGACGGCGATGGATGGATGCACTCCGGTGATCTCGCTGCCATGGACGACGACTTGTACGTGAGCATCGTCGGGCGGATCAAAGACATGGTCATTCGCGGCGGCGAGAACATCTACCCGCGTGAGGTCGAGGAGTTCCTCTACTCACACCCGGACATCGTCGACGTACAGGTGATCGGTGTGCCCGACGAGAAGTACGGGGAGGAACTGGTGGCGTGGGTTCAGCTGCGCGAAGGAGCCACCATGACACGCGAAGACTTGGCCGCGTTCTGCAGCGGTCGCATCGCCCACTTCAAGATTCCGCGCTACATCCACGTGACCGACGAATTTCCGATGACGGTCACGGGCAAGGTCCAGAAGTACCGAATGCGCGAGGTCTCGATCGAGCTGCTCTTACGCAGCTGAGAAACTCCGCAACGACGTCAGCTCCGGATGCTCGGCGAGAAATGCTGAGACCAGTTGGTGCCCTTCGTGCGCCAGTCGGGCACTCTGGCTGAAGTCGTATATGCCGATGCCATGCGTGTCGGGTGCGGGTAGGCGGACGACGTTGGCATGATCGTGTGCAGGAGTGAGGATCTCGCGGGCAATAGCGATCGACGACGTCAGCACGCCAAGTGCCGACATCGACGCCGGCAATTGGTGCTTGGTCCCGGCCTTGCAGTCGAAAGCGATGATCAGCGTGGCGCCGAGATCGCGAGCTCGCTGGATGGGGAGGTTCACGGCGATCCCGCCGTCGACGTGCCTGCTGCCGTTGATCATCACTGGACGGAAGACCCCAGGCAACGAAGCGGAAGCGACAAGCACCTCGCGCGGATCGCCGCTGGAATGGAAGTCGATCCGGGCCTCGTCGAGGTTGACCGTTGCAGCTTCGAACGGTACGGAGAGATGGGCGAGATCGTTCACCGGCAAGAACCGGTCCACCAGATCGATGAGGCCGTCGGAGCGGTAGAGATGCGGATGGTGCCGCAGCACATGCCACGCACGCTCGTGACGTGAGCCGCGGAAGATGTCAGCTTTTCGTAGGCCGGACCAGATCGTCGCCAGCTGGTCGGCCGTTTCGATGGTCGGTTGATGAGCGATTGCGGCTCCGTTGAGTGCGCCGGCAGAGACGCCGATCACCAGGTCGGGTGTGATCCCGGCTTCGAAGAGGGCACGCAGTTGGCCGGACTGCATCGCGCCGAGCGATCCGCCGCCCGACATCACGAAAGCGACGTTCGGCCCGGCGAAGGTGCCGCTGTTAGATCGTGGCCGGTGCCAACGCATTGTCCCGCTTCTCCATGCCCGTTCATCGGCCAGGGCCCGATCGGCTTGAGCCAGCGGACCCAAACTGGTCTGTATGGCCTACCGAGTGTCTGGTTCGGCTCCTTCGACCTCGGCGAGGCGCCGCATCAGGAACCGCCGGTCGCTGTCGTTGCACGGACATTCGAGCGCTTGTCGGTACGAGTCCGCTGCGGCAGCCGTCTCGCCGAGGCGACGTTGGAAGTCGGCACGCGCCGACCAGTAGAGGTGCCATCGCTCGGTTGGAGTGCCGACCAGGTCGGCGAGCACACCGAGCCCGGCACGCGGTCCGGCAACCTCCGCCACAGCGACCGCGCGGTTGACTCGAACGACCGGCGTCGGCCAGCGCATCTCCAGCAGTCGGTAGAGCTCGGCGATCTGCGGCCAATCGGTGTCGGCGTACGTGGGGGCGGTGCCGTGCAGGCAGGCGATGGCGGCCTGCATCTGGTACGCGCCGGGACGTCCGCGGCGAAGCACGGAATCCACCAACGTTTCAGCCTCGGCGATCCCTGCCGCGTCCCACAGCGACCGATCCTGATCGGCGAGCAGGACGATCTCGCCCTGCGCATCAGTGCGCGCCGCACGCCGGGCGTTGGTTGCAAGAGTGAGCGCGAGCAACCCGGCGCACTCGGCCTCGTCAGGCATCAGCTCGACCAGTACCCGAGCGAGGCGAATGGCCTCGTCCGCGAGATCGAGTCGGCCACCGAGCTCACCCACCGGCGCGTGATGTCCGGCTGTGAACACGGCGTAGACAGTTGCCAGCACTGGCCGCAGGCGGTCGGGCAACTCGTGTGGCTCGGGCACTCGATACGGGATGTGCGCGCTTGCGATCTTGGCCTTGGCGCGGCTCATCCGCTGACCAATGGTCGGCTCGGGGACCAGAAAGACACGGGCGATGTCGACAGTTGTCAAACCGCAGATCGTCCGCAGGGCCAACGCGACCTGGGATTCCGGTGAAAGGGCCGGGTGGCAGCAGGTGAACAACAGCCGCAGCCGGTCGTCGCGATTGTCGGTCTCGTCATCGTCGCCGGCCGAACCCTCCGTGAGGAGACGGAACGCTTCCTCCTCCTTGGGCTTGCGACGCGCTTCACGTCGCAAGCGGTCGAGTGCCTTGTTGCGCGCCACGGTCGTCAGCCACGCCCCGGGCTTGTCCGGCGCGCCGTCGCGGTGCCATGTATCGGCAGCAACCACCACAGCATCGTGCAGAGCATCTTCGGCCCGGTCGATATCACCTGTCAGCCGAATGAGGGTGGCCAGCACCTGGCCACCCTCGATTCGGATGATCTCGTCGAGCGGGTCGATCAGCTCGACTGGCCCATGTCGATGACGGGACGCAACTCGACCCTGCCGTACCACGCACCGGGGATCTGCGAAGCCCAGCTGATCGCCTCGTCGAGATCCTTGCAATCGAGCAGGTAGAAGCCGCCCAGCGCCTCTTTGGTCTCCGCGAACGGTCCGTCGGTGGTCACCACGTCGCCGCCCTTTGCGCCGCCAGTGACCTGGATCGTCGTTGCGGTGTTCGTCGGCTGCAGAGCCTCGCCGCCTTGGATCACCCCGGCAGCACCTCCGGCCTCACCGAAATGCATGTACTCCTCCATGATCTTTCCCCACAGCTCCGAGTTCGACTCGGCCTCGCTGGTCGGCTCTGTGCCGTAGATGAGCGCTGCATACCTGGGCATGATGTGTTCCCTTTCATTGTGACCCCGGCGGGGCGGTTGCTACTGCACCGACGAAAGGCATGGGCGATTTTCGACTGGCGAGGCGTGAATTCTTCCACGCCCCGACTATTACCTCGTCTGGCACCTCGTGTGGCGGTCCGCCACCCAGTGTTCGAACGAATCGGCCTCGGCGCTGGTCCACACCTCCGCACAACATTCCCTCAGGTAGTTGTCCGCCAGTTGCTGCACACCAGCGACACCGATCTCGTCACGCAAGTCGAGAACGGTCTGGCGTGCCCCGACAGCGATCCGTCCGAGTCGGGCTTTGTCCGTCAACTCGCGTAGGACGAGGTAACCAGGATCGTCGTCGGGGGGAACAGGTGAGCGTCTGGTCGTGTAGGCGATTACCCGACGCTGCCATTCTGCGTCGTTCACGGCGGACCCCCGTCGCGGCGCCGTGGGTCTCCGGGCCCTCGACGGACGACCGCGGCGGACCGTTCTCGACTCATCGACGATTCGATGGATCGCTTCGAGCTGCCGTCGCAGACCTTCGGCACCCATCTCCATCAAGTGGTTCGGTAGCGCCTCGAAGATGACCGCGCGCACGTTACGAAGGCGCGGCAAGGTCCACGACAGGATCGCCATCAGCTCGTCGTCGCACGGACCGCTGTGGGCATCCAGCCAGTAGCCGAAGTATTCGAAGCCACCGGCAACATGGACCTCGAGCACGCGGTCCAGCGGCAGCCCATCGATCACGTCGGCGACGCTCTGCCTCCCGTTTCGCTGATTGGCCAGCAAGTTGTGGAGGTCGAGCAGCAGCCCGCAGTCCGCCCGCTCGACGATCTGGCCGAGGAATGATGCTTCGTCGAGCTCAGCCGGCTCAGGCCGAAGGTAACTGACACCCGACTCGACCAGGAATGGTGTCGTGACGACGGCTTGATAGGAACGTATGTGGGCCACTGCAGCCTCCACCGTCGACCATGTCTGTCGAGGTGGCAACAGGAAGCCGGCATGCGAAGATCCGTCGCCGGAAGCGCTGCGATTGAACGACAGGTGCTCGCTGCAGTGCAGCGCTCCGAGGTCCCTCGAGTGCTGCGCAAACAGGGTCGTGCCGCGGGCGTCGGGTGGGCATTGACCGCCAACTGGGAAGCCGACCCCGTGCGCAAGCAGCGGCCGATCGATGCTGCGGAGCCAACTGGTTGCTGCGTCGTTCGGCAGCCATCCATCTGGTACTTCATCCCAGAGTGTCTGTGGCTCGACCTCGACGACGTCGACGAGATCGGCGATCTCGGGCCAGAGCAGGTCGACACCGCCGAGTGCCACGATTCCGACACCGAGGTCGAGCCGCTCAGGCATGCTGGGTCTACAGGTCGATCTAGCGGCCGAATCGAGCGACCGGCAGGTCGACGACGTTGAGCTTCTCGTCGACGTGGAACTGGTTGATGTGAAGCCAGGAGATGTCGTAACCAGACGTGCACCCACCACAGCCCAACCGCCCGAGGACCGACTCTTGGATCTTGTTGAACTTCTTCAGATCGAACAGCGCGTCACCGGCAACTTCGACGATCACCTGGCGTGGGGGCAGGGGCTGCGGATTGAGCATTGCGTTTGAGTTCATCGGGGGTCTCCTTGGAAATGTGGGGAGGGATACAGAACAGAGACCGGGTCGGGCGATGCAGATACGCCGAATCCATTCGTTCAGAATGTCGCCATGGCTGGTTTTCGCGGGCGCGGCATCGGCGTCACGATCGACGATGTTCGTGCCTTGGCATCGACTCTCGAGCGGTCGTACGAGGCGGTCGTTCGGGATCGAGTCAAGTTCCGCGTCGGCCGCATCGTGTACCTCGCCTTCAGCCGCGACGACACGCTGATGGGCTTCGCGTTTCCGAAAGAGGAGCGCGGGGCGTTGGTTGCATCGGAGCCCGACAAGTTCATGCTCCCGAAGACCGGTGACATGCGCTACAACTGGGCGGTAGTCCGTCTCGCCGGGATCGATCGCGACGAGATGGTCGAGATCGTGATCGAGGCCTGGCGCATGGTGGTACCGAAGAAGGTCTTCAATGCCTACGCCCGCCGCAGAACGGAGCAAGAGACATGATGGGAGCACTGAGCTCGGAGATCCTCACGGGCGAGACGGTGGAGTTGTTGCAGGAGATGATCCGCAACCGCTGCGTCAACGATGGGACTGCCGAATCGGGTTTCGAGACTCGCAACGCCGATCTGCTCGCGTCGTTCCTCGGCTCGACCGGGCTGGACGTCGAGCACTTCGAGCCGACTACTGGCCGCGCTTCGTTGGTCGCCCGCATCAAAGGCAGCGATCCGTCGGCACCGAGCTTGTGCCTGATGGGCCACACCGACGTGGTCCCCGTCAACGAGAGTGGCTGGTCCCGCGATCCGTTCGGAGGCGAGTTGGTCGACGGTGAGGTGTGGGGCAGAGGTGCTGTCGACATGCTCAACCTGACGGCCTCGATGGCTGTCGCCTTTCGTCACTTGGCGGTGACCGGGTTCCGACCTCATGGCGACCTCATCTACTTCGCCGTTGCCGATGAGGAGTCGGGCAGCACGCACGGCATGCAGTGGATGGCTGATCACGAACCCGATGCGATCCGCGCCGACTTCGTGCTGACCGAGAACGGCGGCCTGCACAGCGGCCCGAAAGAGCAGCCGTACATCTCGGTCAACGTCGGTGAGAAGGGTGTGGCGTGGCGTCGCCTTCGCGTGCGCGGCACACCCGGTCATGGATCGGCGCCGTTCAAGGCGAACAACGCATTGATGACTGCTGCATCGGTTATCCAACGAATCGGCGATTACCGCCCTCCGCCGCGATTCCACGAGCTGTGGACCACGACTGTCGAGACGCTCGATGTCGACGACGCCACCAAGCGGCGGATGCTCGACGAGGAGCAGATCGACGACTTTCTCGAGTCGTTACCGCAGCCGGGTGCAGGCCCGCACCTGCACGCTTGTACGCACACCACCTTCTCGTGCAACACGATCGCAGGCGGTGGACCGTCTCGAATGAAGACCAACGTGATCCCCGACTGCGTCGACATCGGCGTGGACATCCGCACCTTGCCGGGTGAGGGCCACGACGACGTGACCGCGCACCTGAAGACCGCACTCGGCGACCTGTACAACAAGGTCGAGGTCGAGGTGATCATGGACGATCCGGCCTCGATCAGCCGAGTTGACAGTGCTCTGTGGAACAGCCTCGAACGGGCACTCGCCAACCCGTTCCCCACCTCGCGCCCGACGCCGCAACTGGTCGTCGGTTTCACGGATGCCCGTATCTATCGCAACATGGGCGCTGTCGCTTACGGGGCAGGGCTGTTCAGTCCCGAGGTCGGGCCCGCCGACTTCGCCCGGCGCTTCCATGGCAATGACGAGCGGATCGACGTCGAATCATTGCGTCTCACCACCCAGCTGTGGCTCGACGTGGTCCGCGACCTCTTGGGGTGACGGGCTAACCCAGCGCGATCCAGGCTGCGCAATCCGTCGGCAGACGGTCGCTGATCGGCTGGCTCGCCAACAAGACCTGACCCGGTGGCAGCTCGACCGGCTGCTCGCCGAAGTTGACGACGCACGCGAATCGGTCACCGCGGTTGAAGGCGATCACCTGGTCACCGAGGTCGAGCCAGCCGTGTACCGTGACGTGCAGCGCCGGCAGGTCGCGCCGCAGATGAAGTGCCTCGCGGTAGAGCCAGAGCATCGACGTGCGGTCCTCCTCTTCGGCTTCGACCGAGAGCTCCGACCAGGTAGCCGGTTGCGGCAACCAGGGCGATCCTGTGCTGAATCCGAGGGAGGGACCGGTTCGTCTCCACGGCAGCGGCACCCGGCAACCATCGCGGCCACGCCGTGTGCGGCCAGAGCGTTCCCAGACCGGATCGGCGAGCATCGACTCGGGTATGTCGTTGACCTGCGGCAGCCCGAGCTCCTCGCCTTGATAGAGGTAGACGGCACCCGGCAACGCCAGCTCGAGCAATATCGCCGCCCGCGCTCTGCGAGTGCCCAGTTCCAGGTCGACGGGTGCGTCCGGTGGGCCGTGCAATGGATTCGTCGTCGGGCCGCGGCCATAGCGGGTCACATGCCTGTCGATGTCGTGGTTGCTCAACACCCACGTGACCGGGGCTCCCACGATCTGGTGTGCCGCCAGCGAATTGCCGATGGCCTCTCGAAGTGCGATGGCGTCCCACGGGCTACGTGTGGGGAGAAAGTCGAACGCCGTGTGCAGGTTCTCCGGACGCAAGTATTCGGCAAGCCTTGCCGCAGATGACACCCAGGCCTCGCCGACGAACACCCTTGGCGGATCGTAGGAGTTGCCCACATTTCGCCATGCCCGATAGATGTCCGGCACGCCGGGCTGATCCCAGTGCGGGTGGCCCGGCCGCGGTGGAGCAGCGTCGAGTCGTTTGTACTCCTCGCCGAGATCGGGCAGTCCCTTTGCCTTCAGCAGGCCATGGGCGACGTCGATCCGGAATCCGTCGGCGCCGGCATCGAACCAGAACCTCAAGACGTCGAGGAGCTCTGCTCGCACCTCGTCGTTGTCCCAGTTGAGGTCGGGCTGCTTGGTGTCGAACAGGTGTAGGTACCACTCGCCATCGGCCGAGTCGAGGCGCGTCCAAGCCGCGCCGCCGAAGTCGGACTTCCAGTCGTTGGGTGGTTCATCACCGTTTGCTCCCTTCCCCGGCGCGAAGTGGAAGCGGGCTCGTTCGGCCGAGCCCGGCGCAGCCGCCAGCGCTGCCTGAAACCACGCGTGCTCGTCGGACAAGTGATTGGGGACGATGTCGAGCAGGACCCGCAGTCCCATCTCATGGGCTTCGGCCATGAGGGCGCGGCCTTCGTCGAGCGAACCGAAGATCGGTTCGACGTCGCGGTAATCGGCGACGTCGTAGCCGGCGTCCGCCTGTGGCGAGGGGTACCACGGGTTGATCCACAGCGCGTCGACTCCGAGTGAGGCGATGTAGGCCAACCGGGACCGAATGCCGTTGACATCGCCGATGCCGTCGCCATTCGAGTCCGCGAACGAGCGGATGTAGATCTGGTAGGTGACAGCCGAGCGCCACCAGTCTGAATCGGTCACGGTGGCTGACAATATCGAGGTGCCTGCGTCGCCTCCGATTTCGCCGGAGGGCTACGTTGTGCCCCATGGCTGAAACTGTTTCCTTCCCCAGCAATGGCTCCGAGGCATCGGGCTATTTGGTTCGGCCCGAGGGAGGCAGCGGTCCGGGTGTTTTGGTGATCCAGGAATGGTGGGGCCTCGACAGCGGCATCAAAGAGATGGCGTCACGACTTGCGACCGCAGGTTTCGTCGCGTTGGCTCCCGACCTGTACCACGGGGAGCTGGCTCAGCACGACGAGATGGACAAGGCCGGCCAGTTGATGCAGTCGATGCCACCCGACCGCGCGGCCCGCGACATGAGTGGGGCGATCGACTACCTCGCTGGCCTCGATGGGGTCACCGGCAAGGGCATCGGTGTCGTCGGGTTCTGTATGGGTGGGATGTTGGCGTTCCTCATCGCCGCGGCCCGTCCCGACAAGGTGCTTGCAGCCGTGCCGTTCTACGGGTTTCCGCAGGGCGACATGGAGCCTGACTGGTCCAACTTGAAGGCGAAGATCCGCGGGCACATGGCCGAGCACGACGACTTCTTCGGACCTGAGGCCGCGAAGGCGCTCGAGGCCAAGTTGAAGGCCATGGGCAAGGACGTCGAGCTGACTGTGCATCCCGGCACCGGCCATGCGTTCATGGCGCCGCACAACGCACTGGGGACGCTGAACGAGGAGGTGGCAACCGTCATCTGGCCGAAGGTGGTCGCGTTCCTCCACGAAG
>JANMRB010000049.1:0-2947 GCA_031370825.1 Ilumatobacteraceae bacterium
ATCGCCGGTATCGAAGCTGCAGCGCGGTTCCTGATCGAAGAGGGCATGGACCAGGTAGCAGCCGCGGAGTCCGAGGTGTTCTCACACTTGCTCGAGGGGCTGCTCTCGATCAATGGCGTGAAGGTTTGGGGATCGCAAACGCTCGACCGACGCGTGCCGACGGCAGCATTCACGATCGAAGGTGTTCATCCGGCCGATGCATCGAAAGCACTGGCCGCCTCGCGGATCGCTGTGTGGGATGGCCACAACTACGCCGTCGAGGTCGTCGACCAATTGGGATTGGCCGACAGCGGCGGAGTGATCCGCGCCGGCGTGTCACGCTACGTCGAACAACCCGACGTCGACCGGTTGTTGACGGCCGTGCGCGACCTCGCCCGGTAGCATCCTTGGACGACCGGGATGTGGCGCAGTTGGTAGCGCACCTGCTTTGGGAGCAGGGGGTCGGGAGTTCGAGTCTCCCCATCCCGACATAGTTGACCTGGTGTGATACAATTTCAGGAGTCGCTCCCGAAGGCCATGTATCAGCCAAGTATCAGACTTTCGGCCGTCGATGACGCTGGAGGTGATACATGAGTTGGAAGGCGATCGGTCAGCCGACGGTCCGCAAGCAGCGCGACAAGTGGGTCGTGCGTATCGATGGCATCGACACAGCGACCGGAAAGCATCGGCCGCGACAGCTCGGCACGTACGCGTCACAGCGTTCGGCGCTCGCGGCCTCCCGGGCGCAACGCGCCGAAGCGCGGAGCACCGAACGCGGGACTGTCAGCTGGCTCGTTCGTCGCTACGTGGCGAGCAAGTCCGACATCACGCCGAAGGCACGCGAGCAGTACGCGTGGGCGATCCCGCACATCGAGCAGGGCCTCGGTGCGATCCCGTTGGCGCGACTCGACCGCGACGATGTCGCCAGCTGGATCACCGGGCTGGCGAGCGCCGGCACCTTGTCTCGACGAAGCGTGCAGATCTGTCGGAACGTGCTCCGGGCATCGCTCGCCGACGCTGTCGAGGAAGGCTTGATCCCGCGGAGTCCCGCAGCACGGGTGGCGTTGCCTCGAACGGTCGCCAAGCCGATCAAAGAGAAGGTGATCCAGGCCTGGGAAGCGACAGACGTCGACACGTTCCTCACGGCGATCGCCGATCATCGCTGGGCCGTCGGCTTCCAACTCGGTGTGCTCTACGGCCTCCGGCGCAGCGAGGTACTCGCGCTCCGATGGGACGACTTCGATCCCAAGGCCCGCACACTTCGAATCGACGAGAGCCTCGTCGCTGTGAACCGCGGTGCGGTCCTCGGCGATGCCAAGAACGTGCGTTCACGCCGGCTTGTTCCTCTGTCCGACGACGGGGTGCGCGCTCTCAAGCGACGCCGCACCGAGCAAGCCGAAGAGCGACTGCTCGCCGGTTCGGAGTGGGAGGACAACGATCTCATCATCGCCACCCGTCAAGGTCGACTCGTACTCCCCCGTTCGTACGATCGAGCGTTGGCGCTCATCGTCGACAAAGCCAAGCTGCCGCGCCTCACGTCGCACGGTCTGCGCCACACGGCGGCCACTCACATGGTCAACAACGCGAAGGACGTCGGTGAGCTTCGAGCGATTGCCGACATCCTCGGCCACAGCCCGGAGATGCTCATGACGGTCTACGCCCACGCGCTGCCCCAGAGCCGCCAGGCGATCGTCGATCGCATTCAGCACACTTCGGCGTAGCCCCATGTTCAACGTCCGGCGCCCGCTCTGTTGTCCTACAATTGGAGTGTGACTGTGACGCTCGATCTTCCGGCCGATGCCCAGGCCAGGCTTCAAGCCGAGGCCCTCCGCCGTGGCATCACCGTAGACAAGCTCGTTGCCGACCTGGCCAATTCGCTCCCCGCCGAGGATCCCCTCGAGGCCTTCATCGGATCAGGCTCGTCCGGGCGTGGCGATCTGGCCCGTCGCCATCGTGAGATTCGTTCTGAGCAGACAGCCGGCCTCCCCGCACGCGATCTCTAAGAATGGCAGTCGTCGTCGACACCGGCGTGCTACTGGCCGCCGCTGATTCCGACGACGCCGATCACAGTCGTTGCGCGGCGCTTCTCAGATCTCATCGCGGAGAGCTTCGTGTTCCGGCACCGGTGATCCCCGAGACGTCGTGGCAAATCGAGAGCAATCTCGGTCCCCGATCGGAAGCGACCTTCCTTCGGCTGATCACTGTCGGCGATCTCCAGGTCATCGATCTCATCCTCTTGGATTGGTTGCGCTGCATCGAGCTCATCGAGACATACGCCGATCTCGGCATCGGTCTCGTCGACGCGTCAGTGATCGCTATCGCAGAGCGACTCGACATCGGAACGCTTGCCACGCTCAACCGCCGCGATTTCACTGTCGTGCGGCCCACTCATCGCGAAGCGTTCGAACTCGTCCCCGAGTGAGTGGACAGGCTTCGCAGCGGGCCTCGGCGAATCGGTTACGGTCGATCCGAAACTCAGCCAAGTCCGTAGACGATCGGTTCCCTCGGGTCGGGCGCTCGCATCACTTCGACACCTTTGATGTGGTCGCAGGCGATGTTCGCGAGAAGCTCGGCGAGCGATTCCGCGTCGCAACGAACGACGCCGAATGAGTCAACCGCCACCCACCTGCCGGCCCACGCTTCGAGTTGCAGTGTTCGTACCACAAGGTCGAAAGTAGTCGGAGTTGCCGGCCTCACAGGTCCACGCTGACCGAACGGGGTCGCGGCCGATGGTGTTATCACCCGTGTCCTCGAAATTCGTACAGCGGTGTTGGGGTGTGAACTTTGTCACGGCCGATTGTCCGTTGAGTACCACTGAGGTCCACTGAGCCTGGATACACCGACCGGGGTCAGGGCTCGTGGTGAATGGTGTTCGTGTGGGGTGAACGGCTGTGTTGTGATGCCCGGGCCGGTTGCGGTGCGCGCTGAAGCGGGTTTCTTGCGGGTCTGGTTGTCAGCGCTTGGTTTT
>JANMRB010000126.1:0-9312 GCA_031370825.1 Ilumatobacteraceae bacterium
TGTCCGCCTACGTTGCCGCGCTGCAACAGGCGACGGGCCGTCCGGTCACTGAAGCATGGCTGTCGGTGGCCCAGCCCGACGGGTCTGCGGCTGTCGACATCGCTGTCGAGGTCGTCGACGCAGCCGACCTGCTCGGCGCGCCTCCGGTTCGGGCGCTCGTGCCGGCCTCGTCGACTGGTGGCTAGACGTCGCGTCTGCTGACGTAGTGCGCCAACGCGGTCAACTCGGCGCGGCTCTGCGCGGTGATGGGGGCGACCTCTACGGCGGCCACCGCTTCGTCGGTCAGGGCAACGATCTGCGCTTCCAGCGCCGCCAACGCTCCGGTGTCGATGATGACCTGCTGCATTTCGGCGACGTCGCCCTCGTCAAGGTCGGGTGAACCGACCTTGACGAGCACGGAGCGCTGGGCCGCGGAGGCGGCCGCCACGGCACGGGCCAGGAGCGGTGTCGGCTTGCCCTCGCGCAGGTCTCCGCCGACCGGCTTGCCGGTGAGAGCTTCATCGCCGAAGGCTCCCATCACGTCGTCTCGCATCTGGAACGCATCGCCGAGCGGTAGCCCGTACGCGCTGAGCGCAGGCAGCAGTTCGGTGGCTCGGTCCGGGGCGGCCAGCACAGCGCCGAGATGCAACGGTCTCTCTACCGTGTACTTGCCGCTCTTGTAGCGGCAGATTCGCTCTGCCTTGTCGAGGCGCCGGTCCCCGCGCACACTGCCGAGGATGTCGAGCAGCTGTCCTATGTTCAGCTCGATCCGCAGCTCGTTCCAGATCACCCAGGCATCGCGCGGCGCGTCGAGCAGGAGCTGGTCGGCCATGACAAAGGCGAGGTCGCCGACCAAGATGGCCACCCCTTCCCCGAATCGACGCGACTCTCCCGCCCATCCAGCGACGTCATGAGCTTCGGCGAAGACGGTGTGTGTCGTGGGGGTTCCTCGCCGGCTCTCGGCGTCGTCCATGACGTCGTCGTGGAAGAGGGCGAACGCGTGCATCAACTCCAGTGCGGCACCGGCGTCGATGATTCGTTGGTCGTCCGGCTCGCCGCCGGCGCCGACGAACCCCCAGTGACAGAACGATGGCCGCAGGCGCTTACCACCGCCGAGCACCAGCCGGCCGATGTGCTCCATCGGCGTCCGTAGGTCTTCGTCGAATGCGGCCCAGCGGGCGGTTTCTCGTTCGAGCAGCGTGCCCAACCTCGCCTCGACGCGTGCGGCTATGGGCGCGAGCGACAAGGGCGGGGCGGCTGCGGGCACCCTCGCAGGCTACGCGTGAACCGGACGTCCTGCGCCGTCGACAACGCGCTGAACTGCGGCGAACTCGATGGCACACTTCGGCGCTTCTTTGAGCCATTGCGCGGCGGTGTGCTCGGCGATTGCATCGCTGACCCGGATCAGTGGTTGACCCGTCGAATGCGCCAAGACCTGAACCTGGCACGCTCGCTCGAAGAAGTACAGCTTGTGCCACGCGTCCGCAACGTCTGTGCCGATCACCATCACGCCGTGGTTGGCGAGCATCACGACGGAGATGTCGTCGCCGATGACCTCACCGAACTTACGGCCCTCTTCAGCAGCGTCGACAAGACCGCCATAAGCCAGGGTCGCGACCCGTTTGTGGAAGAGCATGGAGTTCTGGCTGAGCTTGCTGTCGAATCCGCCGACCGTCAGCGAGAGCGCGGTGGCATACGGCATGTGGGTGTGGAACACGGCTCGCGCAGATGGCCGCGCCTGGTGACAGCCACGATGGATCATGAACGCCGAGGTCTCCCACTCGCCTTCACCGTCGACGACGCGGCCTTCGAGATCGATCGTCAAGATGTCGTCCTCGGTGATCTCCGACCAATGGGGTCCGTACCGGTTCAGCAAGAACAGGTCGTCGTGACCGGGTAGGGCCAGCGAGAGGTGATTGTCGATGCCCTCGTTGAAGCCGTAGAACGCCGCGGCGCGAAACGCTGCAGCGAGCTCACGCTTAGCAGCGACCGCGACATCGGTGGTGATCGATGATGTTGCCGACATGGTCAAAAAGTATCACCTCGGGACGGTTTTCAGTTCGAGTCGTCGCCCAGATCTGCCACTACTTGCTCGATGTGAAGCCGGGCGTTTCCGATCCGATCGCGGCAGAACCCGATCAGCTCTGCGGCGCGCTTGACCCGCGCCGCCAACACGTCGACATCCACGTCGGTCCGTTCCAGCTCGCCGAGGATCGTCTCCAGCTCGGCGAGCGCAGCGGCATATCCCGTAGCAATTGGCTCACTCATGTGCTGGTCTCCTCGACGCGGCTGCGGGCGCTTCCCTTCGCGAATGTGGTGGTGATCGTCGCCCCGGCTTCCAACTCTGCCGCGCTGCGGATGATCGTTCCGTCCTCGGCGCGGGTGATGCTCCAACCTCGCGCCATGGTGTGCACCGGATCGAGCAGGCGGACCCGCGCCGCGACGGCGTCGATGTGGCGAAGCTCGGGGTCGAGTCGTGCCGGCGCCCGTCGAAGCGAAGCATGGGCTGTGACGAGCCGGTCGTTGCAGCGTTCGAGGGCCCGACTGGCCGCCGCACCGAGCCGCTGGCGTCGGTGGCCGAGACGATCGTCGCTGCGCTCGACAGCCGACACGGTGGCTCGGCGAATGCCGTGGGCAATCGTGGCCAGCGAGGCGGTGGCGTCGAGCAGCGAGCGGTTGGCGTGGAGGTCGATCGCCGACCAGACTCGCTCGACCTCGGACTGAAACGCGTAGACGTGCTCGACCAGCGCAGCCGCGCATGCTGTCGGTGTCTTCAGCGAACTGTGGGCAACCTCATCGGCGACGCTGCGGTCGACCTCGTGGCCGAGACCCGTGAACACCGGCATCGGCGATCGTGCGATTGCCGTGGCGATGGACTCGTGGTCGAAGGTGGCGAGATCGGTCTTGGAACCGCCGCCTCGAATGAGCACGACCACATCTAGGTCGTCGTGGCGGGTCAATGTGCGCAGCGCGGCACAGACCATGTCGACGGCCCACTCACCCTGCACGCGCACGTCGACCACCCGTAGGCGGAACGCCAGCCCACTGCGTTCGAGCTCATGGGTGAAGTCGCCCCACGCCGCGCTGGCGGTGCTGGTGACCACACCGACACGCAAGGGCGCAGCCGGCATCGGCGTGCGTCGGTTGGCGTCGAACAGTCCGCTGGCCACCAGGCGGCGAACGACTTCGTCGCGCTCCAGCGCCATCTCGCCGAGCGTGAACCGCGGATCGAGCCCGCTCATCTTCAAGCCGAGCTGCCCGGCGGGGGCGAAGTAGTCGAGGTGCCCGAAGATGCGCACTTTCAGCCCATCGGCGAGTCGCAGGCGATGCTTGGTCAGGATCGGCCGCAGGCGCATGCGCGAGTTGGCGAAGAACTGCACGTTGATCGCTGCCTTGCCGTCATCGCTCTCCTCGACGAGACGGAAGTAGGCGTGCGCGCCGCGCTCGCTCCAGCCCTGGATCTCGCCGCGCACCCACACCCCATCGGTGAACCGTCGCCGCAACGCCGAGTTGATTGCCTCGGCCAGTTCGCCGACGGAATAGGTTGGTACCCCGCCGTCGTCGAGATCGATGTCGAACGCCATCTGACTCACGGTGGAGAGTCTGGCGCCTCAGGCGCCCAGTTCGCGCACGTTGTCGAGCTCGTCGGGCTCGTCGATGCCGAACAGTTGGCCATCGATCGGCAGCTGTTGCTTGCGGCGGAGGTCCTCGATGGCGTTGAGCGGCCGCTCGAGAGCGCGCCGCCGGGTCGTGGCCAACTCGTCGAACGACCGGTTGAGCGTCTCGAACTGGCGCTTGACCTTGTCGATCGACTCGGTGTACTTGCCCCATTGCTGGCCGAACTTGCCGAGCAATTGCAGGATCTCTTGGCTGGTCTCTTCGATGACGAAGTTGTCGAAGGCCTGACGAATGACGCCGAGGAAGGCAAAAAGCGTGAGGGGTGAACAGATGACGACCTTGGAGGCCATGGCCTCTTCGATCAGCCCTCCGTCGCTCTCGTGAATGAAGGCACTGACCGTTTCGTTCGGCACGAAGAGCAGGACGTTGTCGACCGTCGATCGATCGTCGGTGGAGGCGTACTCGCGCCGTGCCAGTTCACGGACCCTGGCGCGCACGTCGCGTACGAACGTTGCCCGATGAGCGGAGCGCTCGGCCTCTGTCGAGGCGTCGAGGTACTTGAGGTATGCCGCCATCGGGAACTTCACGTCCATGAACAGCACGTGCCCCTTCGGCAGCAGGAACGTGAAGTCGGGGATGCCGTGGCCTTCGCCCACCACAGCTGTGCGCTTGTGGTAGTTGACCCCCTCGTGAAAGCCGGCGAGACGCAGCACGTCTTCGGCCATGCGCTCGCCCCATTGGCCGCGAGCGTTGGAGCTGGCCAATGCCTCGCGCAGGCTGTTGGTGGTGGTGGACAGCATCTGGGTGATCTCCGAGTGCACCTGCAGTGACCGGTCGACCTGACCGAACCGCTCGGACGTCGCCTGCCCGAGCTGCTGCACGAGCTGTGACAACCGGTCGATGTCGGTTCGCACGCCGGTCTGCACTTCGCCGAGGCGTTGATCGATCAGTTGCTGGCGGCCGGCAAGCGAGGCATCGCTGGCCTGGGTATGGGCGCCGAGCTGCTCGCGGCTCATCGTGATTGCCTGTTCGACCGCCAACCTTGCGGCCTGGCTGATGACCTCGGCCGAGATGGAGGGCGCAGCGGCCGGTTCGACGACCACCGGGTTGCGGCGGGCGACGACCCATGTCATTGCGGCCACGATGGCCACGAGACAGATGACGAGTGCGATCTCCATGGCCACCATCATGACGAAGGGGTGTTACAGGGTTCGCGGATGGGCCCGAGATCGGCCTGAAACCCCAGGTCAACCGGGTAGAAGTGAGTTCTCGCCTGCGCGAACTTGGGCTGCGTAGAGACCGTCGATGGCCATGAGGTGGTCGTGGGTGCCCTGTTCGACGATCCGCCCGTCGTCGAGCACCACGATGCGATCGGCGTCGCGAATGGTCGAGAGGCGGTGAGCGATCACCAGGGCCGTGCGGCCGCGCAATGCCTCGTCGAAGGCTGCCTGAACATGGGCCTCGTTCTCATTGTCGAGATGACTGGTGGCCTCGTCGAGGATGATCACGATTGGGTTCTTCAAGAGCAGTCGTGCAATCGCCAGCCGTTGCTTCTCGCCACCACTCAACCGGTAGCCACGCTCGCCGACCATGGTGTCGTAGCCGTCAGGCAACGCGGCAACGGTCTCGTAGATCCGCGCCCCGCGGCAGGCTGCATCGAGCTCGGCGGTCGTCGCGTCCGGCTTTGCGTACCGCAGGTTTTCGCCGATCGACTCGTGGAAGAGGTGAGGATCCTGGGTGACCACGCCGATCGCTGAACGCAAACTGTCCTGTGTCAGATCGCGAACGTCGTGACCGTCGACGCTGAGGCTCCCGCCGGTCACGTCGTACAACCGCGGGATCAATCCGGCCAACGTGGTCTTGCCCGAGCCGGATGCACCCACCAGCGCCACCGTCTCACCCGGGTGCAGCGTGAGGTTGACCCCAGTCAGGACGTCGCGGTCCGGGTCGTGGCCGAGCAGCGCGTTGGGCGCCTCGAGCGATGGCACCGTGACCTCGGCCGCTGTCGGGTACCGGAACGTGACGTTGTCGAACTCGACCATTCCCTGTGGATCGATCAGATCGATCGCACCCGGCCGGTCGGTGATTCCCTCGGGTGCATCGAGGACCTCGAACACCCGCTCGAAGCTGACCATCGCTGTCATCAGATCGACCCGGGCGTTGGTCAATCCGGTCAGCGGTTGATACACCCGAGTGACCAGAGCCGCCAACGCGACGAGCGTTCCCCTGGTGATGTGGCCATCGACGACAAGATGCGCGCCGACGCCGTAGATCGCCGCGGCGCCGAGCGCACCGACGAGGCCGAGGGCGACGAAGAACACCCGCCCGTACATGGCCGACTTGATGCCGATGTCGCGAACCCTTGCTGCCCTGCTGGCGAACAGCACCGTCT
This sequence comes from Ilumatobacteraceae bacterium, assembly GCA_031370825.1. Taxonomy (GTDB): domain Bacteria; phylum Actinomycetota; class Acidimicrobiia; order Acidimicrobiales; family Ilumatobacteraceae; genus JAENVT01. Next base: position 5,990 of record JANMRB010000126.1, read on the forward strand.
CGTCGTTGGATCGACCGAACAGCTTGACCAGTTGAGCGCCGGCGACGTTGAAACGCTCGGCCATCTGCGAGTTCATCTCCGCGTTGGTGTTCATGTGCTGTCGGGCGAGGGCCTGGAACCGTTTGCCGACGCGCTTGGCGGGAACGATGAACAGCGGCAGGACGATGAGCGCGAGCAACGTGAGTCGCCATTCCAGCGCCAGCATCGCGGCGAGCGTGGTGGCCAACACGACCACGTTGCTGACGACGCTGCCCAATGTGCTGGTGACGGCGTTCTGGGCGCCCACGACGTCGTTGTTGAGCCGGCTCGTGAGCGCACCGGTCTGTGTGCGTGTGAAGAAGGCGATCGGCATGCGTTGGACCTTGCCGAACAACGCAACGCGCAGGTCGTAGATCAAGCCTTCGCCGATGCGAGCAGAACACCACCGTTGGACGATGGCCAGCAACGCATCCGCAACGGCCGAGGCGACCACGACGGCGGCGAGAATCGTGATCAGCCTTCGATCACTCTTCGGAATCGCGTCGTCGAGGATCGCCCTGAAGGCGAACGGAGGAACGAGCTCGAGCAACGCACTGATGAAGATGGTCACCAGGAACAGGATGATGATGCCCCGGTACGGTCTCGCGAATCGCCACGCCCGACGCACAGCGCTGCCCTTGATCTTCGAGCCCTTCAAGGCGTCGTTGTCGCCGGGCAGCAACCAGTGGGGGCTCATTCGCATGAGTCGAGGATACGGGTGCCGCCGAGTGACGCGACCGGCCGGGCCATACGCTCTGGCCCCGATGCGGCGAGTGCTTTCGATGATCTGTTGTGCCGTGCTGATGGCCGGCTGTGCGACCGGTTCGGTAGTGTCGGCAACAGACGCCCAGCACTCCGACGCGACCTTCGATCCGGCTGACGATCCGTTTGGATGGACGCCATTCGGCGACACCGGACGCGTCGAGATCGGGACCTTCACCGCGCCGGTCGACTACAACGATCCGTCCAAAGGCACGTTCGAGTTGAACATCGCCCGCCACCTGGCTGAAAAGCCAGACGAACGCATCGGCAGCCTGCTCGTCAATCCGGGCGGTCCAGGTTTCGGCGGGACCGACTTTGCCATCTTCGCCGAAGCGAACTTCGGCCAAGAGCTGCTCGACCACTTCGACATCGTCGCCTGGGACCCACGAGGCACGGGGTCCAGCGAGCCGAAGATCGACTGCATCGACGACTACGACCACTTCTTCGCCACAGGCGACATCACGCCGGACGACGCGGCTGAGCGCCAGCAGCTGGTCGATCTCGCCAAGGAGCTCGCAACCGATTGCGTGGAGAAGAACGGCGGCTTCTACCAGTTCGTCGGGACCAACAACTCGGCGCGGGACATGGATGCCATTCGGGTAGCGCTCGGCGAGGCGACGATCAGCTACCTCGGGTTCAGTTACGGCAGCGAGCTCGGGGCGACGTGGGCGACGATGTTTCCGACGACCGTGCGCGCCGCAGTGCTCGACGGTGCGGTGGATCCGACCGCGGATGCCCAGGAAAGCGAATTGCAGCAGGCGAAGGGATTCGAGGACTCATTGTCGGCGTTCCTCAGCGCGTGCGGCGCCGACCCGAAGTGCGCGTTCTACAACGGCGGCGACGCCGCAGGGGCGTTCGACCGGTTGCTCGAGTCCATCGACGCTTCACCGATCGCCAGCAGGCCGGGACGCCCCACGGTCTCCCTCGAGGTTGCAGTATCCGGCGTCGCCGAGGCGATGTACGCGGAATCGAGTTGGCCACGGCTGGCAAAGGCGCTGGCGAGTGCGCAGGAGGGGGACGGCGCAGGACTGCTCGACCTCTACGACGAGTACTTCGTGCGGAACGCAGATGGAACGTATGCGGATTCCTTGGAAGCGTTTCAAGTGATCACGTGCATGGACACCGCCGAGCGGCCGACCGTCGAGGAGCAAGACGCCGAGGTCGCCGAGTTCAAGCGGGTCGCCCCGCGCTTCACACAGCGGACCGTCGGCGATTATTCGTGCACGTTCTTCCCAGCGGCGCGGGATCCGCGGATCGCGATCACCGGCAAGGGCGCGGGACCGATCGTCGTGCTGGGCACGACAGGAGATCCGGCGACGCCGCTCGACGGATCACGCAAGATGGCGGCAGCACTCGAGAAGGGGCGCCTCGTCGTGGTCGTCGGTAATCGGCACACGGGATATGGCGTCAACACCTGCTCGACCTCTGCGGTCGAGAACTACTTGGTCGATCCCGTGGGCCATCTCCCGGCTGAGGGCCTGCGTTGCGGGTAATTGTCAACACGGTCCAGCCCCGTGGGTGACACCGCCGGCTTGTTCTGGCGGAAGGAGTGGGATTCGAACCCACGGAGACCCATAAGACCTCAACGGTGTTCGAGACCGTCCCATTCGTCCACTCTGGCATCCTTCCGGGTGGCAGGCTAGCGGCTCGGTCAGAGTCAATGTTTCCTCAAGACGCTCGCCGCACGTGCCGATGGAACATCCGTGGCGGACGCGAATCTCTTTCCTGACGAGGCCAGCTTCAGTCCCAGGCCAGCGTGGCAGGTGATCGAAGCAGCACGTCGTCGGTATCTCACGGGTGAGCTGACGTTGGCGACGACCCCGGCCACGAGGATCTACCTCCGTGACGGGATGGTCTACTTCGCCGAACGGACCTCCGATGGAGCTCTTCCCATCCGCCTGATGGTGGAGGGAGTGATCACCCGCGAGCAGATGCAGCGCGGAACCGTGATCGTCAATGGCGTCGAGCACGTTGGGCGGTTGTTCGATTCCGATCCAACGATCGACCGTGCATCGGTCGAGCTGTGCGTCGAGCTGTTCACCGACGACGTCATGATCTCCGTCGCCATCACCATGGTGAGCGGCTATGAACTAGCGCTGTACCGGCGTCACGCAAGTGGCATCGACCGTTGGTACCCGCACAGCGTCCCGGTGACGGGTCGCCAGGAAAATTCTCCCGCCGCCGCTGCATCGACGACTCGCGCGGCCACCGCTCCGCCCGCTCCGGCGGCGGTTGCCAAGCCCAACCCGAAGCCCGAGGCAGCCCCCACTTCGGCGCCTGTTCAGGCAGATCCGGCGCCAGCCACGGTCCAGGCGAAGGCGGAGCCGAAGAACAGGCTCACCGCCCCCCCGATCACGCAAGCCGTGCCAGTGACGCCTGCGGCAGGCTCGAAGCCTGTGCCACCTCCGCCGCCAATCACGCAAACCGTGCCGACCATCCCGCCGATCACCATCCAGATGCCGATCACCTCGATGCCGGCACCGACGGCTCAGATCCCGGTGACCTCGCCCGCGGCGGCGCACGCTTCTGCAGAGGTCGACGCC
>JANMRB010000149.1:0-12398 GCA_031370825.1 Ilumatobacteraceae bacterium
GCTGCGCAGGGCCGTGTTACGCCGCTGCCGTTGTAGGCGGTCGATGCCGTCGTCGGTGTGGATGCGGCGTACTTCTTCGCGAACGGTGCGGGCGAACTCGTCGCGGGGCAGCAGTGTCGCTGCTAACGCCAACACCTCACCCCGCTCGACAAGCCGGTCACGTTGATCCGCTGTCAATGGTCGCATCGCCCTGGTGACAACATCGATGTGGGCGCCGGACACCTGACCGGCCTCGAGCACGATTCCCATTTCAGGTATCGCTGCCACGGTGGCGGCGCGTTCGAAACCTTTCGACGCCTCCGTCAGCGTCACCCGCCTCGCGCATGCACGCCGCGTACTTCAACAAGGCATCCTGGGTGTTGACCGGCGACGTCGTGTCGGGGGAGGTTTCGCTGGTCGAGCCCAGAGAAGCGACCTGGGCCGAGGCGTTGCTGCCGGAGCCGCAGGCCGTGGCCAGGAGGGCGACCGATATCCCGAGGACGGCGATCGACTGACGAGGGTACATACGAATGTTCACGCCGTGATCGTGGATGTGCCCCGCTAAGGGCCTCTGGAGTTATCCCTAGAGTTTGGTGAGAACGGGGGCTTCAGTCGCTGCTCGCTCGCACGACGTCTTCTGCGGCCTGACGGACCTGCCAATCGCGATCGGACAGTGCCGCTTGCAACGCTGCATCGACTTCAGGTCCCTCGAACGGAGCCAGCGCCAGGACCGCCCGGCGTCGAACCGCGGGCTTGTCGGTGCATGCGTGAAGAATGGTTGCCAAGCCGCGAGGATCCCCTATCGCGCCGAGCGCAGCGGCGCACGCTTCGCGCACGAGCGCATCGGCGGATGTCACGCCGAGCTCGATGAGCGTTTCCAGGACGTCGTCGTCGACCACTTCATGTTCACCACATGCCCATGCTGCGGCTTCGACGACGGTGACATCGGGATCGCGGAGAGCTCCACGAAGCGACACGTTCGGACGTTGTGCGCCGATCAGTGCCGCCCTGCGACGCACCGACGCCACGCTGTCTATCAGCGCCGCGTCGAGATCGGAATCGGTCAGCGCCCCTAAGCGCAGCAGTGCACCGAGCCCCAGTTCTCGGGCGACCGGATCGTCGTCGGTCAGCGCTGCACGCGCCGCGACGGCATCGCCGGTGTGGCCGGCGACGGCGATCTCCCGCCAGCGCGTCACTTCTTCAACATGTGCGACAGCGTGATCACGATCCACGACGCGCCCACGCCGACAAGGGTGGCGGCGACCATGCCGGTGAGGACGGCCATCGTGCTCCCCGCGACCAGAGCCCAGACCTTTCGCCACCATTGCGTCCGCCGGTGCAACGGTGCTTCGGTCTCGATCACCCGTAGGCCGATCCTTGCGCGCCTGGGTAGGAGGGCGCGTGCCGGATTGGCCGTGGCTCTGGCAGGCTTGCGCCAACCTGCCGCAACCAATGCCAGAATGGCGAGGACGGCGATCCAAGCAGTAGCGATGGTGAGTTCCCTGGTCGACACGCAAGAATCAATCGTAATGGAGCCACGTGCCGAGGTGCGGTCGTTGAGCCGCCGTCACCTCTTCTGGGCCGTCCCGCTCGCCGTCATCGGGTTCCTTGGGTTGGGCGCAGTCGCGGTTGCCGGCCTCCTGCCGAGCAAGCTCGTTGCCAGCAAACGAGATTGCGTGGCGCGCGATGCCAACAACGTGTGCACGAAGAACGGGGCATCGGAGAAGGTCCAGTTCGCGATCGTTCCCGCCGATGCGCAGCCGGTCGAGCCGCGTCTCGAGATCAAGGGCCCGCCGACCTACGACAGCAAGGGCCAGCTGTTGTTCGTCACCGTACGCTCTCCCGAGCTCAGCATCTTGGAGTGGTGGGTCGGGCGCGACAACCCTGCCGTCGACCCGAAGAGCTACGCCGACCTCTTTGCAGTCGAGACCCCGGAGCAACAAACCCAGCGCGGCCAACGCGACATGCGTACGGCCAAGGAGACCGCTGAGTTCGTTGCCCTGAAGCGGTTGGGCTTCGATGCCAAGTTGACGCCTGGCGAGGTGATCATCGACGAGTTGGTGTGCTTGAAGGCCAGCGACGACGGGCGATCCTGCGTCGAGTCGGCGCCGTCCGACAAGGTGCTCGATCCTGGCGACAAGCTGTTGAAGGTCGACGACACGCCGCTCAGCACCGTCGACGATCTGGCACCGATCCTGGCCGAGCACAAGCCGGGCGACAAGGTCCAGGTCGACTACGAGCGCGACGGCAAGCCGGGCAGCGGAGAGATCGAACTGATCGCCGCACCGGACGAGCCCGAGCGCACGATCGTCGGGTTCCTACCCAGCGACACGGCGACGATCAGCCTTCCCGCGGACGTCACGATCAACATCGACACCGAGTCGATCGGCGGTCCTTCCGCTGGGTTGGCGTTCACCTTGACCTTGATCGACCAGTTGTCCCCCGGCGATCAGGTGGGTGGCAAGCCCATCGCCGTCACCGGAACGATCAACATCAATGCCCAGGTCGGTGCAATCGGCGGGTTGTCGTCGAAGGCCTCGGCCGTTCTGCAGTCGGGAGCTAAGTACTTCCTCGTCCCCACCGCGCAGGGCGAGGCCGACATCGCGAAGGCACGCAAAGTGGTCGGCGACGCGGTCGAGCTCATCCCGGTCGCAACACTCGATGAGGCGTTGGCTGCGCTGAAGCGAATCGGCGGCGATCCACTGTCGCCCGTCGAGACCCCGACGACGGATTCCGTGCCCGCGACCACCGCCCCGTAGCCGACTCGCCACGCCGCGTCAAGGGATTGCCACTATTTCCGTGGTGTCCCGACCTACGATTGTGCCCAATGGCACTTTCGTTTTCACGTCCTGATCCGTCGTCGCCCGACGCGGTGGCCTCGGCTTCGTTCTCGACGTCGCGGCGCGGGTACGACCAGTCCGAGGTGCGCGATCTGTTGCGAATGGTCGCCGCCGAGATGGCGCGGCTGCAAGAGCGGGAGAAGTTCCTGGAGCGCGAGGTCCGCACCGCGCAACGCGGCTTGACCAACCCGGCCATTGCACTCGACGAAGAAGTCGTCACCCGCATGCTCGGCGAAGAGGCCGCGCGCATCCTGCAGACAGCGCGCGAGGCCGCATCGCAGATCAAGCTTCGCACGGAGGATGCCGCATCGCGCATGCTGCGCGAGGCCACCGACGAGGCGCAACGGTTGCGCGAAGAGGCCGAGGTCGAGGCCGCTCGGCGCCGGCAGGATGCGTCGGCCGATGCCGAATCCGAATTGGTCATGGCCAAGCAGCAGGGCCGCGAGATGGTCAACGAAGCGCGCGCCTACCGCGAGCGTGTCCTCAGCGAACTTGCCCGCCGTCGCGAGTTGGCCCGCCAGCAGATCGAACAGTTGATGCACGGGCGCGACCGTCTTCTGCAGGCGTTCGAGCGCTCTCGGCTGGTCGCTGTCGACGTGATGGCCGAGCTGACCCCATTGGGCGAGCCGTCCGAGTACGTCAACCTGGCGCCCACCACGGGTCCCGTGCCCCTGATGGTCCCCAACCAGCGCCCGTCACAAGAGCCTGAGCAGGATCTGCCGATCGCGGTCACGGTCGTCGAGGTCGATGACGAGTCAGCGAACCCACCGGCCGAGGTCGACGAGATCGTCCCGATCGAGATCGCTGAGCTCGAACCGGTCGAAGATGCCGACAACACCGTGCTGCTGATGCGCGAGACGCACGAGGTGCATGATCACGACGACGATGACGATGCGCGCAAGGCCGCCCCGGTGGTCGCACTGTTCGGCGGTGACGACGACGACGAGACCGGATCGATCGATGGCCCAACTGCCACGGTCGACGATCTGTTTGCGCGCATGCGCGCGGCACGCGCCGAATCAGTCGCCGAGCGCGCCCAGCAGGAGGAAGCCGCCGAGGACCCCGCCGCCGACGTCGCAACCGAGACGGACGAAGCGACGACGTCGCTGACGATCGTCGAAGACCTCGCCGTCTTCCAGGCATCCCCCGAGGCACCGTTCGTCGAAGAAGCGCTCGACGATTCGTCCTTCGGCCAGCGCGACGCCTCGTTGACGCCGCTCATCGTGGCGTGTGCCCGCAAGCTGAAGCGCGTGCTGGCCGACGAGCAGAACGAAATCCTCCACGCCCTACGACGCAAGGAGCCGGTGAGCAACCTCGACACCATGCTGCCGTGGCAGACCGAGCAAGCGTCTCGATACGGGGCGGCCATCACGTCGGAGCTCGAGAAGGCTGCGCTGCTCGGCGCGGCCAGCATCGACAGCGGCACCACGAAAGAGCACAAGGCCGACATCAATCGCAATGGTGCGACCAAGGCTGCGATCGAGGCGTTGACGACCAAGATCGTCGTGCCGCTGCGCGTGCGGTTGGAACGCTCGGTCAACGACGCGGCGGGCGACAACGAAGAGCTCGCCAACATGGTGCGCGGCATCTATCGGGAATGGAAGACACAGCGCATCGACGAGCACCTCGACGATGTGGCTCGCGCCGCCTTCGGTCGTGGAGCGTTGGCCGCGGTTGTGCCGGGAACCAAGATCTGCTGGATGGTCGATCCACACGGTCCGGCATGTCCGGATGCCGAGGACAACGCCCTTGCCGGCGAAGTCGCCGCCGGGCAACCGTTCCCCACTGGCGACACCTGCGCGCCCGCGCACGAGGGTTGCCGCTGCATGCTTGCACTAGCGCCCCGCTAGTCTCGCCGGAGTGCGGAACCCCTCCGACCTTCCACCCCGAGGTGCCGCGTCGATGAGAGCCCGTCGATTCTCCGACAAGGGCCGCATCGCACTGATCGTCGTGGCCGTCGTCATCGTCGGCGTGCTGCTGTTCGGCCGGTTCTTCGCCGGCTTCTTCACCGACTACCTGTGGTTCGACTCGGTCGGCCGAGCCGGTGTGTTCTCGACGGTGTTGCGCTCGAAGCTGTTGATGTTCTTCTTGTTCGGTGGCACGTTCGTAGCGCTGGCGATCCTCAACCTGGTGATCGCCGACCGGCTGGCGCCGTCGGCGTTCTCGGCCAACACCCATCCTGTCGTGGAGCGCTTCCACGAGTTCTTCGGGCACCGGTTGCGGTCACTGCGCATCGCGGTGGCAACCGTCGCCGGCCTGCTCTTCGCCGCGCCGGCCGTGGGTCACTGGCAGGACTGGCTGATGTTCCGCAACTCCCAGCAGTTCGGGATTGCTGATGCGCAGTTCGGCCACGACGTCGGTTTCTACATGTTCCGCCTGCCGTTCATCGCCTTCGTCCTCGACTGGTTGTTCGCGGCGTTGGTGTTCATCACGCTGCTGGTCATCGCCACCCACGTGCTCAGCGGCGGGATCATCATCCAGCCACCTCGGCCGAAGGTCCGCCGCGCCACCAAGGCTCACGTCGCGGTCCTGCTGTCGGCGATGGCCGTCGTCAAGGCCGGCGATTACTGGCTGACCCGATATGAACTGACGACCGATTCGCGCGGGTTCGTGCGCGGGTTGCTGTACGCCGCGGCCAAGGCGCAGCTGCCCGCTGTCGTGTTGCTGACTCTGGTCGCCTTGCTCGTGGCAGGTCTGTTCCTGTCAACGCTGCGGACGAACTCATGGCGGATCCCGGTTGTCGCATCCGCCCTGTGGGCAGTGATCGCGCTGATCGGCGGCATCATCTACCCCGCCGCCATCCAGGCGCTGGTCGTCAACCCCAACCAGCGCGACAAAGAAGCGCCGTACATCGTCCGCAACATCGACGCCACCAAGCACGCTCTCGGCATCGACAACGTCGCGGTGAAGCAGGTCAGCTTTGCCGACATCACCGAGCGAGCGCTGACCGAGGATGTCACCCCGCTGACCAACGTGCGCTTGCTGCGCCCCGAGGCGATGGTCGGTCGCTTCCGCACGGACCAGAGCCAGAAGGCCGGGTTGACGATCAACGACCTCGACCCGGATCGCTACAACCTCGACGGTCGGGTGCAACAGGTGTCGGTTGCTGCTCGCGAGCTCGACCTGTCGGCCATCGCCAACAAGTCGTGGCAGGGCCAGCACCTCATCAACACCCACGGTTGCGGGATCGTCGAGGCACCGTCCGGTCAGATCAAGGATCGTCGTCCCGACTACCGCGAGGTCAAGCTCGAGCGGCCCGAGATGTACTTCAGCGATGACATCTCCGGTTACGCGATCGTCGACACTGGCGTCAGCGAAGAGAGTTGCCCCGGCTACGACGACCCCGGGGCGTACTCGGGGACCGGCGGCATCAAGCTGAACTCGGTGTTCAAGCGGATGGCGTTCGCCCTCAGCTACCTCGACTACAACATGATCGGGTCCGGTGCGATCGACAACGACTCGCGGTTGATGTCGATCCGCCGTGTCGAGGACAGGGCCAAGAAGTTGGCGCCCTTCCTCTCGTACGACAACGACCCGTATCCGGTGGCGATCGGTGGCCGAGTGGTGTGGGTGATCGACGCCTACACGACGTCTGATCGCTATCCCTACGGCCAGAGTGGCGACCGCAGCCAGTTGAATCCGGGCAGCGGACTCGACCACCCCTTCAACTACGTGCGCAACAGCATCAAGGTCGTCGTCGACGCATACAACGGAACGGTCGACTTCTACATCGTCGACGACGTCGACCCCATCGCCAAGGTGTGGCAGTCAGCGTTCCCCGGACTGTTCAAGAGCCGCGACCAGATGCCCCAAGATCTCGCCGCCCACCTCCGCTATCCCGAAGAGTTGTTCAGGGTGCAGACGTCTGCGTACTCCAAGTACCGGCTGAGCCCGGAGGCCTTCTTCGGTCGCACGGGCGCATGGTCGGTTGCGCAAGCGCCGATCGCCCGGCCGCGGGCCGGCGCTGCTGTGGTCACGTCCGACAGTGTCGCCGGCGACGCGACCGCGGCTCAGGCTGATCTCGCCACCGAGTCCGGCACCGAACGGTTCGTGCCGTATTACTCGATGTTGCGAGCGCCGGGGGAGACACAGGCCTCGTTCAAGTTGCTGCGACCATTCGTGCCGTTCTCCACCGACGACAGCAAACGAAACCTGCAGGCGTTCATGACGGCCAGCAGCGACCCACAGGACTACGGGTCGTTGGTGGCCTACGAGGTCACGTCTGCGGAGGATGGGCCGTTCACCGTGTCCAACACGATGAACACCGAATCGAGCGTCTCCCAACAGATCAGCTTGCTCAACATCGAAGGCACCGATGTGGTGTTCGGCGACCTGCAGATGGTCCCGATCGCCGGCGGATTGTTGTGGGTCCGTCCCGTGTACGTGCAGCCTTCCGTCCCTGACCCGAGGAACTCGCAGCCCACCATCGAGCTGGTGCTCGTATCACAGAACGATCGCGCTGCTTTCGGCAGTTCGTTGAGCGGCGCGCTGGCGAAGTTGTTCACAGGGTTCAAATCCAACATCGGCGACGTCGTCGGTGCCACGCCGCCCGACACCGGCAATACGGGCGGGGGTGCCGTCACGCCGCCCACGACGGACAAGACGCCGGCCGAACTGCTCGATGAGGCGGAGACGCTGTTCGCCCAAGCCGACCAGGCGTTGGACAATCACGATCTGGCGACGTATCAAGCGCGGGTCGAACAAGCCCGTGCGCTGGTGCAGCAAGCCTTCGACGCGCTGCAGACCTAGTCCTCGTCGTCGTGACCCTGGCGCAGTAGCTCGGCGAGCGTTGCCAGGTCCTGGCGGAACGCGATCTCGTAACGCGCCTGCTCGTTGGCCAGCTTGACCTGGCCGCCGCGCAGCGCGTCGACGACCTCCTCGCTGACAGTTCCCTCGGCCATCTCCGGCAGACGCTGTCCGAGCCCGTCGATGTCGCGACCCAGCTCGCCAAGTTGGTTGGCCAACTCGGTGCTGACGTTGGTCAGTCGTTGATCGAGCAATGCCATGTGGTCGCGCACTGCACGCGCCTCGGTGTCGTTCGACGCGGCTCGATCGACCAACTCTCTGACTTGAGCCTGCATCTCGTCGTGGGCGCGTAGACGCGCGCCGATCAGCTCGATCTGCTCACGTACCTCGTCGTCCATCGTGCCGCGGGGCTGGTCGGTGATCTGGGCGATGCGATCGCGCAGACCCGAGAGTTGACCGCCCAACTCGGCCTGGGCGGCGACGCGTGCGTTGAGTTGCTGCAGTTGTGCTGCCAACCCATCGACGGTGGCGAGTCGCTCTTCGACGTTGTCGAGCTCTCCCATCCTTTGGTGGAGCGACTCCACGCCGGCGACACGTTGTTGAAGTAGGTCGAGCTCACCGAGACGGTGACGAATCTGGTCGAGGTCATCGACGCTCTGCTGCACCGCTGCGATCCGTTCGAGTGTTTCCGGGTCGGGTCCGCTGACGGTCGGAGGGGGCGGGGGCAGCGCCGCCGCCTCAGCGACCGCCAGGGTGGCCGATTCGAGCTCGATGCGCAGCTGGGCGATCTGCATCTCGAACTCGGCAATTTTCGGAGCGAGGTCCTGCATGCCGTACATGCGACTGTGGAGCGCGTCGACCTTGGCCGACAGCTCGCCGTGATTGTCGGTAGTCGGCGAATCGCCTCGCCCGCCTGTCCCACCGCCTTCGTTGATCTGCTGCTGCAGTTGCATGACCATGTCGGCAACTTCGATGATGTCACTGCGCTCGGTCGAGAACGTTGCTGCTGCCGCGTCGAGGGAGCTGAGGCGGGCCTCGACGATTGCCCTGGCCTGCTCGCTCTCGTCGAGCCGGGCGCGCATGTCCCTGAGCTCGGAACGCAACACTAGGAAATCGGCAGGATCGACCCCGCCCCTGCGGTTCTTCATCTTTGCCGGCTTGGGTGGTTTCACTGGTTTGGGAGGCGAGGCCGCCGCCGCGGGCTTGATGGTCGGCGTTGATGTTGGCGTTGGGGTAGGGGTGGGGGTTGGCGTTGCGATGGGGGTTGCCGTGGGTGGCGGTGTTGGCCCTGGCGTCGGCGTTTCGGTGGGCGTCGCCATCGGAGTTGTGATGGGAGTTGGAGGTGTCGGTGTACCGGGCGCCGGCGCGGCCTCGGTCGTGGGTGGATTGGTCAGCTGAGGCGCGGCTTCGACCTTCGGTACCAATGCCTCCCGCATGTCCATCGGATCCTTGTCGGGAGTGGCCTTGGTGGCCGGTTTCTGGACGATGATCGACTTCGGCTTCTTGCTGAACAGTCCCACTGAGGTGTCCACACTTCCTGGGTTTGAACGAAATAGCTGCTCGCTACCGTACCTCGTCCATTCAGACACAGGGTGGAGCCGCGACCACGCAGCAGCCGATCAGGTCGCCGCGGGTGATGTGCTCTTCAAGGTGCCGGCGGTCGCGTTCCCAGGCCTCGTAGCCGTCGCGTTCGTGGCAATTTCGTTCGATCCATTCGTCGACCCGTGCTGCGACGCGCGCCCAAGGGGGATCCGGTATGGGATCACCGCAGCGCACTTCAACCAGTTCCAGTCCGTGCGCGGCACAGAGGTCGATGACCGTTTGCGGGGTGCGGAAAACGTTCGGTTCGCTGGTCAGGTCCGAGTCGCCGGCGGCGTACAGGTCGGCGATCCCCAGATGACCTTGCGGAGCGAGCAGCCGAGTCGCCTCGTCCAGCACTTCGTGGGGCTCGGCAATGAGCGAGAGCACTCCGCACATCACGACGGCGTCAGCGCACCCGCCGGGCAACCCTGTTTGCGTCGGCTCGCCCTCCACCTGGTGAAGGTTCGCGAAGCATTCCTTCGCGGCCTCTCGCGCCAGCGCGGATTGCTCGATGGCGTAGACCGACGCTCCCGTTGCGCGACGGAGGTACTCGCTCGCGCCGCCCACACCGGAGCCGATGTCGACGATCATTCGCAGCGGCGAGCGCATCGCTTCGACCATCGACTGCAGGACATAGGGGAACGCCGCGCCCGGACTGATCGCTGCCGGCAAATCGTCGTCACGGATCCCGAGAGCCCTGGCTGCCTCGGCCCGCCACGTGACCGGCCAACCGAAGAAGTTCTCTGTCGCCGAGTCAGTGGCAGCGGCACGGAATGTTGTCGACATCGCTGATGAGATGCCCCGCTGCGGCCAGGTTCAAACGCTCTGGCGGGGTGTCTCGTTTGTGGGGTTGTGATCGAAATGGAGGTTCGCTACCGTATATCTCTCACTCCGACGCGGGGTGGAGCAGTTCGGTAGCTCGTCGGGCTCATAACCCGAAGGTCGCAGGTTCAAATCCTGCCCCCGCCACCAAAAAGACCAGGTCAGAGCCCATCTCTGACCTGGTCTTGTCGCGTCTGCGCAACCACGATGCAACCCGTTGCAACCCAACTTCGACGACAGGTTCGCCGATCGGCCGCCGAACGACTGGGTGGCGTTGACCATGATGCACCGGCAGTGACCACTGGTGTCCGTGATGCCGGCGGCCGCCGTCGAGCGCTCGCAGCCTTCGAGTACGTAACCCGAAGGTCGGCACCGTGTGTGGGTTCCCGTCCTTCGAAGTTGGTGCGTGCGCTTCGAAGGTCCGGACCTGCGTCGTCGGTACGGGCCGTCGTGCGATCGCGGCTGGTACCTCCGTTGCTTCCCAACGGGCGCTCAACCTCCGTGTCGCCCGGTGCGGGAGAGTCCCACGCTTCACGACCGTGAGGTTCGACCTTCGCTGCAGAGCGCATCGCCGTGCAGAGGTGATGCGTCGAGGCCGCTTGTTGATCTGCTCGACGACGCCTGATCGGGTGGGCCTGCCCGTGTCAGTTCAGCCGCGCGGTGCCCCAGTCGGCTTGGTGTTCGTCCTGTTGAGAGATCCAGTGCTGCCCGTCACCGTCGGGGGAGATCGTTTGCAGGCCGGCGACGAACTGTCCGTCGGATGTGAGTTCGAGGTGGCTGAACATGATCGTCGTGCCGTCGGGCGACCATGTCGGGTTGAAGCTCTGCTCGACGCGGAGCGCTTCGAACTTGCCGATGCCGGTGGTTCCATGGTCGCTGGTGAGGTCTCGTAGGTTCGAGCCGTCGGCATTCATGATCATCAGCCTGTTGGTGTGGCCGAGGTGTTCAACGAACGTGCCGACCACGATCTGTTTGCCGTCTGGGGACCAGTCGCCCTCGGTGGCGTGGATTCCCCACGGCGTCAGCTGACGAATGCCGGTGCCGTCGAGGTTGATCGTGAACAGGGCGATGTTGACGCCCTTGAGCGCTGCGCCCCCCTGCACAAATGTCCCGTCGAGCTGGGTGAAGAGCAACTTGCGCCCGTCGGGGGAGAACCGGGCGCTGCCTTGATCGACGAGGTCGGGCGAGAGCGTGGTCAGACGTCGCAGACCACCGCCGTCCGGGCGTACGACGAACAGACCCAGCGACGTGGGCCAATTGCCGGCGTCGGAGTGGAACGCGATCAAGCGGCCGTCCGGGGACCATGTCGGCTCGCTGCTCCATCCGATCGACTGGGTCAGCTGGGTGACACCGGAGCCGTCGGCGTTCATCACAAAGATGTCGCTGATCGCCCTGCCGCCGGCGGTATCGGTGCGCGTGCTGGCGAACGCGATACGGGTCCCGTCGGGCGACCAGGCGGGGAAGGCATTGTCGTACGGTCCGTCCGAGATTCGATCGACGGCTGTCATGTCCGGGTTCGCCGTCCAGATCTGCCAATGTCCCTGGGTGTCGTGGCGCATGAAGGCGATGCGCCCGTTGATCCCCGGCGGAGTCGCTGATGCCGGGGAGGCCGGTACAAGACCGGCGGCGAGGCTGAGAACGGCGATGCAAGCGGCGCCGGCCCGAGTCGAACGAGAGAGTGTTCGCATGATGTTCTCCTTGGGAATGTGTTCAGGCAGCCGGTGGGGTGGGGGAGAAGACGAACGACTCGACGATCGGCATCGCCGCCTTCTCCAGCTCGGCGAATCCGGGGTGTTGACTGTCGTCGAGGAAGATCGCCACGGTCCGCTCGGGGACGACGTCGACGAGGATGACGCGCATGTGTTGGTTGACGACGATCCCGAAGTTGAACGGGTCGGGCTTCGACGTCCGCGAGGCGATCAAGACGACGCCCCAGTCGCACACACTTGCCCCCGCAGCGATCTCGGCATCGACCACCTCGGCCTGCAGACCACCGATCGCCATTGTCGAGCGCGTCGCTTTGAGGCTCGGCAACGCGGCCATCCAGGCGGCAATGTTCGCTGCCCCCGCCCCGACGCTGGGGTCGGCGTTGTCGGGGGGTTCGCCACTGCAGCCGGGGTTGTCCGGGGCGGCCGCGGCGACGTCTGCCCAGGCGCTGATGCCCCACGCCGAGTCGTTGCCCAATTTGTCGTAGTCATCTGCGGAACGCAGGAAGAACGCGGCCTGCGAGTCGTAGTCGACCGCCCACCCGTCGGGCACGGTGAAGGTCACTTGGCCATAGGTGAAACCACCGTAGGGATTCCAACGGTTTGTCGAGTAGGTGCCGGCCTCGACGATGCCGAGGCAGTCGCGGCCTTCGGTCTTGCAGGCGGTGTGCGTCCAAGTGCCTTCGAGCGTCGCCTGGCGCGCGGCACAGGTGTCATCGGTGGC
>JANMRB010000169.1:0-8981 GCA_031370825.1 Ilumatobacteraceae bacterium
GGGCGCGATCGGAATCGACGACGAAGGGCACCCCAGCCAGTACAACGTGCTGATCGAGAACGGCGTTCTCACCGACTACATGTGGGACTACCTGAGGGCTCGTAACGAGGGCCGCAAGCAGTCGGGCAACGGTCGGCGTCAGAGCTACATGCATCTGCCGATGGTGCGCATGACGAACACGTTCGTGCTCGACGGCACCGAAGATCCCGACGACATCCTGCGCGGCACGGATCACGGCGTCTTCATCGCCCAGCTCGGGGGTGGGCAGGTCAACACCGCCACAGGCGACTTCGTCTTCGGGATGACCGAGGCCTATCTCATCGAAGATGGGGAGATCACCGAGCCATTGCGCGACGGCAACTTGTTGGGCAACGGTCCGCAGGTGCTTCGCGACATCGACCGGTTGGGTAACGACTTCGCGATGGGGAATCCTGGAACCTGTGGCAAGGACGGCCAGGGTGTTCCGGTCGGTGACGGCCAACCAACCCTCCGCGTCAAAGCCCTCACAATCGGAGGCACGGCAGCATGACTGGCGTGGCGGAGCTACAAGCGATCGCCGATCGAGTCGTGTCGATGGCTCAACCCGGTGAGCAGATCGAGGCATTCGTGTCGCGCGACGCTGAGACCGACGTTCGGATCTACGAGGGCGAGGTGGAGCACTTCGTCGCCGCGCAGACAGAGGGCGTGGGCATCCGCGTGATACGCGATGGCAAGACGGGCTTTGCATATGCCGGAGTTCTGGACGACACCGCCGTTGCAGAGGTGTTGGCCGAAGCCCGCGACAACGTGCAGTTCGGTACCCCGGACGAGTGGGCCGGGCTGGCCGAGCTCGACGGTGTCGAGGTGATCGAGCAGGACCTGTGGAGCGAGGCGCTCGCTGGCTGTTCAACCGAGGGCAAGATAGCGCTGGCCAAAGAGCTTGAACGGTTGACGCTGGCCACTGACCCACGTATCCGGGTCGACGATGCCAACTACGCCGACGTCGCGTCGGAGTCTGCAGTCGCCACGACGACAGGCATTCGACGAACCGGCCGCGAAAACGGTTGCTATGTGGTCGTCAGCACGATGGCCGACGAGGGCGACGAGACCCAGACGGGCTTCGGCTTCAGTGTCGGCCGGTCTCCCGCCGAGTTCGATCTCGCCAAGGCTGCGAAAGACGCCAGTGACCGGGCAACGCGGTTGTTGGGTGCGACGAAGCCTTCGACGAAGCGCACGACCGTCGTGCTCGATCCGTATGTCACCGCAAGCCTGCTCGGCGTCATCTCCAGCACGCTCAACGGCGAGAGCGTTGCGAAGGGCCGCAGCCTGTTCAAGGACCGGCTCGGTGAAAGCGTGGCCAACTCGATCGTCACTCTCGTCGACGACCCGACCAACCCGAAGGCGTACACCGCCACCGACCTCGATGGCGAGGGGCTTGCCGCGCGGCGCAACGTGCTGATCGAAAAGGGCGTCTTGCGGCAATTCGTCCATTCGTCGTATTCGGCTCGGCGCGTCGGCTCCAAGAGCACAGGCAACGCAGTCCGAGGAGGTTTCAAAGGAACCCCAGGCGTGGGCTGTTTGGCTCTCCAATTGCTCCCCGGTGAACGTGATCAAGATGCGCTGATCGCCGATATCGATGACGGTGTGCTGATCCAGTCCGTCACCGGTCTGCATTCCGGCGTCAACGCGATCAGCGGAGATTTCTCGGTCGGTGCGTCCGGCTTGACGATCTCCAACGGTCAGGTGGGCGGACCGATCCGTGAGTTCACGATCGCCTCGACGTTGCAGCGCATGCTGCACGACGTCGTGGAGGTCGGCAACGACGTCGATTGGCTGCCGATGCGCGCCGCCGGGCTCAGCCTCGTCATCCGCGACGTGACGATGAGCGGGTCCTAGCCAACTGGATGTCGGTGCAGCGTCTCTGCCAAAGGCCGGCACTGCAGTCCGAATGAAGCTGCCAACGTCGAGTCGAGCGCGACACAGGTCGGCCGAATGGTGCCCGACAAGGCCATGCTTCCAGTGTTCAGCAGTCGGGGGTCGAGACCCATCCAGGTGGCGAACATCGCCGCCAGATCCGCACGACTGATCGCCTCCGGGCCGGCCACGTTCAACGGTCCGCGGATCTCGGCGTGGGTGGCTAACACGCTGAGCGCGGCCCCCACATCGGCAGCGTGTGCCGGGCAGCGGTACTCGTCGGTGAAGAACCGCGTCGGTACCTTGCCGGAGATCGCTTGCTCGACGTCGACTTGGATGGGTGCCGGGCGACGGGTGCCGTAGAGCAACGAGGTGCGAACCAGGACCGCGCCCGGGCATTCGGCGATGACAGCGCGTTCGGCTTCGAGCTTCATCACCCCATAGTCGGTGATCGGGAAGGGTGTGTCGTATTCGCGGTAGGGCTGCGAACGGCCCGGAAAGATCGCGTCGCTGCTGACGTGAACCATCCGCGCCCCGCACGCGGTCGCAGCTTCGGCGATGTTGCGACTGCCCTCGACGATCGTGCGCCGGTCACCTTTGCGGGATGCGAGGTGCACGATCGCTGTCGGTTTCCACGAGCAGATCTCCTCGATCGAACGTTCACGGTTGCGGACATCGATCATCGACGACGGCGGCGCGAAGAGCTCCCAATCCTCCGCCTCGGACGCGATTCCCAAGTGTTGGCCGAGGAAGCCCGAGCCTCCGGTGATGAGCATGAACCGCCGCCGTCGTGGTGTCCAACGCACAGCAGGAGCCTACGGGGTACCGTTGCCTCCCGTGCCGGCTCCCTCTGTTAGCGCTGTGGCTCGTCATCCGCATCTTGCCGATCAATTGCCGGTGGGGTGGGTCCGCGTCGACATGCACAGCCACACCATGTGGAGCGGCGATTCGACGACTACCCCCGACGAACTTGCCGCGGCGGTCGTCGAAGCGGGTGTCGACGTCTTGTGCATCACCGACCACAACGCGATCAAAGGAGCCGTGGACCTTTTGGATCGTCTCGTTTGCCGAGTGATCGTCGGCGAAGAGCTGCGCACTCACGCCGGTGAGATCATCGGTTTGTTTCTCGAGGAGCGGATACCGATCGGCGTCCAGCCCGACGAGGCCGCACGAGCAATTCGTCGCCAGGGCGGGATCGTCTACATCCCCCACCCATACGACCCGATGAGACGCAACCTCAGCGAGGCGGCGCTCGACGCGTTGATCAACGAGGGCCTGGTCGACGCGATCGAGGTGATCAACGCCAAGACCTCGCTTCGCAGCTTGAACGAGCGAGCAGCTTCGACGGCCGCCGCACACGGCTTGGCCGCTGGCGCCGGCAGCGACGCCCATGTCCCCGATGCAATCGGCGCTGCGTACGTCGAGATGCCGGACTTCGACGGGCCGCACGACTTCTTGGCCAAACTGCGGCTCGGCCGAACGGTCGGCCATCATTGGGACGAGGCGCGTCCGTGGTCGGCGCGAATCCTTCCGAGCACTACTGTCGACTAGACAGCCATCGTGCCAATTCTCCACGCCGTCATCCTCGGGCTCGTTCAGGGCCTCTCGGAGTTTCTCCCGATCTCGTCGAGCGGTCACCTGCTGCTGGTGCCGTGGTTGTTCAACTGGCACGACTTCGACAACTCCGCCATCGAGAAGGCGTTCGATGTGGCGCTGCACCTCGGCACCCTGGTGGCTGTCGTCGGCTACTTCTGGAAAGAGCTCGTCGTCTACGTGCGCGAGGGCGTTCGGTTGGTGGTGCATCGAGAGCGTCCTGCTACTCCTGAAGGCAGGCTGGCTTGGCTACTGGTGTTGTCCTCGATCCCAGCGGCCATCGCCGGCGCGCTGTTCGAGAAGACCATCGACGACAAGCTCGGCAAGCCTGGTCTGATCGCCGTGTCGTTGATCGTGTTCGGTGTCTTGCTGGCGGTAGCCGATCGACGCACCGGTGTTCGCGCTCTGCCTGAGTTTCAGCGAGATGATGCGTTGAAGATCGGTGCAGCGCAGATCCTCGCGTTGAATCCCGGCACGTCGCGTTCGGGCATCACCATGACCGCCGCCCGGTTTCTGGGATTCACCCGCGACGCGGCCGCGCGGGCCAGCTTCCTCATGGCCATCCCCGTCACGGCCGGGGCGGTCGCCTACAAGATGCTGAAGCTCGCCAAGGATGGTGTCCCCAACGGTCTCGGAGTGCCGATGATCGTCGGCATCGTCACGGCCGCGGTGGCTGGGTGGGCCGCTGTGTGGGGCACGCTGCGCCTGATCCGAACCCGCAGCTTCATGCCCTTCGTGATCTATCGCTGCGCCCTCGGTGTCACCGTCCTCGTGATCCTCACCGCCGGCTGGCGCTGACCCGCAACGGTGTTCACGGACCCGGGGTCAGGGCGAGGGTTGCGGCACCGGCGAGGAGGGCCGCGGCTAGGGCCGGTGCGGACGCGGCGGGGATTGCAACCATCAGGTCCGTTTCACCGGTGGCTACCACCAGGCCTGGCGTGAGGAACTGGTCACCGGTGTAGACACCGACGTGATCGCCGGTCGTGAAGTGTTCGACGGACGCGGGCAACGCAAAGGCGGCCCAATCGGCCGGAATCAATCCGGCGGGCCCTGCAGCGGTGACGTCGGAGCTCGTGACGATCTCGCCGGCACCGATGTGTTGCCGGGCAACGGTGCCCGGGCGAACTTCGAGAGCTGCGTCAACTGGTGCGACGGCTGCGGGCACCTCACTGCGATCGGCCGCAATGACCTCACCAGCTTCGGTCGCCGCACTTGCCACCCACACTGATTGCTGCCGTCCCCACGATCGGCGCTGTGCGTCGACGCCGGCGACGGCCCGCTGTGCACTGAGCCCAACAAGGGACGCGAGCGCCGCGATGGTCAGCCAATAGATCCACGGGTGGCGAGCCACCATCAGGCGAATCCAGGCGAGCTGGTGCACCGGACCTCCCTCGACGCATCGATGTCGACGTTCTTGGGGGAAGCCGGAGGCCGACTGTATCGGCCGACTTGTCTACTCCGTTGACGAAGCTGCTTTCGCCGCCGGGGCCGATACGGGCGCGGACGCGGGTGTCGCCGGCGCCGAGGCGGAGTCACCGGATTTCTTGCCATCCGACGACGATTCTGACGAGCTCGATGACGGCTCGGTCGACGTCGCCGAGCTCGACGATTTCGACTTACCGCCACGGCTGTCGGTCTTGTAGAAGCCGCCGCCCTTGAACGTGACTCCAACAGGCGTGAAGACCTTCTTGACCTTCAGCTTCTTGCCGGTGCCGGGATGCTTGGCGTGGGTCAGGGCATCATCGGTGAACGCTTGCTGGACCTCAATGGTCTCGCCGGTGTCGATGAACTTGTAGACGTAGGTAGGCATCTCGCTCCGCCGTGCATTAGCAGTCGAACTGTTCGATTGCTAATGCTAGCGGGCGGCGCTGCGCCGTAACATCCTCGCGATGCAGGTTCGCACCGCCGTCATACCCGCGGCAGGACTGGGTACGAGGTTCCTTCCGGCCACCAAAGCCGTCCCGAAGGAGCTCCTCCCGATCATCGACACGCCCGCCCTGCAACTGATCATCGATGAGGCGGTCGGAGCCGGCATTGACCACATCGTGATCGTCACCAGCCACGGCAAGCCTGCCATCGAGGCCTACTTCGAATTGTCCGACGATGTGTTGGCGAAGCTGAGGTCGACCGACCGACACGCGATGGCGGATCGGCTCGAGTCGATCGGGCGCGACGTCCGCGTCTCGTTCGCATATCAGGACGTGCCGCTGGGGCTCGGTCATGCGGTCGGCCGCGCGGCGGAGTTCGTGGGCGATGAGCCCTTCGCGGTGCTGCTGCCCGACGAGTTGATGGGAGACTCGTCGCTGCTCGATCAGATGGCACGGCTCTGCGAGACCTCGGGCGGTGGAGTCGTCGGCCTGAAGCGCGTCCCCCGCGACCAGGTCAGTTCTTACGGTGTGATCGAACCGTCGACAGAGCTCGACGCGGACGGCGTCGTCGGGATTCGAACGCTCGTCGAGAAGCCGAGCGTCGAAGATGCTCCGAGCGACCTGATCGTGATCGGGCGATACGTCCTGACCCCCGATGTGTTCGCTGAGCTCGAGCGGGTGCAACCCGGCAGCGGTGGCGAGATCCAACTCACCGACGCCTTGCGGGTCCAGGCTGCCAACGGTCCGTTCCACGGCGTTCTCTCGAACGTCCCGCGGTACGACACAGGTACGCCGCTCGGTTGGCTGAACGCCGTCGTCGACATCGCGCTGGGCGATCCCACGATCGGCGACGAGTTCGCCCAGAATCTACGGGACCGTCTCAGCTGAGACGCCGAAACTTGCCGGGAAAATCGAGCAGCAGACCGTGCTGATCGACGTCGAACTCGTCGGACTGGTCGGCATGCTCGACTCTCCATCTGTGAGTGTCGAGCCGCGTGTACCGGTGCATCTCGGGACGCACCTCGAGCGTCTCGACATCGATCGTCACGATCGGCAGTTCGGCGCTGTCGCCGACGTTCAACGGTAGGCGGTGGATCGGAAGCGTCTTGGTGAATGGGGTGCACGCCAGATCGAGGTCGTAGCAGCCGTCCAGCTCGACGCGATGGGCACCGTTCATCTCACCCCACCGTGCCGTGCCATCCGTGGCCAGCCACAGGTCCGGGTCCTCGAGATCACGGAACAGCAAGAACTGGCGAACCTGCCACGACGCCGAGAGCCGTACCACGTACTGAACCTGCTCCCGGTCAACCTGGCCGCTGACCGTCCAGCCCTCGTTCTCCCAGCGAAGGTCGGTGACCTCGACGTCTTCACCGCCCCACACCGCCCACCGCACCGTGTGACCGCTAGCGGGTAGAGCGGTGTAGATGCTCACCGGGGAAACGGTACCGTTCGGAACGTGATCAGCGAACTCGAGGCCCGCCAATACGTGCTCGAACGTTGCACGGTCACCGACGTCGTCCAGGCATCGCTCGCCGAGGCTGACGGCGCCGTGTTGGCCGAGGCCGTCGTCGCCCAAGAAGACGTACCGCCGTTCGCCAACTCGGCGGTCGACGGGTACGCAGTGAGGTCCGTTGACGTCGTTGCCCCTCCGGCCCGGCTGCGTGTCGTCGGCGAGGTGGCAGCGGGATGGTCCACCGATCGGCTCCTCGGTCCTGGTGAGGCAATTCGAATCATGACCGGCGCGCCGATGCCCGACGGAGCGGACGCGTCCGTGATGGTCGAAGACACCGAACGCGACGACGACGATGTGGTGGTTCGCAAGGCGGTCAGAGTCGGCGCATCTGTGCGCGGGGTTGGCGAGGACGTGCATCTGGGTGCCGACCTCTTCCCCGCCGGAACCGTCGTCCGGCCTGCTGTCGCCGGGGTTCTCGCCAGCGTCAACGCTCGTCGTGTGGGCGTCTTTCGCACTCCCCGCGTGGCAGTGCTGTCGACGGGCGACGAGCTGATCAACGATGGCTCGGCTCTGCGCCCCGGCCAGATCCGGGAGAGCAACAAGACCATGCTGTTGCCGCTGGTGGCCGAGTCCGGGTGCGTGGCGATCGATCTCGGCGTCGTTCGCGACGACGAGGCCGCACTCGAAGACATCCTGCGCGACGCCGCGACTTCGTACGACGCGATCATCACCAGCGGCGGCGTCAGCATGGGCGAGTACGACGTCGTCAAAGCCGTCCTGTCGCGCATCGCCGACATGCGCTGGATGCAGATCGCGATCAAGCCAGCCAAACCCTTCGCGTTCGGCCTGCTCACCGCTGGCGATCACAAGATCCCGGTCTTCGGCCTTCCGGGGAACCCAGTCAGCTCCATGGTCAGCTTCGAGTTGTTCGCCCGACCCGCACTTCGCAAGATGATGGGCCACGCCGACATCGACCGCACCACCGTCGTGGCAATCGCCGACGAAGGGCTGCGACGGCAACCCGATGGAAAGACCCACTACATGCGGGTCTCCGGTTCGTTCTGCGCCGACGGCCGCTACCACGTCAGATCGGTCGGTGCCCAGGGCAGCCATCAGCTGGCCGCGACGTCACTCGCCGATGCCATCGCGATCGTGCCTGATGGCGAGGGGATCAGGCCCGGCGACTCCGTCAGTGCCATGCTGCTGTCGCTAGCCTGACGGACATGGATCTGGTCGACCCCTTCGGGCGAACCATTCGTGACCTGCGCATCTCGGTCACCGACCGGTGCAACTTCCGCTGTACGTACTGCATGCCCGAAGAGGGGATGGTCTGGGTGCCGCGCAGCGAAGTGCTGACGTTCGAGGAGATCGAACGGCTGGCTCGCATCTTCGTCGAGCGGTTCGAGGTCGATGGGTTGCGCCTCACCGGCGGCGAGCCGACCGTTCGGGCACATCTACCAGTGCTCGTCGGCAAGTTGTCCGCACTTCGGGTTCCCACGGGTTCAGCGTCGCCTCTGGCCGGGCAGGCTCCGGATCTCGGACTCACCACGAACGGCGCCACGTTCCGGCTGGTCGCACATGAGTTGCGTCAAGCCGGGCTCGACCGTGTCAACGTCAGCCTCGACACCTTGCGCGCCGACCGCTTCTTGCAGATGACCCGTCGCGACGAGTTGACGAGCGTGCTCGACGGCATCGAGGCTGCGAAAGAGGCCGGATTCTCACCTGTCAAGATCAACGCCGTCGTGCAACGCGACATCAACGACGACGAGATCGTCGACCTCGCCCGCTTCGGCCGCGACCACGACGTCGAGGTGCGCTTCATCGAGTTCATGCCACTCGACGCGAGTGGTCACTGGGTCAACGAACAGGTGGTGACGCAGGACGAGATCGTTGCCGCCATCGCCGAGGTCTTCCCGCTCGAGCAGATGACGTCGCGCGGCGCTGCGCCCGCCGACAGATGGAGGTATCTCGACGGGCGCGGCACTGTCGGGGTCATCCCGTCGGTTTCGAAGCCGTTCTGTGGCGATTGCGACCGCGTGCGAATCACGGCCGACGGCCAGTTCCGCACCTGCTTGTTCGCCACGTCCGAGTTCGACCTCCGCAAGCTGATGCGAGATGGCGCTGACGATGACGTCGTCGCCGCCGAGATCCAGCGCGCTGTCGGCACGAAGTGG
>JANMRB010000174.1:0-2705 GCA_031370825.1 Ilumatobacteraceae bacterium
GTCGACGGAACCGCGTTAGGCGTCGAGCATCGGATGTGCAAAAGCGCTTCGTGGTCGGTGCGGTCGACGTGTCGCACGGCCCCATATCCGAGCCGTGTAGCTGGACCCGACCATTCGACCTGGGCGAGGTGGTTATCATCGGGCGAGACGCACCGAACGAAGCGCATCTGGGCGCGTCTCGTGCCGGCGTTCAGTGCGACCCGCACCGGCTGGTCTGACACACGACCGTCCCTCATCGCGGGCTTGGCCTGTGTTGCCTTGCACGTTCGATGAGGGGGGGCGTCGCCTTGGGGAAGCGTCAGACGTGGAGGAATTGGACTGGAAGAAGGTTCGGCGCGGCAACCAGTCGCATGTCACTCGTCAGAAGCGGAGCGTCGAGGCGTCGGGCGAGCGTGACGTAGCAGGCGTCGGTGAAGGTGGTGTTGTGGCGTATTGTCCACGCTTGTGTGGCGAGGCCGCTTACGGTGGCTCGTCTCAGGCGCCAACCGGCGAGTCGCTGGAAGGCTGCAGCTACGTTCGCAGGTGAGAGTGTGGAACGGAGTTCCCATCGTCGGAGAACGGAAATTACCTCGGCGTCGAAGAGGCCGTCAGGAACCCAGCGAACCGCGTGGGGCGGCAGCAGGAGTTGAAGTTGGGGCGCCGGTGGTTGTTCGTGTGAGCATCTCGACAGCGGCCGAGGCGTCAATGACGACGTAGGTCGTCACACGTCATCGTCGGCGTACGCGCGGCGCAGCTCATCGGCCGCGCTGAGCGCTGGAGCAAGTCACCCACAACGCAGTTGATCAACTCGGTCTGCACGCCGACTTCGAGAAGGTGACCGACCCGGGTGAAATCGCTTCCTGGGTTGTCATGGCCACCCCGGCCCTCGTGATCGACGATGAAGTCGTTGTTTCGGGCAGGGTCCCGACCGTCAACGACATCAAGAAGCTGTTGGCGGCGCGATAGGTCGCTCGAGCTGGATGGGAATATACCCGTGGGGGTATAGGTTGTGTCAGTGGTAGCGGGCTCCAGGTGGGTCCCCGAACCGAAGAGGACCAGGCATGGCAAACGTGATCCACGCAGATGACCAGGCAACTTTCAAGCGCGAGGTGCTCGACTCGACCGTGCCGGTGATGGTGGATTTCTGGGCGGCTTGGTGCGGCCCGTGCCGGGCAGTGGCACCTGAGGTTGAGGCGCTGGCCGACCAGCACGGGGCGGCGATCAAGGTCGTCAAGGTCGACGTCGACGCAAACCAGGTCGTCGCCAGCCGATGCGACATTCGCGGCATTCCGATGATCGGCCTGTTCGAGGGCGGCAAGCTCACCAAGCAGGTGGTGGGCGCCCGCCCGCGTCATGCGATCGAGACCGAACTCGGTCTGACCCGCTTCGCTGCGCCCGAGAAGAACTGATCATGCATGCCATCGAGACGACTACCAAGCTTTCCATGGCGGCGGCAGAGGCCGCCGTTCGTGTGGCCCTCGCCACTCAAGGTTTCGGTGTGCTCACCGAGATCGATGTGGCAGCCACTCTGAAGGCCAAGCTCGGTGTCGAACGCTCGCCGTTGAAGATCCTCGGCGCATGCAACCCGACGTTCGCACACCGGGCTCTGGAGCTCGATGAGTTCGTGAGCTTGTTGCTGCCGTGCAATGTCGTGCTTGCCGCTACTGGCGATGGCACCAGAATCAGTGCCGTCGACCCGCGGGAGTTGATGGCCGGCGATGCCTTCCAGCAGTTGGCGAACGAGGCCGCGGCACTCCTCACCGCAGCGCTTGCTGCCATACCTACGGCATAGATCGAATGGATCGCCCCCGACGCCTCGGGTGGCTGCTCGTGGCTGTGCAGTTCGTTCTGCTCGCTGCGCTGACGGTGCCGTGGTCATCGTTGTGGCATGTTCCCGGCGGCTTCGTTGTCGTTGGCTGGGTGCTGCGTGGCGGCGGAGCCGTTCTCGCGGCGGTCGGCGCGGTTCACCTTGGCGGCGCGCTGACCGCCCAGCCGGTGCCCAAGCCTGGTGCCGGTGTGGTCGCCCATGGCGTTTATCGACACACCCGCCATCCGATCTATACAGGGCTGCTGCTTTACGGAGCCGGCTCAGTGCTCGTCACTGGACATCCGGTCGTACTTGCCGCTGCCCTGGGACTGCTCGCGCTGCTGATGGCAAAGGCCCGGTGGGAGGAATCCATGCTGATCCGCTCGACACCCGACTATCGCCAGCACGCGCTTCGCACGGGTCGTTTCATACCTGGCGTCGGGCGACTTCGGAACTGACGGTCGTTCAGTGGGAGAAGTGCACTCGGGGTAGTCGTTTGTCGAGCCAGGCCGGGATCCACCAGTTGCGTTCGCCGAGGAGCTTCATCAGCGAGGGCACGAGCATCATGCGGACGATGGTGGCGTCGAGGAGCACGGCCAGTGCGAGGGTGATGCCGAGCTCGGTGGGCGGGATCGGACCGGTCACACCGAAAGCGATGAAGACGACGATCATGATGAGGGCGGCGTTGGTGATGGGGCGTCCGGTGCGGGCGATGCCGTCGCGGATCGCCAGCTGGGTGTCACCGGTGGCTTCGTAGCGTTCGCGGATTGCGGCGAGTAGGAACAGTTGGTAGTCCATCGACAGGCCGAACAGCAGGGCGAAGAAGAACAATGGTGCCCAGGCGTCCACGAAGCCTTGGGGGTGGATGCCGATCAGCCCGGCGCCGAGGCCGTGTTGGAACACGAGTGTCGCGAAGCCG
>JANMRB010000202.1:0-5550 GCA_031370825.1 Ilumatobacteraceae bacterium
CTCCAGCGCGCCGTCGTCGCTCGCGCCCGCAGCGAACAGCAACTGCTCGACAACGTGATCGCTGCCCGAGCCGCTGGCCTGTCATGGCAGAAGATCGGCGCCCTCCTCGGCACCTCAGCCCAGGCCGCCCAACAGCGCTACGGAACCGTTGTCGAAGCCTCCTGACTTCCGAGCTGATCGGCAGTTCGGAGCGGCCTCGGTCAGGCCATGCCTTTGCCTAGCGCGGTCACTGCGTCTGAAAACTGGCGCCCCGTAACGAGGCCGGAGTCTTCAATCGCTGGATCGAGTAGCGCCTAATGCCCGCTCCGGGTCCCTCACGCAAGGGACGCAGACGCGCACAGATTCACAAAGGCCGATCACTTGCGATCGAGGGGTTCGGTCGCTCAAGACCGGCAACCGAAGAACCGGCTGTCAATTCACAATCGCACGCGCCCCAGGGAGTGCGCGATATCGACAGATCTGTATTCAGACCGCGCTGGGGAAGTTTGCTGCGACGTAGCCGTCGGTACGGCGAGAGGTCTGTCCAGATCGAGCATCCTGCTCGTACCAGATCTCGCACTCGGGGCAGCGCAGGAGCAGTATTCCTGCCTCTTCGTCGCTGGCGACTTGCACAACGTGCCCGTACATCATGTTCGTGTCGTCAGCGCAGTATTCGCATCCGCGGTCATCGTTTGTATGGCCAGCCACCGCGCCAGATTGCCCTGAGATGGAGCGGGTTCGCAACCGTCGGGCGGGCAGCGAGTTCTTCCACACTGAGTCACCGGGAAGTCACTCGTTCGGCGATGTCAGCCGACCGAAGCAATCAGGTTCGCAGGCGCGGCGCGCAAGGCGTCGGTCGCCCGCGACAAGGGGAGGGCGTCGCACGCGGCGACAGCACGCTCGGCCCAATCCTGCGCCGTGGAGAAGGCCGAGGCGACGCCGCCGTTTTCGCGGACGATGCCCAGCGCCTTCTCGCGCTCAGCGGTGTCCAGCGGCTTGCCCAGCAACGCCAACAGCTCCATCGCCGGGACGCCACCAGCCTGCAACGTGCGCATGACGGGCAGCGTGTACACACCTTCGACCATGTCGTGGCCCGCAGGCTTTCCGAGCTGATCGTCGGTCGAGGTGATGTCGAGCAGATCGTCGACGATCTGGAAGACGTTGCCGTACGCCTCGCCATATTCGGTGAGCGCGTCGGTGAGAGTCCGATCGAACCCGGCGACAAGGCCACCGATGCGGGCCGCCGTCGCGTACAGCGATGCCGTCTTGCCGCTGATCGAGGCCATGTAACTCGATTCGGGTCGTGCCGAATTGTACGTGTGACGCAGTTCCTCGATCTGGCCTTCGCATAATCTGCCGATCGTTCGGGCAAGCAAACCGGCGACTTCGGTGCCCAGCGACGCGGCGATCCCCGAAGCGCGCGACAGCAGGAAATCCCCAGCGAGGATCGCCTGCAGGTTCCCCCACTTCGCGTTGACCGTTTCCACCCCGCGCCTCGTGGACGCCTCGTCCATGACATCGTCGTGATAGAGCGAGCCGGTTTGCACCAGTTCACAAGCGATGCCGCCCTGGATCGAACGTTCCCGAAGCTCGGAATCGGTGGGGCCGCAAACCTGCGCGGCGACCACTGTGAGAACCGGCCGCAGGCGCTTTCCACCGGCGATGATCAGGTGCGATGCGATCTCGCTGAGGTAGGGATCGGGGGTGTGCACTGACTCGACCAGCGCCTGTTCGATGCGTTGGACATCTTCGGTCATGCCGTCGAGCGTGAAGAAGGGCGAGGGCGCCACGCCGTCAGGCTAGCCAACAGCGCCGCGGCCCCTAAAAGGGCATCGAATTGACACGGTAGGTCGCATGACCCAACGAGACGTTGGGAGGCACGTTGCGTGCACCTCACGCCGATACACTTTGGCCATGTTTGAACGCTTCACCGACAGGGCACGGCGGGTCGTGGTGCTTGCCCAGGAGGAAGCTCGGCTGCTGAGCCACAGCTACATCGGCACCGAACACATCCTCCTCGGTCTCATCCACGAAGGTGAAGGGGTCGCTGCCAAGGCTCTCGAGAGTCTGGGCATCTCACTCGAGGCAGTGCGCAATCAGGTCGAAGAGATCATCGGCCAGGGCGGCACGTCCCCCTCGGGTCACATTCCGTTCACACCGCGAGCCAAGAAGGTCCTCGAGCTGTCGCTGCGCGAAGCGCTGCAGCTCGGCCACAACTACATCGGTACCGAGCACATCCTGCTCGGACTCATCCGCGAAGGCGAGGGTGTTGCAGCACAGGTTCTCGTCAAGCTCGGCGCAGACCTGTCGCGAGTG
Source organism: Ilumatobacteraceae bacterium (assembly GCA_031370825.1). Classification (GTDB taxonomy): domain Bacteria; phylum Actinomycetota; class Acidimicrobiia; order Acidimicrobiales; family Ilumatobacteraceae; genus JAENVT01. Next base: position 2,296 of record JANMRB010000202.1, read on the forward strand.
CGCCAGCAAGTCATCCAGTTGCTCAGTGGCTACCAGGGTGGCGCACAGGGCAAGGGCGAGCCGCAGGCGACCGCCGCCGGTCAGCAAGGCAAAGAAGACACGCCCGGCGACAAGGGCAACAGTCAGATCCTCGACCAGTTCGGCCGCAACCTCACACAGCTCGCTCGCGAGAAGAAGCTCGACCCGGTGATCGGTCGTAGTCGCGAGCTCGAGCGTGTCATGCAGATCCTCAGCCGGCGCACCAAGAACAATCCGGTGCTCATCGGCGAGCCCGGAGTCGGCAAGACCGCGATCGTCGAGGGCCTTGCCCAGAAGATCGTCAGCAACGACATCCCCGACACATTGCGCAACAAGCAGCTCTACACACTCGACCTCGGCGCCCTCGTCGCCGGCAGCCGCTACCGCGGCGACTTCGAAGAGCGCTTGAAGAAGGTGCTCAAGGAGATCAAGACCCGCGGCGACATCGTGCTGTTCATCGACGAGATCCACACGCTCGTCGGCGCCGGTGCTGCCGAAGGCGCCATCGACGCTGCGTCGATCCTGAAGCCGATGTTGGCTCGCGGCGAGCTGCAGACCATCGGCGCGACAACGCTCGATGAGTACCGCAAGCACCTCGAGAAAGACGCTGCCCTCGAGCGACGCTTCCAGCCGGTGCGAGTCGAAGAGCCGACCCTAGCCATGACGATCGAGATCCTCAAGGGTGTGCGCGAGAAGTACGAAGCGCACCACCGGGTCACCATCACCGACCAGGCCATCGTCGCGGCCGCCAACTTGTCGGATCGCTACATCAGCGACCGTCATCTGCCCGACAAGGCAATCGACCTCATCGACGAGGCCGGTGCTCGTCTACGCATCAAGCGCATGGGCACTCCACCCGATCTCAAGGAGATCGAGCGCAAGCTCTCCGAAGTGCAAGAGGCCAAGAAGCGTGCCGTCGAGGAGCAGCAGTTCGAAGAAGCCGGTCGCCTACGCGATCAGGAGAAGTCGCTGCTCGACGAGAAGGCAATCAAGGAAGCCGAAGTCAAAGCCAGCGGCGTCGACTTGTTCGACGAGGTCGACGAGGAAGCCATTGCCGAGGTGCTCAGCATCTGGACCGGCATCCCCGTCTACAAACTCACCGAAGAAGAGACCACCAAGCTGCTCAACATGGAAGGTGAGCTGCACAAGCGCATCATCGGGCAAGAGAACGCGATCAAAGCGGTCAGCCAGAGCGTTCGCCGCACGCGTGCGGGCCTCAAGGACCCGAAGCGACCCAGCGGCTCGTTCATCTTCCTCGGCCCCACGGGCGTCGGCAAGACCGAGCTGGCCAAGACTCTCGCCGAGTTCTTGTTCGGCGACGAGAACTCGCTGATCGCTCTCGACATGAGCGAGTACATGGAGAAGCACACGGTCAGTCGCCTGGTTGGTGCTCCTCCCGGGTACGTCGGATACGAAGAGGGCGGCCAGCTCACCGAGGCCGTTCGTCGCAAGCCATTCAGTGTGGTGCTGTTCGACGAGATCGAAAAGGCGCACCCCGACGTGTTCAACACGCTCCTTCAGATCTTGGAGGAGGGCCGTCTCACCGACAGCCAGGGCCGCACCGTCGACTTCCGCAACACCGTTCTCATCATGACCAGCAACCTCGGCACCGCCGACTTGCGCAAGGCCAACGTCGGCTTCACCAAGGTCGATTCGGCCATGAGCTACGAGCGGATGAAAGACAAGGTCAACGAGGCGTTGAAGACCCACTTCCGTCCTGAGTTCCTCAACCGCATCGACGAAGTCATCGTCTTCCACGAGTTGGCTCGCGAAGAAGTCATGCAGATGGTCGACCTCATGACCAAGCGCCTGACAGGGCAATTGGAAGGTCAGGGTCTCGGCATCGAACTGACCCAGAGCGCCAAAGAAGTGCTCGCCGAGAAGGGGTACGACCCTCAGCTCGGTGCCCGTCCACTGCGTCGCGCCATTCAGCGCATGATCGAAGACGTGCTCAGCGAGAAGATCCTCTACAAAGAGTTCCACGCCGGCGAGATCATCGTCGTCGACACCGAGGACGATCCCGACAAACCGGGCGAGAAGAAGCTCAAGTTCAGCTCGGTCGAGGGCTTCCTACCGCCGGTTGCAGTGGAGTTGGCTGCTACCGGTGCGCCGGAAGTGCCGGAACCCACGGTGCCGACCGACTGACCATCAGTCGACCGCGGCAACGCGGGTGAACTCTCCGAGATCGCCGGGCACCGTCCGTTCCGCGAGGATCTGATCATCCGGCGACACCAGGGTCATCCGCCCGGTGCCGACGATCACGATGCTTCGATCCGGCAACACAGTCAACGCCTCCACACCCATGTCCCAAGTGAAAGAGTCCCTCACTTCGAGGGTCAGGGGATCCAGACGGAACAGGCGGCCGTCCAGGGCGACGACGACCTCGTCGCTCGACGCGCCGACCGCCACCCGAAACGCGTCACCACCGAGTGCGGCGACCGTGCGCGCTTCGGGCATCTCGGGTCCGAAGCTGGTGATGTCGCTGACGTTGTAGCCAGCCACTCCGCCCGTGCTCGATGCCGCGAACAGGCGCGACCCGTTCGGGTTGATGGCCAGCGCGCCGGGATGGTCGGCGAGACCGAGCTCCTTCGGAACGTCGAGGCACCACACCCCGTTGAACAGCCCCAGCGTGTGGATGAAGGAACCGACGTTCTCCCCGCCCTCAGTGGCGTCTTGGTACAAGGTGAACAGAAGCTGGTTGCCGGGATCGAACACCGCGGTGCGACTGACGGCCGTCATGACCTCGTCGACCGTCTGGCCCTTGTCGCGCAGGTTCAGCGGCAGGCCGAGCTGACCCGTCGCGGTATCGATGACCCGCACCCGGTAGGTGTCCTTGGCGAGATATTCGATCACGAAGACCCCCATCGGAAGCCCGCCAGGTGTTTCGAACGCGTTCGCGAATGCCTCCGGCACGAGCACGGAGTCGAACGTCCACCGACGAAGCTCACCTTTGGAGGGCGTGGCCAGCACCACCGTGGTCGACGTTCCAGCCGAGCTGATCAGCGCGACCAGCTTGCCGTCTTGCGCGACAGCAGCCGGCCGGAAATCGCCATCGATCATGACGGGCGCGCCGATCTCGTCGTTTCGAACCTGGTGCCATTCGACCATCGTCCGGCCACCCATGTACGAGGCGCTGACCACGACCTTGCCGGTCGGCGCCATGACGCCAGGGGTCACCACGGGATCGTCTTGAGGCGAGAACGTCACGATGTAACCGTCCTTCGTCGTCAGCGCGAG
>JANMRB010000231.1:0-5255 GCA_031370825.1 Ilumatobacteraceae bacterium
GCCCTAACCGTTCCCTTCACCGGGTGCAGCTTCGATCTCCCACCACGGCCGCAGAGCTGACCACGACAAGGCGATCATCGCCACGGCGTTCATCGTGATCAACACCATCGGCGAGACCGACGGCGACCACGGCAGATCGCCGGTCAACAGGATCTTGCCGTGAGCTCCGACCGTGAATCGGCGCAGCATCTGCCAGAACGCACCGACTTCGGCGATCACGACGAGCGCGAGCACTGCCCGGATCAGCCACTGCTGCGGAAGGCGTGGCCATCGGCTTGCCGACTGACCGCCCCACATCGGCAGGAAGACCAAGCCGACGAAGATCGGCAACGAGTATCGCCCCTCGTAGGTCAGCCCGGCGCGCGAGTTGGTGAACCCGTTGATGAGCAACGGCAGCGCCAACCAGACCACGACCAACGCGACCAGTGCCAGGAGCTGCCGCGGTGTGGCGGTCCGCACGACGATGACGACGACGAGGATCATTGCCACGACCCAGGCGACGTATACGAAGGACGGTAGCGACGTGTCGAGCCAACCCAGCACACCGATCGTCTGACGCAGGTAGTCGGGCCAGTGCTTCATCGATGTGCGGAGCGCAGCACCGAGCCCCAACGTGCGTGACACCCGATCGTCCTTCACCTCGATGCGGGCGTAGAGGGCCCACAACCACGAGACGACGAGGGCCACCGCCGTTGGGCCCACTGCCCACGCGAGCGTCCACCGCGACATCAACTCGCGACGTCGTTGACGCGTTGCCCCGATGAGCACGACGGCGACCATGCCCGCCATCCACACGATCGCGATTGGCCGCATCAGCACGACTGCGGCCGACAACAACGACGCCGCGATCAGCAATTGTCTGGGGACGCGCCGATCGGTTGTCACCCGCGTGAGGCAGGCCCAGATCGCGACGAAGCCGGCGATCTCGATCGCGTTCGGGTTGACCGATGCGAACAGGAACAGAGCCATCGGTGTGAGGGCTGCCAGTTGCACCGCGGCCACATCGCGGCGCAGCGATCGCTTGGCCACGAACATTGCAATCGTGAGCAACGCCACGCACAGAACTGCTGAGACGAGCCGAAAAGCCAGCACCTTGGTCGTCTGCGCGGCAACCACGACGGGTACGCCGACAAGGCCGTAGTACCACGGCGGGTACCGCGCGGCCGACGAGATCAGTCGAGGCGAGAGCGGCCCGGTCGAGCAATTCGCCGGCACGTCGGGCTGGCCGATGAAGCACGTCAGATCCGGGGGCCCGAGCGAGTCGGGACCGTCGAATTCACGAAGGTTGTTCGGGAACCCGGGCGCCGCCTTCCCGAGCAGTTGTCCGTGCGCCGTTCCGTAGGCCTTGTAGACGTGGGCTGTCTCGTCGGGTGACGCAAACCGTGGAATTCCGATGGCCCAGGTGACGACCACAACGAGCATCGCCAAGAAGTACCCGACGGCACCACGAACGACAGGCTGCTTCATGCGGGTTTTACACGGGCGACCGTCACGGTCTCGTTGTAGATGAACCATCGTCCGAAAGCACGCGGCAGCGGGAACGACGAGATCCGCTCAATGGCGAGACCGCACTGGTCGGCCAGCTCGCGGAGTGCAGCCGCGTCCATCAGTCGAACGTGGGTCGGATCGGAACGTTGGCCGCGCTCCTGTGGTGTGATGAGGACCACCCGGCCACCAGCTGCGATGTCGGGCAGGTACGAGCGCAGCAACTCGACGCCAGTCTGCTCATCGAGATGCTCGAGCACATGCGAGCACAGCAGCGTGTCGAATCGTCGGTCGGCTGTTTGACGCGCTGCAGCGAACTCCTCCGGCGTGTACGCCTCATGGCCCTTGTCTCTGCACACGGCGATTGCCGAGTCGTTGGGGTCGACGCCGACACCACGTGGTCGCACGAAGTCGAGACAGCGGCCGATGCCACAGCCGATGTCGAGGACCCGGCCGCGTGCGAGGCGACGGATGTTCCACCGGTAGGGATTCGGGATCAGCCGCTTCCACCATCGGCCACTGAGTCGCTGCAGCCGACGGGCGTACTCGGCATCGGTAGAGGTCATCGATCAGGCGCAGTCGGGGCAGACCAGGTTCGCCGGCCGATCGGCTTCGCGTGAGACGACCTTGCCGCATCGGCACACCCATCCGCGATGACGCGCCGGTGTGCCGGCCACGAGCTGATGATCGGCGACATCGTGGGTGACGGTCGCTCCGGCCGCGACCATGCAGAGCTCCCCCAGCGTCACGCCGCACACGATGGTGGCGTTGGCTCCGATCGATGCCCCGTTGTGAACGTGGGTTTCGACCACCTTCCAATCGGCGTTGAAAGCACGCGGTACCAGGTCATTGGTGAACGTGGCGGAGGGCCCGACGAACACGTCGTCGCCGATGCTGACACCGTGATACACGCTGACGTTGTTCTGCAGCTTGCAGCGGTCGCCGACCACGGCCAGCGTGTCGACGTAGACGTTCTTGCCGAGTACGCAATCGGTGCCCACCCGAGCGCCGCTTCGTACGTGGGCGTGATGCCACACGCTGGTCCCGCTGCCGAGGTCGGCGCCGTCTTCGACGATTGCGGTGGCGTGCACTCGAACGCTTGAACCTGGCATCGGCACGACGTTAGCGACGACACGACACGCGCCGGCGCGCATCGCGGGCGACATTTCACCCGATTTGCGGGACAGCGTCCGTCGCGCGGTTCCGATCACCGGCGCACCCGGCACCGTTGCCGGGATGACCACCGTCGACAGAGCCGAGTTAGATCCCGTGCCGACAGCATTGTTGGCCGCCACCTGGAACCGGTAGCCGGAGCCGTTGGTCAAGCCGGTGACAACCAGGCTGGTCGCTGTCGCACCCACCGCACGCAAACGCGCCAACCTGGGCTCCGGCACTGTCGACCGCTCGCACCAGGTACCCGAATCGCAAGCTTCGTGCATGCTGTATACTCCTGCTGTATGTCAGCCACCCGAACTCAGATATACCTCACTGACGAGCAGCGCCGCCGCATCGACGCCTTAACCGCCGCGCAGGGTGTGCCGATGGCAGAAGTCGTTCGCAGAGCGCTCGACGCCTACTTGCCTGTTGATGCCGATACCGAGGCTGCTCTGGCTCGAACGTTCGGTGCCCAACCCGACGCTGCCGTTCCGGCGCGTGATAGCTGGCAGCGTGGCTGACCTTCTCGTCGACACAGACATCTTCATCGACCACCTCCGTGGCGCCCGCCAGCTCAAGCCTGGCCGTCACCGACTTCACTACTCGGTGATCACTCGAGCCGAGCTCTTCGCGGGCAATACAGCGACGAACCTGACGGCCGAACTGCTCGCCCCGCTTCGCGAGGTCATCATTGACCGCGCGGTGGCCGAAACTTCTGGTCGAGTCGTGCGAGAGTTCGGATTGCGTCTCCCGGATGCCTTGATCGCAGCCACGGCCATTGAACACCAGCTAGGACTGGTGACGCGAAACTCCAAGGACTTCGCGCGCGTCCGCGGGCTTCGAATCCGCAACATCGCCTGAACGAGCGGCGCGGATTGTGACCCAGATGCTGGTCACGCCCACGTGTCAGGGCGCCGCGTTGTCGCATTGATCCAGTCATCACGCCACAATCGCCGGCGACGGCGGGGCAAGTCACGAAATGTTCGGCTGGACATTTGGTGACTTGCTCAACGATCGAAAACTTTGTCGCTCCGAACGCGCCCCGCAGGTTGGCGGCGACAAAGTTCCCGCGCTCGCCGGATGAATCGTCCGTGACGATACGAACCCTGGGTCGCTGACGATCTGGCTGCCAAAGCGCTCCGAGCGAAAGCGCGATCGAACGCGCTTTCGTCTCGCGCAAACTTTAGAAACGCGCTGGTGAGGTCAGTCTTCTTCGGATTGGGCGAGCACGTCGGCGCTCAGCGCCAGCGCAGCGGCGATCGCGGCCGCACGTTGGACGACCGCGTTGAAGTACTTCGTAGCTGTCGAGCCATCCAGCAACGGCGGGTCGCCGAGTGATCGCAGCAGAGCGCCAGGCTCGGGAGCGACTGCGATGGGCTCGATGTCGGGCAGCGTGCCCGGGGTTCGCCAGACGTCGATCGGCGCCGGACGCTTCGGCTGTGGTCGACGGGACTGGTTGTTACCTCGACGTGGCGCGCGGCTCATTGGTCATCTCCGAGCAGCTCGTCGGGACGAAGCCCCAACGCGAGACGCAACTGATCGTTGTTGAGATCGGCGAGCGAGCTGGAACGAGGCAGCACCACGTCGGCGATGTGGCGTTTGCCGGCTACGACCTCTTCGACGCGTTCGTCGATCGTGCCTGGGCAGACGAGTCTGTGAGAGATGACCGTCAGGTTCTGCCCGATGCGCCAGGCGCGGTCTCGCGCCTGGTCCTCGACGGCCGGGTTCCACCATCGGTCGTACAGCACGACGTGGTTCGCGGCGGTGAGGTTCAAGCCGGTGCCGCCTGCCTTCAGCGAGAGCACCATCGCGCCGGGCCCCGTTGCAGTTTGGAAATCATGGACAAGGCGATCGCGGACACCTCTTGTGAGGCTGCCGTCGTAGCAGGCGATCGGCAGCCCGGTGACCTCGGTGAGATGGTCGGCCAACTTTCGGCCCCATGTGGCGAAGTGGGTGAACACCAGGATTCGTTCGCCGGCCGCGAAGACCGATTCGACGATCTCCTCGAGTCGGGCCAGCTTGCCGGACCGCCCGGCCAGCGGTCGGCCGTCGTCGCGATATGCGGCTGGGTGGTTGCAGATCTGCTTGAGCGCGGTGATCGCCGCAAGGATCGCGCCCTTCTTCGTCTCGCCGAGGGCCGCGGAATCAGACACGCTCTGCACGAGCTCGTCGAGCACGGCTTGGTACAGCCCGATCTGCTCGGGCGTCATCGTGCAGTGGTCGAGCTCGTCGATCTTGTCGGGCAGTTCGGCTGCCACTTCCGGCTCGATCTTCGTGCGCCGGAACAACAACAGGCCATTCAAGGCGCGAAGCGCGGCCTCGCCGTCGCCCGACATCTGGGCGATGAAGGCAGGCCGCGAGCCGACGAGCCCCGGGTTGGTGAAATCAAGGATTGCCCACAGGTCGCCGAGCCCGTTCTCGATCGGGGTGCCGGTCAGCGCCAGGCGCATATGAGCCTGGATACGACGCAGTTGCTGCGACGTGTCGCTGGCGGGGTTCTTGATCGCCTGAGCTTCGTCAAGCACAACAGTGCGCCAGGTGGTTGCCGCAAGAGCGTCGACATCGCGAACCGCGGTTGCGTAGGTGGTGATCACCATGTCGGCACCGGCGACCTC
>JANMRB010000226.1:0-1815 GCA_031370825.1 Ilumatobacteraceae bacterium
GGTGTGTTCAATCGTCGGGTCACCGAGGACGAGGGCGAGCAGCTCCGCCTGCTGCTGGGCTCGGAAGATTGGCAGGAGCGACGGCGTTGGCTTTCTATCCACGAATTGAATGATATCTCTCAATTTGTGAGACGTTGGGCTAGGTGGATCCGGCATCGGCGTGCTGGCCGGAGCTGATTGGGCAATGATTCCAAGGTGAACGAGCGACTGGACGATCAGACGGTCCGCACTGCGGCGTTCCAATACATCGACAAACTCCAGCAGCTACACGGCGACATCTTGCCGTGGTCGGCTCTCGTTTCCGGATTCAACTTTCAGGGTCACGCGATCCCGTTGATCGGCGCGGCCGGGATCTGGAAACCACAGGTCCTCGACGTCCCGATCTCGATCACCACGAGTCCTCGCAATCCATATGGAGACACCATCGCCGAGGACGGACTACTCAGCTACCGCTATCAAGGCAGTGCGGCTCGCTCGTACGACAACGATGGACTTCGTCGTGCCATGCACGAGGCCCGACCACTGATCTATTTCCATGGGCTCGACCGCGGGCAGTACAGCGCTCTGTGGCCAGCAGTGATCATCGCCGACGATCCCGCCACAGGCACCTTTACGGTCGCGTGCGAGGATGTGCAGATTCTTCGCCCCGATCTCGGAGTCACCGTCGTCGACGATGTGCGTCGCCGATACGTCACCCGACTCGCCGTCCAAAGACTTCACCAGGCCGCCTTCCGCCAACGTGTACTCAAGGCGTACCGGGAGAGCTGCTCGGTGTGCAATCTGCGTCACGTCCAATTGCTCGACGCCGCCCACATCCTCCCCGACCTACACGAGCAGGGCCAACCTGTCGTTCCCAACGGACTTTCGATGTGCAAGATCCATCACGCTGCCTTCGATGCCAACATCCTCGGTGTTCGACCGGACTACGTCATCGAAATCCGCGACGACATCCTCGGCGAAGTCGATGGGCCAATGCTCGAGCACGGCCTCCAGGCTCACCACGGCGGGAAGTTACTCGTTCCTAGAGCCACCGCCGAACATCCCGACCGCGAACGGTTGGAGCTCCGATGGCAAGAGTTCCGTCGCGCCGGCTGAACGCGCTCCGATGTAGACCACGTCGCCAATCTCACCTTCACGAGCCATGTACACGCCTGGTAGACGGGGGCTACCGACATCGCCTCCGCGAACGGCACCGACTCCGACCACTCCACGTCGTCCGTCATTCTCCTCCTACAGGTATCCACCTGCGCCCACCCGAAGCTTCGGGGGGACATGTTCGCCGAAGAAGGTCCTCTCTCCGAAGTTCTCATGCAGTTGTTCATCCAGGTCGTTCGCCGTTTCACCGACTACACCGCAGGCGTGAAGTACGTGCTGTTCAAGTAGAGGATCACCGAACAGGTCGATCGACGTCAACAACTGCCGTCACACGTCGCCTTCACGGCGTGCAGCCTTGAGTTCGTCCGCTGCTGAGACGCTTACTTTCACCGGAGTCGCGACACGCAACTCATCGAGCCATGCCGCAAGGGATCCCGCGATCTCATCGTCAGAACGTCCATCGACCACTAGATCGCGTACTGGCAAGATGTCATCGGGTCGGCGTGCCACTCCAAAAAGCGTACCCATCAGACAGTGTCCGCAAGTGTCCAGAAGTCGCGATGTGATCGATTGTGTTCTAACCGCTGCGCCGAACCGCGCCGCACCCCCTGCGTACCCTGACGAGGTGGCAGACGATCTTGATCGAGCACTCGAGCGGCTCACCGGGCGGCCAGGTGTCGCGTTCCGCGAGGGGCAGCGAGAGGCTGTCGAGGCTCTGGC
>JANMRB010000237.1:0-2978 GCA_031370825.1 Ilumatobacteraceae bacterium
CGGTGCAACAACTCCTGGATGATCACCAACGACCACCGCTCGCCAACGATGTCGAGGCCGCGCGCCAGCGAGCAGAACCGTTCGTAGCCACCTCGCTGACCCATGGCAGGAGCGTACTCCAACATCGTGCTTGTCATACGGTATCGATGGTGTACTCTCGTTTAGAGATCACACGGCAAGGCGAGTTTCGTGACAACAACCATCCACAACAACATCGACATCGCCGCCACGCCAGAACAAGTCTGGGAAGTGCTCGCCGACCTCGACCGCCTGCACGAGTACGACCCCGTCGTCACACGATCAGCCGTCGTCGGAGAACAACACGAAGGTCTCGGCGCCCAACGTCACTGCGACGCCCGGCAAGGTCGATACTTCGTCGAAACCGTGACGGAGTGGGACCAACCGAACAGGCTCCAATTCACGATCGTCGACTGCAACCTGCCAACCCGCGACCTCACCCACACATACACTCTCGAGGCCACAGCGAGCGGGACACACGTCAGTCAAGTGATGCGGTACGACACCCGCTTCGGCCCCCTCGGCACCATCCTCAACCGGGTGATGATTCGACGAACGACCGAGCAGGGCATCAAAGGGTTCCTCGCCGGACTCAACACCACCGTAACGAACGCCCACCCCAGCACGACCACGTGAGCACGTCGCGCCCACTCTCGGACGAGCAGCTCTTTTGGGACCTCGTCGGCTCTCTTCAACTCGAGAACCCACAACTCGAAGAAGGCACCATCATGGGCGGCCGCTGCGTCCGCGTCGCCGGCGAGTTCCTCGCCCTGGTCGACTTCAAAGGCTCCGGCCTCGTCGTCAAGTTGCCCCGCGAACGGGTCGCCGAACTGATAGCCCAAGGAGTCGGCCGCCAATTTGCCCCCGCCGCCAAGGTGTTCCACGAATGGGTCTCCATCCCCGCGGCGGACTCCCGCCAGTGGCACGCGCTACTGCGCGAGGGCATCGCCTTCGTCTCCAAGCCGAAGAAACGCGTCCGGGGTGAATAAGGCTCCTCCGAGTCGATTGCCCGAACCGCACGGGAACGCATCCGATGGAGAACGACAAGGGAGCAAGGACCTGAGAAGGACCAAGCGACTCGCCCATACCACGAAACGCCAGCTCAGCGGCCATACGGAACCACATGTCTTCAGTTCCGCTTCAACGTCTAGTAGGGGTTTCGCGGGCTGGACAGTCGCGTCGATAGTGCTGTGACCTGGTCCTTCGCGTCAATTGCTGTCCGTCGAGAAGTCCCGAGTCCGCAGAACCCGCGCTCTCTCTCCTTACTCGGTACGTGTTGCGAAGGCACGACTGCGCTTCGGCATCGCCCCTCGCGACGCCATGGTCGCCCGCGCAAACGCGACTCCTAGAGTGAAAGCAGGCGGCGCTCGCTCACAAGTCCGCCAAGGCCACCCTCCATGTCTACGGCCACCTCTGGCCCGGCGAGGAGGACCGAGGCCGCGACGCCATCGGCACCTGTTCCGCCCCGACGAGCTACGAGGCGCGCAAGGCTGACCGCGTTACGCCGGGCAAACACCTCGCCACGCCGACGGCCAGATGACATCCTGTGACATCGACGTGGAGGAGCTGTGACTGACATTGTCATCAGAGACGTCCCTGAAGATGTCATTGCTGCCATCGACATCAAGGCCCGGCGGCTCGGTCTCTCGCGAATCGATTACGTCCGACGGGCGCTCGCTCGCGAACGCTCCGATGACGGGTTGGCGATCGACAAGTCCGCTCTGATCACGCCGGTCGCACCGAACACTGCCCCGGTTGCGATGTAGGGCAGCCGTGGACGATTCTGCATGTAGAAGCGGGGCGATCGTGTCGCTAGCACTGGGACGATCCTGTAAGTAGACAAGGGACGATTCTGCAAGTAGTGGTATTCATCAACGGGCCGTCCTCCGACGTTTCGCTTCAACGGGTAGCGACACGAGTCTGCAACCGACTGGGCATCCCGTCCGTGTGTCCAGGGGATGAATCCAATACACACCGCAGAAGGCCGCGTGGCGGCTAGACGGCCGTGGATGAGTCCGTGACCGGCTTCTGGCAGATCTCGGTGTTGCGCGCCAAGATCGCGTCGATGACCACGTCCACCGAAGTCACCGACCTCGGCATGATCGAGGATGCACTCGTCGATCGACCGACCGCGGCGTCGCTGCACGGGCCACCTCGACGGATCATCGTTCGACTGCACGGATCACTTTCGAAGGGCGCAGAAGCGAGTTGATGCCTTCGTGACGGCCGTGTATATTACCATTTAGTTATGGAACTACTTGGTGATGGAGCCCTGGATGCCACGTTCGCAGCGCTGGCCGACCCCACACGGCGGGCAATCCTGAAACGCCTTGCCACAGGGCAGGCATCGGTCAATGAACTGGCCGAGCCGTTCGCCATGACACAACCGGCGATCTCGAAACATCTCAAGGTGCTGGAACGCGCCGGGTTGATCTCGCGCGGCCGCGATGCGCAGCGGCGGCCGTGCCGGCTCGAAGCCAAACGGCTCGCCGAGGCCAACAAATGGCTGGAGAACTACCGGCAGTTCTGGGAGGGCTCGTTCGAACGCCTCGACACCCTGCTCGACGAAATGAAAACCAACGAACAAGGAGACCGATGATGCTCAACACAGGGACACTCAAAGTCACGACGCCAACCGACCGTGAGATCGTGCTGACCCGCGTCTTCGATGCACCGGCTCATTTGGTGTACAAAGCCTTCACAGATCCGGAGTTGCTCAAGCGTTGGTTCGGCCCGCACGGGTGGTCGCTGACGGTGTGCGAGGTCGACCTGCGCGTCGATGGTGCATGGCGCTTCGTGTTGCAGGGCCCGGATGGCAGAACGATGGGAATGGGCGGTGTCTATCGCGAGATCGTGCCGGGCGAGCGGACCGTCCACACGGAGGCGTTCGACGACTATCCGGGTGATTCGGTCATCACCACCGTCCTGACCGAGCACGATGGCAAGACGACGCTGACAGC
>JANMRB010000309.1:0-5805 GCA_031370825.1 Ilumatobacteraceae bacterium
GTCGCAACAGCCGCTCACGAGGACTGCTCTGGTACCGGCTCGTGCAACAAGCCGTCGTCACCGACCCCCACCCACTCGACGTCCTCCAACACAAGATCTAGTGGTCACTGGAGTTAAGCAGAGATGCCATACAGGTGTTCGCCCAAGCGTGCAACAGCAAACCGTTATTTCTTATACCTTTTCAGACAAATCAGACGTGCTCGACGCCCGAATGTCAAACTCCATCCATGTCCACCGAGTTGCTGTATCTATACGACGCATACCTCACAGAATTCGACGCAACAGTGATCGATGCGCGCGCCGACGCCGTCGCACTTGATCGCACTCTCTTCTATCCGACCGGTGGCGGGCAACCTCACGACACGGGGTCACTTGGTGATCTCGCGGTCGTCGACGTCCGCAAAGAGGGCGCCATGGTTTGGCACACCGTCGAAGGCGCAGGGCTGCCTGTGATCGGCGACCCGGTGCACGGCGTCGTCGACTGGTCGCGGCGACATCAGTTGATGCGCACGCACAGCGCGTTGCACGTGTTGTGCGGTGTGATCTGGAACGAGTGGCACGTGGCCGTGACGGGAGGGAACATGGAACCGCTTGCGGCGAGGATGGACTTCGAGTTCGACCCCCTGCCCGAAGGTTTCGGGCCGAGCATCGAGGCACTCGTCAACGCCGAGTTGGCCGCTGATCGACCGATCGCAGTGTCGTTCCTGCCGCGGTCGACGGCGGTGATGGACGAAGATCTGATCCGCACCAAGGTGTCGATGATCCCGGAATCGGTGCCCGAGATTCGCGTCGTGGACATTGTCGGCCTCGACAAACAGGCCGACGGCGGTACGCACGTGCGGACCACCGGTGAGGTCGGGCGTATCCGCGTGACGAAGACCGAGAGCAAGGGCAAAGGCAACAAGCGAATCAGGTTGGAAATCATCGACGGATAACTCGACGAGGCCAGACGATGTGGGCACACGGGTCGGGGTCGGATCCGACGATTTTCCGACCGGATCGTGACACGGTTTGTACGTGTTCGGTGCTCGTCAGAGTCCTCAGCTCGTCGCCGATGGTGGCGCCGCGGCCCCGCTCGACGGGGTTTCGTATGATGATCGGGTGCGCTTCGAGGTGCTCGGCCGGATGCGAGTGGTCGATGGGCGCGACTGCGGCGGCGACGATGCTGCCGGACTGCACCTGGGGGGTACGCGTCAGCAGTTGGTGCTCGCGATGCTGCTCGCAGAGCCGAACTCAGTCGTTTCGACCGATGCCCTGGTCGACGGGTTGTGGGGCGACTCGCCGCCCAGCGCCGCCCGCCACACCGTGCAGGGTTACGTCTCGGAGCTGCGCAAGCTGCTGGGGCCCGTGATCGAACGAGAAGGTACCGGGTATGTGGTCCGGGTCGACAGCTCGTCGCTCGATTCGTTGGAGTTCGAAGAGTTGATCAGCAATGGACGAGCAGAGCTAGCCAATGATCCGCAACAGGCTGCCGCGACGTTGGGTCAGGGCCTGCGACTGTGGCGCGGCGCGCCGTTCGCCGGGCTCGATGACTCGGGAGTGTTGCTTGCTGAGAGAACTCGTCTCGAGGAGCTGAAGTTGTTGGCCACCGAGGATCGTGTCGGTGCTGAGCTGGTGTTGGGTCGACACCGCGAAATCGCCGCCGAGCTCGACTCGCTGAGTCACCAGTATCCGTATCGCGAGGGGCTACGGGCTCAGCACATGTTGGCGTTGTATCGATCGGGCCGGCAAGCCGAAGCGTTACGCGCTTTTCAGCGGACGCGGGCTGTTCTCGTCGAGGAGCTGGGTATCGAGCCGTCGCCGATGCTGCGTCAACTGGAGGAGCAGATCCTCCTACAGGATCCGGCACTCGATCTGGCTTCGGGGGCGGACGAGGAATCCTCCGATCCCGGCGGACCCGTGATTAATCCGTACAAAGGCCTACGAGCTTTCACGGAAGCCGACGCCGACCGCTTCTACGGCCGCGACGAGCTGATCGAGCAGCTGGTGCACATCGTCGCGGGTGACACCGGGTTGACGGCAGTGGTCGGGCCGAGCGGGTCGGGTAAGTCGAGCCTCGTGCAGGCCGGACTGATCCCGGTCCTTCGAAGGGTCGAGCGGCCGGATGCGAGCTGGGTGATCGCCGTGATGCGTCCCGGCGCATACCCGTTCACCGAGCTCGAAGCAGCGCTGGCGCGCGCCGTCGAGAATCCGCCAGCGACCGCGATGAACCTGCTGTGGGACGATGACTCGGCGTTGTTGCGGGCCGTGTTGAGGATCGTTCCCGACGACGGCTCACGGCTGTTGCTGGTGATCGACCAGTTCGAAGAGCTGTTCGCGCTGGTCGCCGACGAGCAGCGCGACCGTTTCTTGCGCAGCCTCATCACGCTGGCCACGGATCCTCGGAGCCGGAGCCGGGTGCTGGTGACGTTGCGTGCCGATTTCTACGACCGGCCGCTGATGCACCCGGAGTTCGGCCGGCTGATGACCGGCCATGTTGTCAACGTCGTGCCGCTGGCCGCCGATGAGCTTGAAGCAGCCGCCCTGGGACCGGCTCTGCGCGTTGGGGTCAGCTTCGAGCTGGGTCTGTTGGCCGCTCTGATCGTTGAAGTCAGTGGTCAGCCCAACGCTCTGCCCTTGTTCCAGTACACCCTGACTGAGCTGTTCGACCGCAGACAAGACTCGCTGCTCACGCGGAGGGCTTACGAAGCGCTGGGTGGGATACGAGGTGCGGTGGCGAGTCGTGCAGAAGAGATCTACCAAGGGCTGGATCGCGAGCAACAAGAAGCGGTCCGCCAATTGTTCCTGCGGCTGGTCACCGTCGGCCGGGACTCAGAGAACCGTCGAGTCGTCCCCGCGTCCGAGTTGATCACCCTCGACGTCGACACCGTCACCATGCACGCAGCCGTGGAGGCGTTCGTGACGAACCGACTTCTGGTTCGCGACCGAGACGCTGTCTCGGGTGCGCTCACCGTCGAGGTCGCCCACGAGGCGCTGCTCAGTGAGTGGGAGCGCCTCAGGCAATGGATCGATGACGGGCGGGACGAACTGCGCCAACACGCCGCCTACACACTCGCGCTCGACGACTGGCTGACGTCGGGCCGCGATCCCGATTACCTGCTCGCTGGTGGTCGACTCGACCATTTCGAGCAATGGCGAGCCACGACAACTATGCGTCTCACTGCGCCAGAACGCGAGTTTCTGGACGAGGCGCTGCAACGGCGTGACGAAGCTCAGGTGGCCGAAACCGCGCGAGGAGCAGAGCAAACACGGCTGCGACACAGCGCCCGGCGCAGAGCGTTCGCCCTCGGTGCCACCATGGCCGCGATCACGACCGCGTCGATCGTCGCCATCGTCACGTCGGGCGGCGGGACGGGCAACGCCGCCCGGATTGCGATGGTCTCCGCAGCCAAGTCGTCGGACCAACCCGGTGAGTCGTATGAGCAAGGCTTGGTCCGCGCTGAACGAGACTTCGACCTGACCATCGACCGACCCAACTTCGCGGATTCACCTGAAGGCGTCATCACCGAACTGGCCGCGGGCAAGTTTGAGTTGGTGATCCTCGCTCCCGTCGCTTCGACGAGAACGGCGGGCGTGATCTTCAATCCGGACACCCACTACGTCTTGACCGGCTTCGGCGGCGGGGCCCTCGACAGCCTTCCCAACGTCACCAGCCTGCAATGGGTGGATGAACAGGCCGGATACTTGGCCGGCGTGGCCGCGGCAACGACCACAAAGAGCGGCACCGTCGGCTTTCTCGGTGCGTTCAACGGCGGTGGGCAGGAGGACACCCGGGCCGGTTTCGAAGCGGGTGCGGAGTCCATCGATCCCGCCATCAAGGTCCTTGCTGGATACATGGCGGATTTCGGATACGGGAGTGCACCGCTGGACTCGCCCGAGGGTGCTGGATTCATCGCCAACCTGTTCTACGAGGCTGGAGCCGATGTGATCTACCACGATGTCGGGCGCTCGGGCGCCGGCGTCTTGCAGGCCGCCACCGAGCTCAGCACCAACGATCGTTGGGTCATCGGCGCCGACACCGATCAATGGTTGACTGCGAGAATCCAAGAGCGGCCCCACGTCCTGACGTCGATCATCAAGAACTTCGATCTGCAGATCTACGCGCTGATCGAGGCCTATCTCGATGGCAACCTCGAGGCGGGACCGCGGCGACTGACCGTCGCCGACGACATGATCACCTACGCCACGAGCGGGGATGCGCTGAGTGCCGACGCTCGCACCAACCTCGATCGAACGATCCGGCAGCTCGTCTCGGGTGCGATCCAGGCGCCGCATACCCCAACAGGCGAGGTCACGGACAAGAAATCACTGGGCATCGGTGCCGACGTCGTTGAGAATGTTCCGATCACGTTCACCGTGCCGGACGGATGGTCGATATTTGGCGGCGGTGTTTTCGAGGGGCCCGAACGGTATTTCGACGGTCAGTGGGAGGGGGGCACAGGTCCAGCCTTCGGGGTGACGTATGGGACTATCGACAACCTATTCAGTGACAACTGCAAGTTCGTGCTGTTCGATCCCCGGGTGGGTCGGACCGTCGATGAACTCGCCGAAGCGTGGGGGAACATGCCTGGGTTCAACGCCACCGCGGCAACAGACGTCACCGTCGACGGGTTCATTGGAAAGCAAGTTGAGTTCACCGTTCCCGACTACTCCCAGGACGAAGATTGCGATGAGTTTGGGTTCGGTTTGTGGACGTGGCACGACGCAGGTGACAGCTTCTTCGGTTCTGGGGCAGAAGGTCCCAATGAGCACCGTCTTCTGCAGATCCTCGACGTCGATGGCATCCGGCTTGTGATCTCGGCGTCGTACTTCCCGGATGCTTCGCCGCAAGACCGAGCCGACCTCGACGAGATCCTCGACTCCATCCGGATCGGCTGAACGCCAGCCCGAGCATGTAGCTCGGCAAGCAGCGTCGCGGCCCGATCGGAAAATCGTCGGAACGTAGACACGACAACTCGATTCGAACCCGACCGAACTCGGAACGGGATCGCGCACGATGTGCGAGGTCCAGAACAACCTGGACCCGAATCATTGGAGAAATCATGAACATTGCAGTTGTCGATCGCCGGCGGTCATTCCTGCCGACATTCAACCTCGTTCTGGCCAGCAGTGCCGTTGTGCTGGCGGTGATCGCCATCGCTGCCGACGACGTCGGGCAAGCCACGCCGACGTCCGCGACACCCGTGGTGACGATCGTTGGCCCAGCGCATCCACTGGGGGCCGCGGATGTCGGCATCCCGTGCAGCGAGCTCGTGTACACGAGGTGCTGAGTGTGGGAACTTCGGGATTGGGTCGCAGACCAATGGCGGCTGAAGGCGTCGTACTCACGATTGGCCGCGACCGCGACCGCTCGGCGCGACGATGAGCGACTGATGGAAACGGTGTCGAGCACTGTGGGTCGAGGACCATTGGGCGTACCAATCCAGCGCAACCCGACAACTCGCTGCCCTGCAACTCATACCGACCCTCAGCTCATCCGTACCAAGGTGTCGTTGATCCCGGAGTCGGTGCCCGAGATCCGAGTCGTAGACAGCGTTGGGCTGGACAAACAGGCCGACGGCGGTATGCACGTGCGCACAACAGGCGAAGTCGGACGCATCCGCGTGACGAAGACCGAGAGTAAGGGCAAAGGCAACAAACGCATCAGGTTGGAGATCGTTGACGCCTAGCCCGTGACCGATCTGGGCGCCAAGACGCTCAGTGTCCAGCCGTGGGCTCAAGTTGTCTCGGGTCCCGTGGAGCGAGGACCAAAGACCCTTACTGCTCGTCCGTGCGCCGACCACAATTGTGAAGCAGCATCGACGA
>JANMRB010000318.1:0-17369 GCA_031370825.1 Ilumatobacteraceae bacterium
GCACTCACATTGCTACAAGATCCTGCTTACGCCGCGGCGACGGCCACGATCCTGCCGATCGAGGCCCAGCATCAAGTCGTGCTCGGGCTTGCGCTCGGCAAGGACGTCACAGCGGTCTTCCCAACCGGCGCGTTCGAGTCCGCCTCACTCGGCGACGGCACCGATCCGCTCAAGGGCCTCGACCCAGCCGTGTTCGCAGCCTGATTCATCGCTTCTTCGAAAGGACGACCCCCAATGAACACCAATGACCTCAACAACGACGAGATCCGACGTCAGCTACGTGCCGTCGACCGCATGAACACCGCCGTGGTGCCGCGATGGCGCGAAGCGTTGGCCCGGTTGGTCGGCGACGACCAAATCGGCGCCAACGAGAAAGCATCGTTCCTTGGCGTTCCCGCACCGAACCGCCGAGATCTCTTCAAGATCGGCGGCGCGTCCATGCTCGGTGTCGCGCTGTTGGCTGCCTGCGGCAGCGACAAGGCCGAAGGCCCCACGGCGACCACTGGTGGAACCATCGCAGGCGGGACCAGTGCGATTCAGCCGACCGCCACGACGAGCCCGTCGACGACAGCCGCCGACTCGGGCGACATGGACCTCGTGCTGGCCAGGACGGCGGCTTCGTTGGAGAAGCTGGCCGTCGACACGTACAGCACTGCCGCCGGCCTGATCACGACCCCCGCTGTCCTGGCCGCGGCGACCATGTTCGCCGGTCACCACCAAATGCACCTCGACGCCCTAAATGGTGTCATCACCGGTGCAGGCGGCAAGGCGATCACGGAGATGAACATGGCCGTCTACAACGCGTTGGTCAAGCCCGCCGTCGATGCCGCCAAGACCGAGACCGACGCCGTCATGCTGGCCCTGACCTTGGAAGAGGCAGCGGCTCAGACGTACGTCTTTGCCGGCGGTGCCCTATCGACCGCAGGACTCCGATCGACGATCATGACCATCGGCGGTGTCGAGGCCCGACATGCCGCCGTACTGCGGATGGCTGCGTTGGCTCAGTCACCTGTGGATGTGTTCCCCGGCAAGCGCGGGTTCTTTCCTGGCGACAACCCACTGGCCAAGATCGATGGAGCGCTCATCACTGCCTGACCGTGCTTGGCAGACCTGTGATCACTCCGGCTGCTCGACTCGATGACGAATTGAGATTGCTTTGACGGCTTGGCTTCGCCGAGGATCTACGGGTGACGAAACGCGGATGGGTGTTGTTCACAGCAATGGCCTTCATCTGGGGCGTTCCCTATTTCTTCATTCGCGTTGCTGTGAAGCAACTCGAACCGTCGGTAGTGGTCCTCGGTCGCACGTCGCTGTCCGCAGTCGTCCTGCTGCTACTTGCCGGCAGGGCCGGCGCGATTCGCCCGGCTTTGCGGCGGTGGCGGCCGGTACTGATGTTTGCACTGATCGAGATGGCTGTTCCGTGGATCCTGCTCACGACCGCCGAGGAGAACCTGGCGTCAGGACTGACCGCATTGATCATCTCCTCGGTGCCGATCGTCGGCACCATCGCCGCGTTTGCGCTCGGCGACCGCCATGCCCTGCGTCTGGTGCGCATCGTAGGAATCGCGCTCGGGCTCGGCGGCGTTGCGCTGCTGGTGGGACGCGACCTCAGCAGCGACCACGCACCACCGTGGTGGAGCGTGGTCGAGGTGCTCATCGTCGTCTGCTACGCCACAGGGCCGTTCATCGCCGACCGGCGGCTTGCCGACGTTCCGTCGCTCGGTGTGATCGCAGTCTCATTGTCCATCGTCACGGTGATCTACGCACCCATCGCCGCAACGGCCGTACCGACCAGCGCTCCGAGCATCAACGCAGTGCTCGCGGTGTTGGGATTGGCTTTCATCTGTACTGGTCTGGCGTTCGTGGTGTTCTTCTGGCTGATCGACGAGGTCGGTGCGGCGCGGGCCGGTCTCATCACCTTCGCCTACCCGGTCGTGGCAATTGCGCTCGGCGCCATCTTCCTCGACGAATTGATCACCGTGGCCACGGTCATCGGGTTCGTGCTGGTCATCGCCGGATGCTGGCTGGCGACGCGGCCGCCGCCGACCGTCGACACGTCGGGCGACGTGGCTCTTCTCGAGCCGTCAGGCACGCACTACGAGGGCGTGCCGAGCACCTGGGCCTGAACACGACGCATCGTCAGTTGGAGCCGGTTGCGAGGCGGGCAGCCTTGGTCGTGAGGTACTGCTGTTCACGAAGGTTCGCTGTGCGAGCGGCCGCTGCCTTGAACTCGGCAATCACTGCAGCCGTATCGCCCCTCAACTCGAGGAGGTGGGCCCGAATGGAGCCGGTGATGATCACCGAGGTGTTCTTCGAGGCCGTCGAGCAGCGCCAGCCGGTAACCGGCGAGCAGCTCTTTTGACTCCGGGTAGGGACCGTCGGTGATCACCGGGGCGCCGGCGCCGTCGGACACGACGAACTTGGCCTGGTCGGGCCCGGCGAGCCCTTGGGCGTCGACGAGCTCGCCGAGCTTGGCCAGCTCATCGTTGAAGGCACGTTGGAAGTCGATGTGGGCCTGGACATCCTCGGGGGCCCATTCCGTGATCGGCGCGCAACCGGACTCGACCTCGCCATAGTTCTGCAGCAACATGAAACGCATCTGATCATCCTTCCCCATTCGACGGCGCTCCATTGCGCCGCTCACCACAAGGTCGAAGCTGTGATCCGATTCTCGACAGCTCCAACTATCCCGCCACAGATAGCCGGGTGTGCTCGAGCCAGAACTCCGCAAGGTCGAAGTCGGGCGGCGGGGTGAACGACTGGGTGGTCAGACGCGTTGCCCGAAGTTGATCGAGGCACATGACCTCGACGGCATGATCGCCCGCGAACGCGAGATGCCACGAGCCTTGCTTCAAGTACCAAGCCAAGGGGGCGAACGGTCACGCGCGGTTGCCGGGCAACAAGGAGTTCGATCTTGCGCCGAAAGCGAATGCTTCGGGTCACGCGCCGCAACTCACCGTGCGGTATCCGATTGCCGGCCCAAGGATCTGGATCGTGCAGGAACCAATCCGAGAGGCTGTCGGCCTCCTCGGTGAGCGCTGGCTCGATCGCGCCGAGCAGCTTGTTCCTGGCCGTGCGCGTCGGTGCGCCGAGGCCCAGTCGGTGAGCCAGCCGCGGCTGACCGACCAGCAACAGACAACTCGCTTCCTCGTGCGTGAGCCCGGTCAGGTGAGTCTGAAAGCCCTTCGGCAATGACATCCCACCCGTACTCGAGGCACTCGGGCTGGCCGAAGTGGAGCACAACGCACGTAACAATCGGATGCGCGCGCTCTGACCGTCAGCCGGCGGCGATTGCTTGCAACTCGGCGGTCAGTGCTTCGGCTTCCTCGGGTCTCGCGTCGAACCGGGCAGGAGTGGTCTGGAAGTGGACGATGCGCCATTCGCCGGCTCGACGAGCGGCCACGAGAACCTGCGTCGCGTTGAGCTCGGGCTCGACATTCACCTCACCGGGCCGCAGCATCCCTGCGACGCTTCGCAGCAAGGCCGCATCGGAGCCGAGCGGGCGGATCTCGCGGACCTTGCCGACGAATGTCGGCGGCAGGTGGTTGTCGAAGATCTTGGCGAGGTGGTCCTTGATCAGACCTGCAGATTCGACCGACGTGCCGTCAAACCCGACGAGGCTTCCGTCATCCCTGAACAGCATGGCGAAGCCAGAGGCGTCTCGGTGGTTCCAGTGGTCCAACAGATCGCGGTACAGGGTCTCGACGCCACACTCGTTCATGGCGGCATTGCTACCCGCAGCGCTCTCGAATCAAACCCAGATCAACCGACCAATCGAAGCGCCAGCATGGCTTGCGTCTCGGCCACATCGTCCCTAGTCAGTTCACCACTCTCGCTGAACCAGTACGCGGGCTGGTTCGAGATGGCCAGGACCGCGAACGTGGCCATCTTGACATCGCCGGGATGGAACGCTCCGGATTCGGCACCTTCCATCACGATCGAGCGAATGAGCCCCTCGTATTCGTCGCGCATCGACAGTGCCCGAGCGGCATTGTCGCCCGTCAACGACCGCAGCTCAACATCGGCGATGATCGCCAGTTGCGGCGATGCGAGCGTGATCAACACGAATCGGCGAACCGCTTCGAACAGCTGTCGCTTCGGATCGCCGGCGAACTCTGAGCGCACCTGATGTCCGCTGGCGATCAACGGTGTCAGCGCGTCTGCCATCAGCTCCGCGAGCAGGTCTTGCTTGCTGGGGTAGTAGTGGTAGAGGGTCCCCAAAGTTATCTCGCTGGCCTTGGCGATCTGTCGGAGGCTGGCGGCGTGGTAACCCTGGCGGGCGAAGACGTCGATCGCGACCTGTCGGATGGTCGTCACGTTCATGGCTGGTCGCTGTCCGATGGGCTAGCTCGCATGATGAGGTCGCGCACCTCGGCCGCGATCACCTTGCCATTGTCGTTTCGTGGAAGCTGGTCGACGCGCACGACGAGTGACGGCCGCTTGAAGTCGGCCAGCGAGCCATCCAGGAACTCAGCGAGGTCGAACGGACCCGTTGATCCGCTTGTCACCACCGCTGCAGCGACGATGGTGCCGTATTCATCGTCCGGCAACCCGACCACGGCCGCCTCGATGATCGATGGATGCTTGCGAAGCGCCTCTTCGACCTCGAGGGGCACCACCTTCTCGCCACCGCGATTGATCATCTCGTCCCGCCTTCCGTAGACCTGGACAACCCCGTCGGAGGAGCGTGATGCCAGGTCGCCGGAACGCAACCAGCCATCCTCGAACTTCGCCTCGGTCGCGCTCGGATCGCGGTGATAGCCGAGCATCGTCGTTGGCGAGCGGATCAGCAGCTCTCCCGATGGCGAGATCCGATCGAGGGTCCCCGCGACCGCGACGCCGACGTCGGTCGTGGAACTGTTGTCACCTAGAAGGTTGATGTGGGTGATGCTGGTGGCCTCTGACAACCCATAGCAGTTGGCCAGGCGGGCGCGCGGGAACTGCTCGTGCATCCGGTCGATGACCTGCGAGGGCATGGGCGCGCCGCCGAATGCCAACCACGGTGCACGTTCGCACGGCGGAGTTCCCACAAGGTGATCGACGATGCGGCGGTACATCGTCGGCACGCCGATGAAGTAAGAACATCTGCCGCTCTGCAACGCGTCACCAACGGCGTCCGCGTGAAACCGCGGGTGGGCTTCCACGCTGCCGCCTGCAACCAACGCGTGGCCGAGTTGGTCGACGAAGCCCGTGTTGTGGCACAGCGGTACGGCGATGATCGTGTGTAGCGCCGGGGTGGAGTGGAACAGCGACGCGTATGTCTCCGAGGCGCGCACGATTGCCTGATTGCTCAGCAACACGCCCCTCGGTCGGCTTGTCGTGCCCGACGTATATGTCAGACATGCCGGCGCCTGGCCATCCGTGGGAACTGGGGCAACTTCTCCGGCTGGACGATGTGGATCAGACAGGAGAACCAATTGGTCAGTCCATCGATGACCGATCACCGCAAGCATGGATCCATCGACGGCAATGAGCGCAGGATCGGCGTCGTCGAGTAGCAACTCCAATTCATCTGTCGACAGCCGCGTCGCGAGAGGAACCGCTACCGCGCCTGAGGCCAGCGCGGCGAGGAAAGCGATGATCCAGGCCGAACTGTTCTCGGCGAGAACGGCGACCCGTTGCCCCGCGGCGACGCCACGTCGGCGGAACTCGGCGGTCAGGGCCCGGACCTGCTCGGCTGTTTCGAGGTAGGTGAGTCGTGCGCCGGAACTGTCGGAGGTGAACAGCCGGTCCGGGCTGGTGCGCTCCCAGTGCCAGAGGTAATCGGTGAGTGAATGCAGTGGAATGGCCGCCGGCATCACGTCAACCGACTGCCGGCGAATGAATCGGGGAGTTCGCGTTCGACCCACGAATAGCCGACCTCGACTGCGGCCAGGTTGCGGCTGATCCGGTCGGCGCGATGGGCAGGCACCACCTCGGTCATCGCGCGAACCAGCGCATCTCGTGAGGCCAGTCCGGTGAGCCGAGCGACGACGCCGGCGATCACCATGTTTCCGGCGCGCCCATCACCTGCTTGCGCTGCCATCTCTGCCACAGGTACCCCGAAGTGATCGATGTCGGGTCGGCTGAGCCACGACTGATCAAGGTTCGCGACGTCGTATGCCAGCAGACCGCCGGGAACCAGCAGCGGGTAGTACCGGTCGAACCAGTCGTTGTGCATGGCGCACATCAACGCGTAATCGCTGCGAAGCGGCACGCCTGGGTCCTCACGTGAGGCGGCCAGGGAACAGGCGATCTCGCCTCCTCGGATCAACGCCCCATAGACGCTGTACTGGATCGGGTTGAATCCGTCGGCGGAGGCGGACCAGGCCAACAGCTCGGAGCTCAGTTTGACGCCCTGCCCGCCGCGGCCGGTCAGCACGATCGACAGCACCTCGCTCATCCGTCGGTCCCACGCGTGCGATCGGCGAGCACGCCGGTCGGATAAACACTGCGAACCGACTGCGTGATGTATTCCCATGCCTGAACCGTGTCCATCCGCCAGTGCGTTGGGCACGGACTGAGAACTTCCACGATCGACAATCCAAGACCGGACCGTTGGACCTCGAAAGCCTTGGCGATCGCCCTGCGCACGCGGCGTACACCGAGCGCCGAATCGATCGCCACGCGTTCCGCATAGGCGACGCCGCTGAGGCCGGACAACATCTCGAGGAACGGCAGTGGCGGGCCGTGTTGCGGCGCTCGACCTTCCGGTGTCGTGCTGGTCGCCTTGCCCGCCAAGGTGGTTGCCGCAAGTTGTCCACCCGTGTCGGCGAGCACACCGTTGTTCAAGACGATGATCGTGATCTGTTCGCCGCGCACGGCCGTGTGCAACGACTCGGCAGCCCCGAGGCCCATGAAACCGCCGTCGCCCTGGATCGCGCACACCAGGCGCTCTGGTTGCATGCGCTTGTATCCGCTGGCCAGCACGCTGGTGCGACCGTGCGGGCCCATCAAGACGTCGCCCGGCATGTGCGCTGTCATGAAGTCGACGCAGCCGATGTCGACCATGAAGACAGGTTTCTGTGGCAGGTCCTGGACGACGTCGGTCAGTGCGAGCAGTACGGATCCATAGCCGCATCCCGGACAGAAGTCGAACCCGTGTGGCGCCAGTGCATCGGCACTGGGCTCGGCGACAACCTTCATCGCACGGCTCCCAACCGCAGTTCACTGAACCGCTCGAACACCCTCGTGGCAAATTCCTCCGTTGACGGCGCTCGCCCACCCAGCCAGTTGACGAAGTGGTCGGGCTTGCGTCCTATCGCCTCGGCGACGTCGTGGATCATCTGTCCCATGCTCAGTTCGGCTACAACGACGGTGGCTGCATCGGCCGCGGCCAAACGCACGGCGT
Organism: Ilumatobacteraceae bacterium; assembly: GCA_031370825.1. Taxonomy (GTDB): domain Bacteria; phylum Actinomycetota; class Acidimicrobiia; order Acidimicrobiales; family Ilumatobacteraceae; genus JAENVT01. Next base: position 7,331 of record JANMRB010000318.1, read on the forward strand.
CGGCGGGGAAGGGCCACAAGGTGATCGGACGAACCACGCCGACCCGAAGGCCGGTGTTGCGCAGTTGTGGCAGCGAGTACTCGGCGATCCTGGCCAATGATCCGTAGGCCACGATCAGCAGGTCGAGGGCGCCAGCGTCGCCGCAACGCTCGGCGCGAGGTTCGTCGCGCTCGATCGAGGCGTACTTCTGCTCCCATCTGCGCCCGACGCGTTCGAGCGCGGCGAAGTCGCCCGCCGTTTCGTCGACGGCAACCAGTTCCGGCATGACCAATCCGTTGCCCTGGCCGAACTCGACAGTGCGCGCCGGCCGCTCTGCCGGTTCCGGCACGACGTACTGCTCGCTGGCAATCGCCAGCAACTGGTCGCCGAGCACCAGTACGAACAGACCGTACCGATCGGCCAGGTCGAATGCCTCGATCGTCAGGTCGACGAGCTCCTGCACGTTCTTGGGGGCGAGCACGATCATCCTGAAGTCTCCGTGACCGCATGCTCGCGTTGCCTGGTTGTACCCGTCCTGCCCTGGGCCGAGGCTGCCATCACCCGGCCCCCATCGTTGCTGCACCACGACGACGCCCGGCAACTCGGTCATTCCCGAGAAGAACGACAGCGCCTCCGACATCAGGCTCAGTCCCAACGGTGCGGTCGCAGTCATCGCCCTGAATCCGGCGAGGCTGGCTCCGGCGACCATGTGGATCGCGGCGATCTCGCCTTCGGTCGGCACCATCACGCGATTGTTTGCCGGAAACCTCTCGGCCGCCGCCTCGAGGATTTCGGTAGCGGGCGTGACTGGATAGCCGGCGAAGAAGTGGCAGCCCGCTGCCAGAGCGGCGTCGATGACGGCCTCGTTGCCGCTGGCGAAACGCTTGGCGGTGGTGATCACACGTTTGCTCCGATCTTTCGGGACTCTTCGCGATAGACGGTGAAGACGCCGTCCGGGCACACGTCCGCGCACAGGGTGCACCCCGTGCATCCCTCGGACACCAGAGCCACCACCGGCCAACCTTTGCTGTTCAACCGGTCGGTCATCGCCAGCACGTGCTCCGGACACACGACCACGCACAGGTCGCATCCTTTGCAGAGGTGTTCTGCGATGGCCACCGTCCCGACAGTTTTGGGCATGGTTCAATCCTTCTCCAGTGTCACCACAGAGATGCGCTCGAGTCGAGCAGGGCGCGACCGATGATGACCCGTTGTATCTCGCTCGTTCCTTCTTCGATGGTCTCCAAACGCGCATCGCGGAACCACTTCTCGACCGGATGGTCTTCGACGTAGCCGTGCCCGCCCAACACCTGCAGCGCTTGGCTCGTCGTGGCAACTGCATTTTCGGAGGCGAACAGCTTGGCCATCGATGCCTTCGTGCCGAAGCTCTCGCCGCGATCTGCGGAACGTGCCGCGTCCCATGTCAACAGACGCGAGGCGTGTAGGCGCGTGAGAGCGTCTGCGAGCGGGAAGCTGACCCCTTGGAAACGGGCGATCGATCGCCCGAACGCGTGACGCTGGTTGGCGTAGTCGCGTGCGTACTCGAGCGAGGCGCGAGCGACGCCGATCGAGCACGCGGCGACTTCGATCCGACTCAGTTCGAACGTGCGCACGGCGCCGGCAAACCCGGTGCCCACTTCCCCGATCACGTCCTCGTCGGGAACGAAGACGTCTTCGATGAAGACCTCGGCATTGGTCGATGCCCGCCATCCCATCGTGCGCGCACGCGGACCGTAACCGAGGCCCGGCGCGTCGCCGCGGACCGCGAACATGGTCAGACCCAGCCGGTCGTCTCCGTCGGTGGCATCAGCGACGATCAGCAACGAGTGCGCAAGACCGGCGTTGGTGATGAAGATCTTCTGGCCGCTGAGGGAGTAACCGCCATCGATCTTGCGCGCCCTTGTGCGGATGCCCGACACGTCGGATCCTCCACCTGGCTCGGTGCAGGCGAAGGCTGCCGTGCGCGGTCCGTCGGTGCACAGCGGCGTGAGCCAGCGTCGTCGCTGATCGTCCGTGGCGCAATCGAGCAGTGCTGCGACGAACATGTTGGTGCCGCTGAAGTAGGAGTACACCCCTATGCATCCCCAAGCGAGCTCTTCGGCGACGATCGCCTGCGTGAGCGCCGATTCTGCACCGCCGCCGCCGTATTGCGCGGGAACGCCAAGTGTCAGCAGCCCGACGTCGAAGGCAGAGTGCAACACGTCGAGGGGCTGTCGTCGCTCCTGATCGTTGCCTGCCGCGCTCGGCCGGATCACGTCAGCGGCAAACCCGTGAGCCCACGCTTGTACTTGTCGGTCGTCGTCACCGAGCTGACACTCGCTCACCAATTGCATCGCCGCACGGCCCCCTTCGACCCCCGGTCATTGAGTCAGACGGACGACCGACTGTCAAGGGTTGCTTTCCAGCATCGCCGGGTGAGTTTCAGTCCGCCCGCCGCGGCCGATTCGATATCTCGCAAGTAGGTGCGCAGCAGATGCGCCTGGTCTGCGCCGGTCGTTGCTCGTGATTTGTACTCAACGCTTGTCAGCGCGGACGCACCTCGATCATCCCGTCCGACACGCGGACGTCGTACGACGGTTCTGGCACGGCTGCAGGTCCGTGCACGACGGACCCATCGCCAAGGCTGAAGACACTTTGGTGCCATGGGCACGTCACGCAAGGTCCGGCTTCGGTGGACTCGTCGAACTCACCTTCGTTGAGCGGCCCGCCAGCGTGCGTGCACCGGTTGCTCAGCGCGTACCGATTCCCGCCCGATTTGTACAACAGAATCGGTACCTCGGCCACTGTGACGACCTGTGGCTTGCCATCGACGAGCTCGTCGTCGGTGATCGTGGGCATCCAGTTCTCCGACGGCTCCTCCATCAGGGTCTTGTTGACACCGATCCCACGAACGAGGGTGAGGTGTCCGCCAAGGTAACCACCGATCGACATCGTCCCCATGCCCATCAAACCGAATGCGGTTGCGGAGAACCTGTTGCCCCGCCGTCTCGCAGAGATCGAAGCACCGTAGAAAGCGATGCCCACCAGGTTTGCAGCGGCGTGCACAACCCCGACGCGGCGTCCGGGTCCGTCGGTGTCGGACCAGTCGGCGAGACCGGCCGCGGCGGTTGGCGCTGCGGCCAGCACTCCTACGGTCGCGAGCAGATTTGCGGCCGGCTGGCCGCGACGCCCTCCGACGAGATCGAGGAGCGTGGCGCTGGTGAACGACCCGATCGGAATGTCCGTGAGCAGCGGATGCACTGAGTGACCCAGCCACGTGCCGCTGAGCAGGTCCTTCAGGCGTCCCGCCGGAACGACCTTCTTCACGGCGTCGCCCAGTGGCTTGGCGATGCCATCGAGAGCCTCGATCCTTTCGACGCGGACAACAAGGTTGTGCATGCTCATAGGAGTCCTCCGGCGTTCTCCGTACCCGACCCTGCGTCTGCCTAAACAACCATAGGCCCGCACGTTTGCGTGTTGCACCGCGTCGACACTTCGCTGCGCCCGCTACGCGTCAACCGGAAGTTCCGCCTGGCTCCTCGTCGGGCCAGAACGGTCGCAGCTCGAGCCGCCCGAAGCGGGCCATCGGGTGTTCCGCTGCGATCGCGATCGCCTCGTCGAGATCGGCGCACTCGAGGATGTCGAACCCTGCGATCCACTCCCGTGTCTCGGCAAACGGTCCGTCGGTGACCAGGAGCTTTCCGTCGCGGCGGCGCACGGTGGTGGCGTCTTCGATCGGCCGCAACCTGTCACCCGTGACGCGCTTGCCGGATGCCTCGTGCCTTTCGACCCAATCCTCGACGTTGTCAGCAGTTGGGTCGTACTTGTCTGCCTCCGGGTCGGTCGCAACGAACATCATGTATCTCATTTGAGCTCCTCGGTTTGAGTTGTGTCAGTGCGACGAACGAGATCGCCAGATCCGACAAGTATCGATTCGACAGTTTCGTGTACGGCTTGTTGTGCCTTTGACATCGAGTACGTTGCTGGTTGCATGGGTGCGTTGGTCGGGATCGGTATTTTCTTGATGCTGGTCGGTTTCGCTCTCGTTACACCTCGAGGTGCCGGCAGTGGATCGGTCTCGCACCGGAACATCAGAATCGCTCCAACTGCTGTTACTACTACCCGCGGCTACGGGAACGAACCATCAAAGCGTGCCCGTATCGGCGTCAGATTGATCGGCCTGGCGATGTTGGCTGGCGGCCTCGTGCTGATCGCAATCGCCGCGCAGTAGGAGCGAGACCGCGGGTGTTCGATGTCCCCGCTGTGGTTCGCAACAAGGCAGTCTCTGTTGGTGCTGTGCGGTGGCTGCATGATCTGGAGCGTCTCGTCGACGGAATCGAACGTGACTGGGCCCTGCGCATAGGTCGGGTGGTTCCGGACGCGTCGGAGGCGCTCGTCGCCGAGGTCACGTTGCAGGATGGTTCGCTCGCGGTGCTCAAGTTGATCGTGCCTCGCGAGGGTGACGCGGCGAAGCACGAGATCACCGTGTTGAGCTTGACCGAAGAAGAAGGATGCGCCCGGCTTCTCCGAGCCGACGAATCGCGAGGAGCGTTGCTCCTGGAGCGACTGGGCCCACGAGCATGCTCGCGCCTGTGCAGCGCGGCGCATCGCCGCCCACGACGATGAGCGGTCCGTTTGTGCATCAGAGTCGATCTGCAACCTGTCGGGGGCCAAATGCTTGCCGCTGCCGACTTTGTCGCTGCGTAGCGGCTGGTGACGCTTGACTATCGGGATGGCACGACTGTTCATCGCCGTGTGGCCACCGGAGGAAGTGGTTGCGGAGCTGACGTCCTTGCATCGCAAGGATCAGCGGGGGGTCCGGTTCGTCCACCCGGAGAACTGGCACATCACGTTGCGCTTCCTCGGCGAGGCCAATCCCGACGAGGTCACCGACGCGCTCAATCGCGCCACGCTCGCGCCTGCGCGAGCGCGCATCGGACCCGCGGTCGACATCATCGCCGATCGAGCCCTCGTCATTCCCGTTCATGGGTTGGATTCGCTCGCCAGAACGGTGGAGGAGCACACGAGCCAGATCGGCAAGCCCCCGGGGAAGCGGTTCATCGGCCACCTCACTGTGGCGCGCGTGAAGTCCCACGTGCCGATGCCTCGCGCGCTCGGGTCACTGGTGAGTGCAGAGTTCGATGTCGACGAGATAGCGCTCGTCCAGAGCCGGCTTGATCCTGCTGGCGCTCGATACGACACGATCGAGACGTGGCCAGTGACCTGATCAGGGGAACCCGTGCGGACCTACGCTGCGTCGATGACAAACGATTCGCCCGACCAGCACCCCGAACCCGTTGTTGTTGCGACGTATCCCGATCGCGGCGAAGCCGAGGTGACGAGAGCTCACCTCGCCGCGAACGGCATCGACGCGTTCGTCGTCGACGAGGTTGAGGGCGGCATGTTGCCGGTTGAAGGCGAGGCCGGTGTGAGCGTCCTCGTCAAGGCGCAGGATGCTGAAGCAGCCCGGCGAATACTCGCGCCCTCTGACCAGGGTTGATTGATCACACCCAGCCGTCGGCCGTCACATGAGCTTCTCGATGGGCAACCCATGAGCGCGCCGGTTGGCCGGTTCGGCAGCAGGGCACTCGGCGCGGTTGCAGTTGCGGCGACGATCACGGTCTTCTCGTTCGCGTCCACGTTGGTCAAACGCGCCCACACCGCCGCCGAGCTCGTCGCCTTTTGGCGGATGGTGATCACCGCCATCGTCTGGAACGCGATCGCGCTCTTGACCGGACACCGACCCAGCTGGCGGAACATTCGTCGAGCTGCATTGCCGGGCATGTTCTTCGGCCTCGACATCGCCTTCTTCTATCTCGGCGCCACCCATAACAGCGTCGCCAATACCGAGATGATCAGCGCGATGACGCCATTCATCGTCGTGCCGCTCGGCGCCAAGTTCTTCGGCGAGCGACTGAACTCGCGCGCGCTCGTCTTTGCGCTGTTCGCCATCGGTGGAGTAGCGATGGTGCTCTTCGCCGCACCGACAAGCGGCGACGCATCAGCGCGCGGCAGCATCTTCGGTCTGATCGCGCTCGGGTGCTGGGCGGGCTACATCTCGGGGACGCGACACCTGCGCGGCGAGATGGACGTTGCCAGCTACATGGCCGCGATGACACCCGTGGCGACGATCGCCGTGCTACCCCTCGCCCTCTTGCATGGCGACATGCTCTCGATCACGGCCCATGGATGGAAGTACACGGTGATGCTGACGTTGATGACCGGCGTGCTCGCCCACGGGTTGATGGTGTTCGCCCAGAGCACGATCCCGATCGGGACCATCGGCATCGCCCAGATCGCCCAGCCCGCTCTTGCTGCGCTGTGGTCGTTCCTGTTGCTCGGCGAGACCTTGCAGGGATGGCAGGTGATCGGGATGGCAATCGTGCTCGTCGGGCTGCTCGGGTTCGTTCTGCTCAATCAACGCAAGAACCTGCAGACCGGCACACTCGCCGAACCGGTCTCGGCGACCGAGGACTTCGGCGCCAAGGCGTGACCACCACACAACTGCGCTCGCGGGTCGGCCGCTAGGTTTGCTCCATGACGCCAACGGTCGACGAACAACTGGCAGCGACCGCGGCTGCTTTCGACAGTGTGGCTGAGACATACGACGGGCCACAGGGCAACAACCAGCTGATCCACCGGATGCGTGAGATCGTGTGGGATCGAGTGGCCCTGCTCCTCGACGGCCCATCCACCCTGCTCGACATCGGCTGTGGCACCGGCATCGACGCCCAACACTTTGCGCAGCTCGGACATCAAGTGCTCGCAACGGATTGGTCCGAGGCAATGGTGGAACGGGCAGCCGCGCGGTCGGTGGCGTGCGCCGGCCGTATCGCCACATCACGAGTTGGGGCGCACGAGCTCCATCGGTTGCGCGACGCGCCGGGATCTATCGATCTTTCGTACTCGAACTTCGGACCACTCAACTGCGTACCGAACCTTGGCGAGACCGCCCGCGCGCTGGCGGCTCTCACGCGTCCCGGGGGTCATGCGGTGTTCACGGTGATCGGTCGGTACTGCCCGTGGGAGGTGGCGCACTACGCCCGTCGACGCAGATGGTCGCGGATCGGCGTGCGATTCAGCCGGGCCGTCACCCCGGTTGGGATGAACGGGCACACGATCTGGACGCGCTACTTCTCGCCGCGCGAGTTCGTGCGCGAGTGGGTCGGCAACGACAGCGACTGGGTCGTCGATCACTACGAAGCGCTCTCACTGTTCGTGCCGCCGCCGTACATCGAGACGGTGTCGCGGAATCACCCGTCGCTGTTCAGCGCACTGGTGTCGATCGACGAGCTCACCGCCCGCTGGCCGGTGGTGCGTGCGATGGGCGATCACTTTCTGGTAGTTCTGCGGCGCTCCTGAACTGCTCGGCGTGCGATGCTGATCCGCATGCTGAGCGAAGACCTGAAGGAAAGAAACGACGCGTTCCAACGCTGCATCGAACATCGTGATGTGACAGCGGCCGAGGACATCCTCGACGAGGACTACGCGCTGGTGCTCGTCCATCCCGCACCAGCTGTCATTCCCAAGGCGCGGTGGATCGCGATGCTGCCCGACTACGTCGTCCACGGCTACGACGTCCTCGACAGCGTGACCGACATCGACGGTGACTGCGCAACGATCCTGCATCGCGCCCGCCAGAGCGCCACAGTGCTCGGAGTCGATCGTAGCGGGATGTTCGTCATCACCGACATCTGGCGTGTTCGTGGGGATCGCTGGCGGATCTGGCGTCGGCATTCGACACCGCTCGATGCCGGCGAGATGCCCGCAAGTGAGGAGAAGCATGGACGTGAGTGACATGGATCTCGATTCGTTCATCGATCTCGAAACCAGGGTGTGGGATGCGCTCCGCCACGGTGATGTCGAGGAGGACATGCGCTTGCTTGCGGAGGACTTTCTCGGTGTCTACTCGATTGGATTTGCAGGGCGATCGGATCACGCTGGGCAGTTGGCCAACGGTCCAACAGTGGCCGAGTTCGAGCTCCACGACGCGCGGCTGATGGTCCTTTCCGACAACGATGCTCTGCTCTTCGTATCGCGCGGAATGGCATCGGCTCGCCGCAGGCAAGCGCGGCCCACGCGAGTCGATGTACGTCAGTTCCCTCTGGTCCCGACGCCCAGGCCAATGGCTGAATGTCTTCAGTCAGGACTCTCCGGCGGAAAGTAGCCCCGAGACCGTGTAACACCAAGGATGGGGTTGACAAACCGCGGCTGAGGGGATGAAGTTCGGGTTGGCTCGGGTGACGTCGCAAAAGGGGATTGGTGCTGAATTGTTCAGCCCGCGTAGCACCATGACGGCGGGATCCTGCAGGTGGCTGCGATTGTGCTTCGAGCACGTATTACACCTTCTTTCGATTGATGATCCCGACCGGGCCTCCAACAACAGAGCGAGGAGGTAGTGATGGAGGTGATCATCGACCGGTGCGCCGGTCTCGATGTGCATAAGAAGACGGTCGTGGCGTGTGTGCGATCACCGGGTGTCGGGCGTCAAAAACGCCACTCGGAGGTGCGCACGTTCGGCACGTTCGAACATGAACTCGTCGGATTGCGGAACTGGCTCCGAGACCTCGGGGTGACGCAGGTGGCGATGGAAGCAACCGGTGTCTATTGGAAACCGGTGTGGCAGGTCCTCGACGACGGCGAGGTCTTCGATGAGATCTTGCTGGTCAACCCGGCGCACATCAAGAACGTGCCGGGCCGCAAGACCGACGTCAACGACGCGACCTGGATCGGCCAACTCCTCGAGTGCGGGTTGTTGCGTGGCAGCTTCGTGCCACCGGCCGAGATCCGCCAGTTGCGGGAGATCACCCGCTATCGGCGACAGCTCACCGAGGAACGCTCTCGCGAGGTGCAACGTCTGCAGAAACTGTTGGAAGACGCCAACGTCAAACTGTCATCGGTTGCCACACACGTGTTGGGAGTGACCGGGCGTCTGATCCTCGACGCGTTATGCGCCGGCGAACGCGACCCCGACGTGCTCGCTGGGATGGCCAAAGGGCGACTGAAGGATAAGACCGAGTATCTGCGTCAGTGCGTGCCCGGGCGGTTCAACGAGTTCCATGCGGTGATGACCCGCGAGTTGTTGGCGCACATCGACTACTTCGACGCCGCCACCGCCCGGCTCGATGAACAGATCGACCGGTTGATGGCCCCTTTCGCTGAAGCCCGAGATCGCTTCGACACGATCCCGGGCATCGGCAAACGCAACGCCGAGATCATCGTCGCCGAGATCGGCATCGACATGACCCAGTTCCCGACACCAGCACATCTCGCCTCGTGGGCCGGGCTGTGCCCCGGCAACAACGAATCAGCCGGGAAACACAAATCGACCACAACCCGCTCGGGGAACCCGTGGCTCACCTCGGCACTGGTCGAGGCTGCGTGGTCAGCGGTGCGAACCAAAGACTGCTACCTCGCCGTCAGGTTCAGACGGCTCGCCAAACGACGAGGCGACCAACGCGCCCTGATCGCTATCGCTCACACGATCTTGGTGATCTGCTGGCATCTCCTCGTCGACGAAACCACCTACACCGAACTGGGCACCGACTACCTCGCAGGCAAAGACCAACCCGACCGGCGCCGCCGACTCCTCGTTGCCCAACTCGAACAACTCGGCTACACCGTCCAACTCACCACAGCCGCATAACCCCACCGGCCACTTCTGCGGCACGGGTCCAGGAACTTCATTACACCCCTTCGGTATTGTTGTCGTAGCGACTTCCCCCGCCTGTTGAAAGTACCGGACTGTTGGAAGGGGGTCGTGGTGTCTGTTGTGGGGTTGGTCGAAGCGATCGCCGCGGTCGATTGGGGTGGCGCTGATCGGGATGCTGTCGCCGCGGTGTTGGCGGATGTGCGCCGGGTGCGTGGCTGGCTCGATTCGGTCGAGATCCGCGCGGCGCAGCGGCTCAGCGAGCTTGCAGCGATGTGCCCGTCGATGTTCCCCGAACAGGTCGCCGCCGAAGCCGGGCGGGTGTCGTTGACGGAGGCGTCGAAAGGTTTCGAACGCGCCGCCACCGTCGCGGCGATACCTGAAATGGGCGTCGTGCTCGAGGCCGGTCAGGTGTCCGGTGCCCACATCGAT
>JANMRB010000018.1:0-20375 GCA_031370825.1 Ilumatobacteraceae bacterium
CTCGAGGCCTGCGGTACCAGTGGGATGAAAGCTGCGCTCAACGGTGTGTTGAACTGCAGCATCCTCGACGGCTGGTGGGACGAATGCTACGACGGCCAAAATGGGTGGGCCATCGCTTCCGCCGACGACGATGCCGACATGTATCGGCGTGATCAGCGTGAAGGGACCAGCCTGTTCGGTCTGCTGGAGCGTGAGATCGTCCCGCTGTTCTACAACCGCAACACCGAGGGTGTGCCGGTCGAGTGGATCAACAAGATGAAGGACAACTGGTGCTCGCTCGGCCCCTTCGTCACGGCGGCGCGCATGGTTCGCGAATACACGTCGCAGCTCTACGAGCCTGCCGCGGCCAGCGCGCTCGCGATGATCGGAGACGACGCCGCGCGGGGCAAGGCGCTGGCGCATTGGAAGCTTCACGTCAGGGCCTCCTGGCCCGAGGTCAAGGTGGTCGATCTCGACATCGACACTGCGGCTGCTCACGAAGGCGAGGAACGAAACGTACGCGCCAGAGTCGAGCTAGGTGCTCTCGACGCCGGCGATGTCACCGTGCAGGCTCTGCACGGGCCGATCGATTCGGCCGGCTCGTTCATCGGTGCTCCCGAGTCCGTGGTCATCCAACCGAGCGAAAACGGCATGTTCGAGGGCACATACTCGGTCGGCGAGGCGGGGCCGTACGGCGTCACGGTTCGCGCCGTGCCCAGCCACCGCGACCTGATCGATCCGATGGAAATGGGGCTGGTGGCTTGGGCCGTCTAGCCGCTTCTACGAACCGGTGAACTCAGCCTTGCCGGGACCATGCTTCACGAAGCTGCGCACGCCGATCTGACTGTCGACCGTGTCGAAGACCTGTTCGAACAATTCGCGCTCTAGGGCCAACCCCTCGGCTTGCCGTTGATCCATGCCTTCATCGACGGCGCGTTTGATCATGGCCTGAGCTCGTAGCGCGCCACGCGCGACCTCTGTCGCCAACTCCAGGGCGCGCTCATGCAGAGCGTCCGATGCGACCAGCTCGTCGGCGAGCCCGATCCGCAGGGCATCGTCAGCCTTCACCTGTCGCCCGGTGACCATCATCTCCTTGGCCCTGCTCGGTCCGACCAGACGGGACAACCGTTGCGTCCCCCCGCCACCGGGGATGATCCCCAGCAAGACCTCCGGCTGACCGAAGACGGAACGCTCACTGATGATTCGGTAGTCGCACGCCAGCGCCAGCTCGCACCCACCGCCCAAGGCGTAGCCGCTGACAGCCGCAATGACGAATCGAGGGATCGCCGCGACGGCATTGAGGGCGGCATGGAACGTGGCCGTGATGGTGCGACCCTGCTCGGCGTCGCCGAATTCGCTGATGTCGGCGCCTGCGGCGAAGATGCGTTCACCGCCGGTGATGACGAGGGCGCCCGGCGGGTCGGCCGTCAGGTCGACTGCGACCGCTCGCAGCTCTCCAAGCATCGCCAGCGAGAGAGCGTTGACCTTCGGATTGTTCAGCGTGACCACCGCTACCCCATCGTCACGTCGTTCGACCAGCACCATTTCTCCCATACCGCCACCCTACGCAACTCGCCGTGAGTCGGATCGCGCGCAGGCGTCGAAAAACGGACTCACACCTCGGATCGTTAGCCGCCGATTCCTTCGAGCATCTCGTCGGCGGCTGTCCATGGGTCGAGGCGATGCTCGGCAACCTCGAGTTGCAGCTGATCCCATCGGTCGCCGGTCGTCAGGTCACGGGCACGTTGCTCGAGGCGGCGGGCCACGATCTCGCGCAGTTCTTCACCGACACGGAACTGGCGGCGGCGGGTGAGCTCGCCAGAGGATTCGATGGCGGCCCGGTGCGCCACCACCGCAGACCAGTACTCGGCGACGCCCTGGCCGGTGGTCGCAACCGCGGACACGATCGGTGGCCGCCAGGCAGTTTCGGCAAGATCGGACAGTTCGAGCATCTGCTCGAGATCGCGCTGGGTCTCCTCAACACCCTTGCGATCTGCTTTGTTGATCACGAAGACGTCGGCGATCTCCATCAGCCCGGCCTTGTTGGCCTGCACCGAGTCGCCCCACCCCGGATTGACGACCACGACGGTCGTATCGGCTTTGCCGGCGATCTCGACCTCGACCTGACCGACGCCCACCGTCTCGACGATCGTCCACGGACGGCCGATGGCATCGAGAAGGCGTGCGGCCTCAGGGGTGGCCAGTGACAACCCACCGAGATGGCCTCGTGTCGCCATGGACCGGATGAACACGCCGGGATCGGTGGCGTGATCCTGCATGCGCACGCGATCGCCGAGGATCGCGCCCCCGGTGAAAGGCGATGACGGATCGATGGCCAGGACCGCGACCTCCAGATCTTGGGCTCGTAGGTGACCGATCGTCGCGCTGGTCAGGGTGCTCTTGCCCGAACCGGGCGCTCCGGTTATCCCAATGAGGTAGCCGTGCCCGCCGAGGGGATGGCCGAGGCGGGCGATCTCCTTCGCCTCGTCGCCTCCACGCTCGATCAACGACAGCAGGCGGGCCAGCGCGGAACGATCCCCATCACATGCAGCGCCGAAGAGCTCGGCAACGGGACGGGTCGGACCGGCCATCTAGTCGATGTTGACGACTTCGGTCACGCCATCGATCCGGTCGCGCATGATCCGCTCGATGCCGGCCTTGAGGGTGCCTGTGCTGGCCGGACAAGTGCCGCACGCTCCCACAAGGGTCACCGAGATCACGCCGGTCTCTTCGTTGACGTCGCGCAGCACGATGTCGCCGCCGTCGGCCTGCAATGCCGGCCTGATGACTTCAATGGTTTCTTCGACTTGGGCACGCATGGTGTCGACGTTCTTTCGATGGAGGCCGCCGTTCATTGAAGCAGGGCGGACCGTAGGATTGCGACTTATGACAACGTCTCGTTGGTCACTCCCCATTCCCCACAGTGCCAGATGGCCCGGAGCCAAACGATGATCGCTCACCAGGGAGGTTGGGACGAGATCCTGTTGGTGCTCGGTCCCATAGCAGTGATCGTCGGTCTACTGATGCTGGCCCGCAAGCGAGTCGACGCCACGGAGCGGAACAAGGCCGACGACAAGACGAAGCCCACACTGAAGCATCAGAAGCCGGTACAGCGCTAGACGCGTTGGATGTCGGCACCGAGGCCGACCAGTCGACCGACGAGATCGTCATAGCCCCGATCGACGTGATGGACGCCGGTGATGACCGTTTCACCCTCGGCTGCCAGACCGGCAACGACCAGCGCCGCGCCGGCACGGATGTCGGGGGCGCGAACGGGGGCACCACTCAACCGCTCCACGCCACGAACCACAGCGTGGTGACCATCGGTGCGGATGTCGGCACCGAGCCGCTGCAGTTCTTCGACGTAGCGGAAGCGACCCGGATACAGGTTTTCCGTGACGATGCCAACGCCGTCGGCAACCGCCAACATCGTGACGATCAGCGGCTTGTAGTCGGTGGCGATCCCCGGGTAGGGCAACGTTGCGACGTCGATCGAACGAAGCCGCTTCTTCGCCCACACCGCCAAACCGTCGCCAACTGATGTGATGGTCACGCCCATGTCGGCAAACCGCCGGAGGAGCATCTCCATGTGCTCCGACCGTGCGCCGCGCAACACAACCTCGCCGCCACAAACAGCAACGGCCGCAAGATACGTCGCCGCTTGGATGCGGTCGGCGACCACCGCGTGATCCGCGGCGTGCAGCGACCCGGGCTCGACACCATGAACGACGAGAGTCGACGAGCCTGCGCCTTCGACGTCGGCTCCCATCGAAGCCAACATCGTGCAGAGGTCGGTGATCTCCGGCTCGCGCGCCGCATTGTCGATGACCGTCGTGCCCTTTGCGTGCACCGCTGCCGTGAGAATGTTCTCCGTCGCCCCGACGCTGGGGTACTCCAGAGTGATGTCGGCACCGTGGAGGCGATCCGCCGTGGCCTCCACGTAACCGTGCTGCAACTCGAATGTTGCACCCATCGCCTCGAGACCTTTGAGGTGCATGTCGATGGGCCGGCTTCCGAAGTCGTCGCCGCCCGGCAGCGACAGCGTCACCCGACCGCAGCGGCCGAGCAGCGGACCGAGCACGTTGATGGATGCACGGATGCGCTCGACAAGTTCGTACGGAGCCACCGGTGTGATCTCGCCACGATTCGTCATCGTGATCGACCCGTCGCCGTCGAACGATGTCGAAACCCCGATCGCTTCCAACAGGTCGCTCATGATCGCGACGTCGGCGATCGCTGGGACATTGGAGAGCCGGTATTCGCCATCGGCCAGCAGCGTCGCCGCCATCAGCTTCAACACCGAGTTCTTCGCGCCGGGGACCACGACCTGGCCGTGCAGGGGCGCGGCACCGCGAATCACAATCCGATCGGAATCCATGGCCATCAAGTATGGCCGACAGGAAGGGCGACATCGTCCGATCCCGGAACGATGTCGTTCGGCCAGCAGTAGCCTCGTTGCGTGTCCCGCCGCGAACGGACGTTGCACCAGTCGTGGCCGGCGGACACAACCGAGGCGCAGCAAGCCTTGGTTGCGCGAAGCGACCTGGTCGACGAGGTCGTGTCCTGCAGCGACGGCAGCGCGACAACGTTCTCTCAACGTGAAGGGCCCTTCACGACCTACGAACGGACGGTCGTCGCAACGCCGACAGCGGTTGACGAGACCATTCGCTACCGCATCGTGATCCCATGGTTCGGATGGCTGTTCGCGCTTCCGGTCCGAAACACGTTGCGGCATCGACCGAGAGACGCAGCCATGCCATGGTGGTCGCCTCCCGATCGACTGACACCACGACACGTCGCCATCCTCGGTCTGCTTGCTGCAGCTTCGATGGCCGCGGCGTTTGCCAACACGCTCTTCACGCAGACGGCCAGCTTCGCGGCCGACGGTTTCGGGATCGATGAGCGCGCTCAGGGCGTCGGCGGGGTGATCGTGCGATTAGGCGTTGTCATCGCGATCCCCTTCGCGATGCTGGCCGATCGGCGCGGCCGCCGTCAGATGATCATCGTCACGGCATGGGTCGCGCCGCTGTGGTGTGCACTCGGCGCAATCGCTCCGAACTTCTGGGTGCTTGTCGGCACGCAGACCATCGGCCGTCCGGTCGGTCTGGCGTTGGCTCTGCTGATCGGAGTCGTTGCTGCCGAGGAGATGCCGCGTAGCAGCCGCGCATATGCCCTCAGCGTGCTGGCGCTGGCGGGCGGTCTCGGTGCCGGTGTGGCCGTGGCGTCGCTGCGACTGGCGGACATCGGCCGCGACGGCTGGCGCCTGATCTACCTCATCTCGCTGGTGTGGTTGTTGCCCGCGTATCACCTCACCCGGCAGTTGCCCGAGACCCACAGATTCCAGCAACGCCACACCATCGCGCCGCCGTTGGACCGACGCCGGTTCGTGATCATCTCCGTCGTGGCGATCACCGCCAACCTGTTCGTCGCCCCGGCATCGTTTTTCCAGAACCGATATCTCGACGACGTGCGCGGCTACACCGGAGGCGGAATCGCCCTCTTCACCCTCAGCACGGCGACACCGGCTTCACTCGGGCTGATCGCGGGCGGGCGGATCGCCGAGATGGTCGGACGTCGCGTTGTCCTGGCTATCTGCATGCCGCTGTCCACGCTGCTCGTCGTCGGCTTTTTCAGCTTCGGAGGCTCGACGATGTGGTTGCTGGCGTTGATCGGCGGTCTGCTCGCGGGTGCGGCGTATCCGGCGTTCACCGTCTATCGCACCGAACTGTTCCCCACTGGAAACCGGGGGCGTGCCAACGGCTACATCACCGCGCTGTCGCTGGCAGGCAGCAGTGTCGGGCTCCTGCTGGTGGGTGCACTGGTCCATCGCGGCTGGAGCTACGGCCAGTCGATGCTCGTCGTCGGATTCGGCCAATTGGCCGCGGCAGTCATCGCCTACGTCTTCTATCCCGAGACCGCGCACCTGGAGCTCGAACAGATCAATCCGCAAGATTCTCTAACGGAGAGCTGAGTTCGGCAGCAAGGTGAGATGAATGGGGGGCAAATTGACCACTACGTGTGGTGGTCTCCAATCGTGAGGCATCACCATTTTGACGGTGGGTCTCAGTTGCCAACCCGCTCCAGATCACTGGGCAATCTGAGTGGGTGGACGTCATCCGTGAGCACGTCCTCGATCACTGTCAGCCGCTCGCGGTGGTGTTCCTGCTGGGGTGGTGATCGAGGAGATCTTCGAACGGTTCTGCTGCGCCGAGTTCGACACCGACTGGGAAGCTGGTAAAGCCATGTGGGGCGAGCGGATGAACCCATCACAGCTCGATCGCAGCGCGGCGCAACGCCACTTCGACGCCCTGCTGGCGATATTCACCGCAGCAGCCGGATCCGGTGCCATCGGCCGGTTCGATCCGCTGGTCAACATCATCGTCGACCAAGCAACCCTCGACCACCACCTCGCCCGCCTCGCCGGAGACGATCCTGACCCGATCGACCCAACCACTGTCGACGAGCGGCGTTGCGAAACCAGCTCGGGCCATCAGCTCGACCCCAACGACATGCTCGCCGCCGCCCTCACCGGGCATGTCCGCCGTGTCGTGTTCGACACCGCCGGCGTCGTCATCGACCTTGGACGACGCTCACGACTGTTCACCGGCAGCTCCCGCGATGCCGTGATGCTCGGTGACCGATGCTGTCTGTGGCCCGGATGCGACCAGCGCTCCGGGCGCTGCCAAACCGACCACACCCAACCCTGGACCGGCAACGGACCGACCAGCCCCAACAACGGGGGACCCGCCTGCGCTCGCCACAACCGTTGGAAACAACAAGGCGGCTTCCGAACCCAACGCGACCCAACAGGACATTGGCACACCTACCGACCCGACGGCACCGAAATCGGCCCCCTCACCAACCCAGCTGCCGAACTAACCGATGGCTGAGATCCAATTCGCCACGATCTCGGCCACCGTGGTGTCGGCGCCCTTCAGGTCGTGGCCACGGCCTTCCAGCCACTGATGGGTGACCTGACCAGGGATCGTCTTGGTCCATTGCTGCAACTCGGCCGGTGAGCCGAACGGATCACGTGTGCCTTGGATGAACAGGCACGGCACACCGAGGCGGGGCATGTGTTCGGTTCGCAGCGAATCCGGTCTGCCGGGTGGATGCAGTGGATAGGAGATGAGCACGAGCCCCTTGGCCGGCAACGGATCCTCGACGTCGCCCACGACCATCGAGCACATCCGTCCGCCCATTGATCGACCGCCGAGGATGAGACCATCCGCCAGCAGCGGCGCTGCCTCATCGCGCACCGTCTGCAACAACACGGGCGTGCGATCGGGCGCCCTACGACCTGCCTTTCGATAGGGGAAATCGGCTCGAACACAATTCATCGGAGCGACGGCCTTCGCTATCGCCAGCAGGCTCGAGTGCGTGCTCGAGGAACCGGCGCCCGGGAACAGCAGCAGGTTCATGTCAGGAGGATTCGCCGCGCTTCACCGAGGCGTTCGATCTCGCGACCGGCCACGTCCTCGTCGCCGCCGTAATCGGGATGCACCTCGCGCAGCCTCGATCTGAACTGGGCCATGACTTCTTTCTTGGTGACCTTGCCGGTGCCCATGGGAAAGCCCAACAGCTCCATTGCCCATGCTTTGGGGTCGGCCATCGTTGCCAGCATCGAGCCGGATGCTCCGGCCAGGTTGGCGATGAACGAGGGACCGATCGCCCCGTGCCAGCGCATCGCCTTGTGCAGGGAAGGGTTCAGCGCACGGCGAGCCTCGATGCTGAGACGTTCGACGGCGTAGATCGCACCGAGAACCTGCGCGAGCGGGGCGCCTTGTGGGTTGAGGCTGAATCGCACGCTGTCGCCCTCGCCCTCCAGCCGGTGCACGCTGACAGCGAGCCCGTGGCGATCGACCTGGTAGCGGTGCAGCAGTCGCGGTTGCACGACACGCTCGCCTCGACTGACCTGGTCCAGCAAGCGGTGCACATCGGGCACCAGGTCCTCGTCGACATCGGGCAAGTGGGCGGCGATGACGGCACCCAGCAGCAGCCCGCCGAATCCGGGGGTGGGATCCACGGGCAACACGAGATGACCGAGGGAGACGCGCCGCGTCGGAGTGACCGGACGCGAGTGCCAGACCTCCAGCTCGGCCAACAACACGACGTCGCTCCTTACACGTACGGTCGGAGCAAGTCGTGCAGTTCGGCAGCGACGGCCTGAGTCTCGACGACATCGGGCTCATCGCCATCCACGAGCGCTGCAGCGAGGTCGTCGGCAAGCTCACACGTGCGCTGCCACAACCGCTTGTCGACACCGTACGGAGGATGGTCGGGATCGGCGACCTCGGAGGCCGCGAGCAGTTGCTCGAGCCCATCCGCGTCGAGCGGGTTGCGCTGCAAACGATCGCCGGCGAGGAAGAACGTGGTCAATGTCTCGAACGGGAGCTGGTCGGCGTCTGCGTCGTCGTCGTCATCATCGGGCAGGTCGACACCCTCGTCGTTCTCGACATCATCGAGGATCGCGTCGACCAGTTCCTCGTCCGCGGTGCCGACCAGAAGGACATCTTCTTCCCACCGGAACGGCAAACCCCTGGCGACGAGATGCGAGGTGACCAGTTCGCGCTCGCCCGGCTCCCACTCCGCCAGGTCGTATTCGGTCGAAGCGGCATCGTCTGCCAACACAACCGCTTCGCGCGGCACGGCAACCTCGTCTTCGGTGGCGATCCCCAGCCGCATTTCGACCTGGGCAACGACGTCGTCGGTGGCCGCTTCGGCATGCTCGGGAACCATGAGCTCGTTGCCATCCCACGCATGCGGTATCTCCGAGTCGGCAAGGGCGGCAGCCAACTCAGCCATCTGCTCGAACGACCAACTGGCCAGGTCGTAGTGCACCCGCGTGGCATCGGGGTCGTTCGGGTTCCATTCTTCTGTCACGACCCGTGACGCTATCCGGCAGGAACGTGCACGGCGAGAAAGTCCTGCATCCGTCGGTATTCGTCGAGCTGGTTCTCGGGCCGGCGAAATCCGTGACCCTCGCCCTCGTAAGTCATGAACTCGACACTTCCGCCCGCTGCGCGGCAACGCTCGACGAAGGCCATGCTCTGCTCGATGGGCACAACGGGGTCGCTGTCGCCGTGCATCACCAACAGCGGAGTGTGGTTCAGTCGATCGACGAAGTTCACCGGCGACCGATCGTGATACAGCCTCGAAGCGTCGGGTAGCAACCCGACCAACGAGTCGGTGTAGTGCCGTTCGAACCGATGGCTGCGCTCGGCAAGGTCGACGAGGTCGGTGACCGGGTAGGCGACGATTGCCGCGGCCACCAATCCCGGGCTCGCGGCGACGACTCCGAGCGCGGTGAAGCCTCCGGCCGACGAACCGACGATCGCGGTGCATCCAGCGGAACCCCAGCCGCGTGCGTGGGCGCGCGCGATGGCTGCGGCGGTGTCGCTGACGTCGAGCTCGCCCCACGATCCGCGTAGGGCTTGTTGATAGTCGCGGCCGTGACCTGTCGAACCGCGGTGATCCGGTACGAGCACGTTCCAACCGAGTGCCCGCCAGTACGCGATGCGCGGCATGAAGGTGACCTGCCATTGATCGGTCGGGCCGCCGTGCAACCAACAGAGCAGGCGGTCGGTGGGGGCATCGGCCCGATACAAACGCGCGTGCAGAGTCGATTGATCCGACGCCTCGAACTCGACGAGCTCCGGTTCGACCAGCGGCAGGTCCTCCCAACCACTCAACGGTCCGACCGCGACAACCGATCGCTGCCATGTTGCATCGTCGTACACGACTACCTGCGTAGGAGTGCGCGCGCCTGATCGCAACGCGGCGACCCGACCCGCGTGCCATGACAACTGCCCATGCACCCCCCGACCCACTTCCCGCACCTGCCCGCTGCTGATGTCGAGCACGCACAGCGTGCCGAAGCCGGCCTCGTTGCGCGTGAAGGCGATGCGACTCGAATCGGGAGACACAACGAATGTTCGCTGACCCATCCCCCATGTCGGGCTGCCATGTTCGAAGGGCTCGTCGAGTAGGGGCGAATCATCGAGCCAGACGTTGAGCCAGCCATTGTCATCTCGTAGACAGACGACAGCGCCATCCGGCATGATCCTGATCTGCTGGATTGCCGCGCCCGGCCGTACCTCGTAGATGCCGGTCCGACCGAAGACCTTGCGTTGAATTCGCGACAAGTCCCACGGCATCGCCGGCACGTCCCACGCCTGCCACGAGACAGCCCTGCTGTCGGGACTGGGGCACGGGTCGAACACGAAGTCGGCGGATCCATCGTCGAGCCGTGCGATACCTCCGCCGTCGAGGCTCGCCGCCCATATCTCGGCTTCGTCGATGACGTAGACCACGCGGCTCCCATCCGCCATCGCGGCGGGCGCCGTCGCAATGCGATCAGGACCATGATCGGTCAACCGGCGCACACCACCGTTGGGTACGGGTTGCAGCCAGAGGTTGCCGTCGATGGCGGTATAGATCACGGCGCGTCCATCGGCGCTCCAACACCAACATCCTCCGCCGAACCCTCGCCCCGGACGCGGCGGCGGGTAGGCAGTGAGTTGTCGCGAAGGCGCTCCGTCGAGCGTGTCGATGATCAACGCGGCGGATCCGCCCGACGCCATGGCGTACACGACGCACTGTCCGTCGGGACACAGCCTCGGTTCGGTGAGATCGCGCGCAACGATGCACCGCTCGACAGCAATCGTCATGGCGGCGGACTGTACCCGCGTTAATTCGTTGGACAACGCTGCGCCGCCTCTGGCAATGTCCTGGCGAACCCGAGACCGAAGGGAGGTGCCGCAATGCTGAGAATCAGATCCACAGTCCTGCTCGAAGTTGCCGCGCACCTCGCCGGCTTCGGGTCCAGCATCGCCTGACGACCGCTCAATCGCGACTCGCGGTGACCCGTCGTTCAACACTCGGCGCGCCCGCGCGTGTCGAGCCCTGGAACCCTCACCCACCCATCACTCACCCATCAGGAGAATCCCATGTGGTCAAGCCACCCCTACGTCACCCAGCATCTGGTCAACGATCGTCAAGATCGTCTTCGCCAGGTCAGCCAGCGCACACGTCTGCTCCATGACGTCAAACGCGGCAGGCGACGGCCTCACATCAAGACGTAATCGCAACAACCAGACATCGGGGTTCGCCCATCCCCTACAAAGAAGTACGGTGGACGGGCGATGGCCCCCAATCAGTCTCCCCAGAAGCCCGATCGCAACCTCGCTCTCGAGCTGGTTCGAGTGACCGAATCCGCAGCCCTTTCCGCTTCGCGTTGGGTTGGCCGCGGCGATAAGAACGGTGCCGACAAGGCAGCAGTAGACGCGATGCGAACGGTGCTGGCCACGGTGCCGATGGATGGCATCGTCGTGATCGGCGAAGGTGAGAAAGATGAAGCGCCGATGCTCTTCAACGGCGAGCGCGTCGGCGACGGGACGCCGCCTCTGACCGACGTCGCCGTGGATCCAATCGACGGCACGACCTTGACTGCGTTCGGACGGGCCAACGCGATCGCGGTGATCGCCGTCAGTGAGCGCGGCACAATGTTCGATCCGGGCCCCTGCGTCTACATGTCCAAGATCGCAGTTGGCCCAGAGGCGGCCGGCTCGATCGACATCACTGCCACGCCTACGCAGAACCTGAATGGATCGCCAAGGCCAAAGGCGAGTCCGTCCGCGATCTCACGGTCGTGATCCTCGACCGAGACCGTCACACCAACCTCATTGCCGAAGTACGCGCCAGTGGTGCGCGCGTGAAGTTGATAACCGACGGCGATATCTTCGGCGCGATCGCGACGGGCTGGCCCGACGCGGGTGTCGATGTGCTGCTCGGCATCGGCGGAACCCCCGAGGGCGTCACTGCCGCCGCTGCGCTGAAGTGCATGGGTGGTGAGATCCAAGGCATGCTGACTCCGCGCAACGACGAAGAGCGCCAGCAGGCCGTCGACATGGGGTACGATCTCTCTGCCGTGTTGACCACAGACGAGCTGGTCAAGGGCAACAACTGCTTCTTCGCGGCAACCGGCATCACCGATGGCGAACTGCTGCGTGGCGTGCGCTACGAGCGCAACGGGGCGCGCACGCAGAGCCTGGTGATGCGCTCGAAGAGCGGCACCGTGCGGATGATCGACGCCCGTCATCGCATCGACAAGCTCTCAGCCTTTGCTGCCGTCGACTACGCCTAGGTTCGGCAGCGGATCAGCCGCGCTGGACGAGACCGGCCAGGCGTCTGGCCAACCCTCGTGGAGCAACACTCGACGCTGCCACCATGGTCTTGTAGAGCGCGCCGGGTACCGACAGCGCGCGACCCTTGGCGACATCTCGCAGGGCCGTCTCAGCGACGTCGGCAGCGGTCATCCAGGCGAACGACGGGTACTGGCTCGCGTACGAGTCGGTGTTGCTGACGGTCTGGAACTCTGTTCGAGTCAGGCCTGGGCACAAGGCCGTGACGTGGACACCGGTGCCGCGCAACTCCTCGTGAAGGCTTTCCGACAATGAGGTGACGTAGGCCTTGGTCGCCGCGTAGACAGCGAGCTTGGGCGCGGGCTGAAACCCGGCAACACTGCTGACGTTGAGCAGATAGCCACGTCCCGCTGGCACCATCACGCCGAGCGCGGCTCTGCCGATCAGCGTCAAAGCCGAGACGTTGAGAGCGATCTCATCACGCATGCGATCGGGGTCGAGCAGGTGAAACTCGCCTGATGTTCCGAACCCGGCGTTGTTCACGACAAGATCGACCGGTTGCTCCGTGTCAGTGATGCGCCTGACGACGGCGGCCACACCATCGGCAGTTGTGAGGTCTGCGGCCAACACCTCGACATCGGCGTAGCGGTCGGCCAACGCCGTCAGCCGGTCGACACGCCGCGCCACGATCACCTGAGGAATGCCGGCCTCGCCAAGCACGTGGACCATTGCTTCGCCGATGCCGCTCGATGCTCCAGTGATCAGCGCTGACGTGAACGGGTACGAAGAGGCCATGAAGTCGAGGCTATGCCGCCCAACCCGGGTGCGCTCGAAGGGTCAGTGGCTGGTGCCGGCGTTCAGGCCGCCGGAGGCGTTGAGGCGGGCGTGGGCGCGGCTCAACGCGGCCACGGCGTCGGCGTCGTGCTCGGTGCGCAGCACGGCCTCCGCGCGCTCCATCGCCGCTGTTGCCCTGGCCCGATCGATGTCCTCCCCGAGCTCGGCGATGTCGCTGAGGATGCTGACCTTGTTGTCGCTGACCTGCACGAATCCACCGTGCACGGCGACATCGAGCTGGCTTCCGTCGGCCAGCGTGATCCTGGTGTGACACTCGGTCAACGCACCCAGGAACGGGGCATGTCCAGGCAGGAAGGCAATTTCGCCACCACCCACGGTGCGGGTGATCACTTGGGTGGCCTCACCCGAGAAGACGACCTTCTCGGGCGACACCAGTTCGACCTGCATCGTCGCCATGATCGATCAGGCCACCTGTTCGGCCAGCGTCTTCGCCTTGGCCAGGACCTGCTCGACACCGCCGACGTTCAAGAACGCCTGCTCGGGCACCTCGTCCATATCGCCACGAAGAATGGCCTCGAAGCTCTCGACGGTCTCTTCGACCTCGACGAACTCGCCCTCGATGCCGGTGAAGACCTTGGCGACGTAGAAGGGCTGCGACAGGAACCGTTGGATCTTGCGGGCCCGCGAGACCGTGAGGCGGTCCTCCTCGGACAGCTCGTCGAGACCGAGGATCGCGATGATGTCCTGCAGCTCGCGGTACCGCTGCAGGTTCTCCTGCACGCCACGTGCCACCAGGTAGTGGCGATCGCCGACAACATCGGGTTGAAGGATGGTGGACGTCGACGCCAGCGGATCCACGGCCGGATAGATCCCGAGCGCTGCCACTTGGCGGCTCAACTCGGTCGTGGCGTCGAGGTGGGTGAAGGTCGTGAATGGTGCCGGGTCGGTGTAGTCGTCGGCGGGCACGTACACAGCCTGCAACGACGTGATCGAGCGGCCGCGAGTCGAGGTGATTCGCTCTTGCAACTGGCCCATCTCGTCGGCCAACGTCGGCTGGTAACCCACGGCCGACGGCATGCGGCCGAGCAGCGTCGACACTTCAGATCCGGCTTGCACGAAGCGGAAGATGTTGTCGACGAACAGCAGCACGTCTTGGTTCTGTACGTCGCGGAAGTACTCAGCCATGGTGAGCGCAGAGAGCGCGACGCGAAGCCGGACTCCGGGTGGCTCGTCCATCTGCCCGAAGACCAGCGCGGCCTTTTCGAACACGCCGGACTCTTCCATCTCGATTCGTAGGTCGGTGCCTTCACGGGTCCGCTCGCCGACACCGGCGAACACCGACACGCCGCCGTGCTTCGATGCAACGCGGTTGATCATCTCGGTGATCAACACGGTCTTGCCGACGCCGGCTCCGCCGAACAGACCGATCTTGCCACCGGAGAGGTACGGGGTGAGAAGGTCGATGACCTTGATGCCCGTCGTGAACATGCGCCGCGACGGTTCGAGGGCGTCGAACAGCGGGGCGTCGCGGTGGATGTCCCACCGCTCCATGTCGGCGTACTTGGCGGGGTCGTCATCGAGACAGTCGCCCCACACGTTCCACACGTGTCCGAGCGTGCGATCGCCGACCGGCACCTGGATGCCGTGGCCGAGGTTGCGCACGGGCGTACCGCGGGTGAGCCCGTCCGTTGGCTTCATGCAGATGGCTCGCACTCGGCTGTCGCCGAGCTGCTGGGCAACCTCGGCAAGCACCATCACCGGCTTGTCGTCGACCTTCACGGTGAACTCCAGCGCTGTGTTGAGCTTGGGGAGCGCGCCGCGAGGAAACTCGACGTCGACCACCGGGCCGGCGATGCCGACCACTCGTCCGTCTGCGAACTCTGTCTCTGTAGCTGTGGGTGAGTCGTTGGTCATTGTCATGACAGGTGCTCTCTCATTGTCGAACCGCGCTGAGTTTCGCGGGAGTGTCGGGTGAACCGTCGTGGAGGATCTCGAAGTCGATCACGTGGCCCTTGTGGCCGCCGGCCAGTGCCTCGGAACCGCTGACGATCTCCATGATCTCGGTGGTGATCGAATCTTGACGAGCGCGGTTCATGATCCGGCTGAGGTTCTTGATCAGTTCCTCGGCATTGTCGGTGGCACTCTTCATCGCCCGTTGGCGGAAGGCGTGCTCGCTGGCTGCGGCGTTGAGCAGTGCCGCGTAGATGCGGGCCTCGATGTACTTCGGCAGCAACGAATCAAGGATGGTCGTCGTGTCGGGCTCGTACTCGAAATCGGCCTTGGCGACAGCGCCATCTGTGCCGGTGGGACGACCGTCGCCGCCGGCCACCGTGTCACGCTCGAGTGGAACCAACGGACGCTGCACCACCTCTTGCGATCCGGCGGAGATGAATCGGGTGTAGATCAGCTCGACCCGATCCACCTCACCGTTGACGAACAGGTCGACAACGTGTTGGCCGACCTCCTTGGCATCGGCGTAGGTGGGGGCACCGCTGAAGCCGGCGAACTTTGCTTTGATCTTGTAGCCGCGGAACCTGAAGTAGCTCTCGGCCTTGCGACCAATGGCGATCACGGAGTAGTCGCGGCCTTGCAGCACGTCGGCTTTGATCTCGCCCTCGGCGGCGCGTTGCACACCGGCGTTGTACCCCCCGCACAGGCCACGATCGGCGGTGATGACCACATAGGCAATGTTGTTGACGGTTTCACGACCCGCCAGAAGGGGCGACGACGTCGACCCACCGGCCGCCGCCAGATCCTTGACGACCTCGGTGATCTGGTCGCTGTACGGGACTGCGGCTACAACGCGTTGTTGCGCCTTGACGATGCGCGACGCTGCGATGAGCTCCATGGCGCGCGTGATCTTCTTCGTCGCCTGGACGGTACGAATCCGCCCCCGAAGAATGCGCTCCTGACCTCCGGCCATCGCCTATTCCGTCGCCAGCGTCTTGTTGCTCTCGGCTTCGCCGAGTTCTCCCGCATCGGTCGCGGTGGGATCGGCCGAACGGACGTCTTCCGCGAGAGCGGCGACGAAGCGCTCCTTGAACTCCACGATCACGTCGCCGAGCTCAGCAGGCACGTCGGCTTTGGGGTCAGTGCGCATGCCCGCCAACAACGCGCCCTGTGTCGTGCGCATGTAGTCCAGCAGCTCACCCTCGAAGCGCCGCACTTCGGGGACCGGCAAGCTGTCGAGGTAGCCCTTCGTCCCGGCAAACACCACGACGACCTGCTCTTCGACAGGCATCGGGCTGTTCTGCGGCTGCTTCAGCAGTTCGACCAGGCGATAGCCACGCTCGAGCTGGGCCTTGGAGATGGCATCGAGCTCGGAACCGAACGTGGCGAATGCCTCGAGCTCGCGGAACTGGGCGAGGTCGAGCTTCAACGTGCCGGCGACGCTCTTCATCGACTTGATCTGCGCAGCCCCACCCACACGGGAAACCGAGATGCCGACGTCGACCGCGGGGCGCACGCCGGACTTGAACAGGTTGTCCTGCAGATACACCTGGCCGTCGGTGATCGAGATCACGTTGGTGGGGATGTACGCCGACACGTCGCCGGCCTTCGTCTCGATGATCGGCAGAGCAGTCAGCGAACCGGCACC
The DNA here is from genome assembly GCA_031370825.1 of Ilumatobacteraceae bacterium. Classification (GTDB taxonomy): domain Bacteria; phylum Actinomycetota; class Acidimicrobiia; order Acidimicrobiales; family Ilumatobacteraceae; genus JAENVT01. The sequence continues at coordinate 16,516 of JANMRB010000018.1, forward strand.
CCGCTCGTCGCTGAGCTTCGCCGCTCTCTCCAGCAAGCGACTGTGGAGGTAGAAGACGTCGCCGGGATACGCCTCACGGCCCGGTGGGCGACGAAGCAACAGCGACACCTGGCGGTACGCCTCGGCCTGTTTCGACAGGTCGTCGTAGACGATCAGTGCGTGCTCGCCGTTCTCCATCCAGTGCTGCCCGATCGCACACCCGGCGTACGGAGCGAGGTACTTGAACGGTGCCGGATCGCTTGCCGGAGCGGCAACGATGACGGTGTACTCCAACGCACCGTGCTGGCGCAGCGTCTCGACCGTCTGAGCAACAGTGGAGCCCTTCTGGCCGATGGCGACGTAGATGCACTTCACGCCGAGACCGCGTTGGTTGATGATCGAGTCGATGGCGACAGTCGTCTTGCCGGTCTTGCGGTCGCCGATGATCAGCTCGCGCTGGCCGCGGCCGATCGGCGTCATCGCATCGATCGACTTGATACCTGTCTGCAGTGGCTCGTGCACTGGCTTGCGACCCATGATTCCCGGCGCCTGGATCTCGACGCGGCGATCGATGCCGCCGACGATCTCGCCGCGACCGTCGATCGGTTCGCCGAGCGCGTTGATGACCCGACCCAGCATCGCGTCGCCGACGGGCACGCTGAGGATGCGACCGGTGGCCTTCACGGTCTGGCCTTCTTCGACACCGTCGGCATCGCCGAGGATGACGGCGCCGATCGATTCCTCGTCGAGGTTCAGCGCGAGACCGACGCTGCCATCCTCGAACTCGAGCAATTCGTTGACGCCGCAATCGGGAAGTCCGCTGACGCGGGCAATGCCGTCGCCGACTTCGGTGACGCGCCCGACGGTACGCGCCTCGAGCGAGGGTACGAAACCCTCCAGGTTCTTCTTGAGGACGGCGGCGATTTCGCCGGGGCTCAGCGTGAGTTCTGCCATGGTTCTCTCATGTCTCCGTGTGGTCCGCGCCTAGAGGCGGGACTTCAACTGCTCGATTCGGGTGCGGACGGTGCCGTCGATGACCGTGTCGCCAACGGTGGCCACGATGCCTCCGAGGGCTGACGGATCGACGATCACCTTGAGGTTGACCTCTTTGCCGGTGGCATTGGCGAGGGCCGCGGCCAACCGGGTCTCTTGGTCAGGGGTGAGCGGGACGGCTGTACGGACCTCGGCTACCTCGAGGTTCTTTGCGCTCGAGGCCCTGGCCACCAGCTTGTCGACGATTGCCGGCAAGTCACGCGCCCGACCGGAACCGACGACCATCGATATGAGCTGCGTCGTCGTTGGGGTGACTTTGCCACCGAGCAGGTCCTCGATGATGGCCTGTCGCTTGCCGGCCGGGATCTGCTCATCGCTCAGTGCGTTGCGCAGCTCCTCGTTGCTCTCGTAGATGCGAGCGAAGCGGAACAACTCGTCTTCGACCTCGTCGATCGTGCCCTCTGCACGGGTGATCTCGAACAAGCCTCGGGCGTATCCCTCGATCCGTGAGTCGCTCATGATCGGACCCCCGCGCTCTGTCCGACGCTGGCGATGAAGGCTTCGATCAGTTCTTGATGCGTGGCTTCATCGAGCGAGCCGGTGACGACGAGGTCGATGGCGGCGCTCGACAAGCGGGCGATCTCGGCTCGCAGCTCGTCGCCGGCCCGGGCGACGGCCGAAGCGAGGTCCGCCTCAGCTCGGGCCTCGAGGTCGGCAATCTCTTGCGTGAGACGGGTCCGGCCATCTTCGAGAAGCGCGGCGGCCTGCACATCGGCCTCGGCCAGCAAGCGGTCACGCTCCGCGGCGATGTCGCCCTTCGCCCGGCGGATCTCCTCCGCCTCGGCCTCGGCAGCGGCTCGATCCGCCTCACCGGAGTCGAGCTCTGCCTGGATCTTGGCGGTGCGCGCAGCCATGCCTTTCTTGACCGCCGGTCCGGCGAACTTCCAGAGCAGGAAGAACACCAGCACGGAGGCTGGGATGCCGAACAGCATCTCGTAGCCCTCCGGCCAGAACTTCGACGGGGTCTGGGTGATGTCCTCAGCTGCCACGAACGCCAACAGGCTCATCGTGAGCTCCCTGCCGACAGTGACGACACGATCTCTGCGACTCGTGCAGGGTCTGGGCGATGACCCGTCGCCAACTCGGCTGCACGGCTGCTGACGTCGACTACGGCGGCTTCGATTTGATCGGCAGCCGCGGCACGGACCCGCTCCGCTTCGGCCATCACTTCGGCTCGTCGAGCGGCAATGCGGCCGTTGGCTTCGGCCAACGCGGTCGTGCGCTCGGCATCGAGCGTCTGGCGTGCCGCATCGACTCGCTGGCGGGCCTCGGCCTTGACGGCCGCCAACGCTGCCTCGTACTCAGCGACCTCAGCCTTGGCGGCGGCACGCGCGGCATCGGCAGTCTCGTGATCGCCGCGGATCTTTCCGTAGCGAGCATCCATGCCCTTCTTCAAACGCGGGAAGAGGTAGAGCCGCATGACAACGAACAGCAGGATGAACGAGCCGGCACCCCATGCCAGTTCCTTGACCTCGGGGGCGATCGGGCTGGGACCTTTGTCCTCAGCAGTGGTCTCAGCACTCCCCGTTGTCTGGGGAAGGTGGACGACCACTACGTGGCCCGCACCAGTCGTGGTGACGGTGACGGTGATCACGATCCTCCTAGAGACCGAGCAGGATGAAGACGACGAAGCCGATGAGGGCCAACGCCTCGGTGAAGGCGATGCCGAGGAACATCGTCGTGCGGACCATGCCGGCAGCCTCTGGCTGACGGGCCATTGCCTCGATGGCCTTGCCGACGACGTAGCCGATGCCGACGCCTGGGCCGATGGCGGCGAGACCGTACGCGAATCCAGCGCCAATGGCGGCGTTGGCTGCTTTGGCTTCTGTAGGCGTCTGCACCGGGTTGGTGTCAGCGATGAGGCGGGCGATTGCTTCCATGTTGTTTCAATTTCTCCTGGTGAGGTTGGTGTGGGAGATCTGTGTTGATCGAACGATCAGTGCTCGGGATGCTGGGCGGAGTTGATGAAGACGGCGGTGAGGATCGTGAAGATGTACGCCTGCAGCAGGCCGACCAGCACTTCGAACGCGGTGAGGAAGATCAGCATGAAGAACGGCAGGATGCTCATCGGCTTCAGCGCGATCTGCTTGGTCTCCGCGAAGAACAACGCGTTGGTCAAGAACGCGAACGTGATCAACAACATGTGACCGGCGAGCATGTTGGCGAAAAGTCGGACGGCCAGCGAGAAGGGTCGCAGGACGATGTTGGACAACACCTCGATCACGCCCACCAACGGCCGCATGCCGATTGGGACACCGTGCGGCCAGGCCATGCTGGTGAGGTACTTGATGCCGTTGTGCTTTAAACCGACGACGTTGTAGATCACCCAGACGACAAGCGCTAGGAAGAGCGGGATCGCCATGCGCGCGGTGGCCGGCATCTGGAAGAGGGGAATGATTCCCGGCACGTTGCAGAGATAGACGAAGACGAAGAGCGACAGGAGGAAGGGAGTCCACGGCAGGCCTTCCTTGCCCATCGTCTGCATGACGATGTCGTTCTCGATGAAATTGACGCTGCTCTCGGCGAGGTTGCGCACACCCGTTGGCGCCTTCATCGGATCCTTGTTGGCGGCGAGAAGGAACACGACGATGCCAATGACGGCAGCCAGGACGGCGAGCAGCCCGACCTTGTTGAAGTTGCTGAAGATGTCCCGCCAGCGGATCAACTCGTTGATCGGCGGAAACTGCAATGCGAGCATTCCGAGATACTCCCTACTGGCTGACTGGATTGCTGATGTTGCTGGCTGGACTGTTGGCGCTGAGGTGCTTGGGCTTGAGACCCGGGTAGGCCAATGACATGGCCACGTACTTCAGTTCCCACACCAAGAG
>JANMRB010000048.1:0-4808 GCA_031370825.1 Ilumatobacteraceae bacterium
CGCGGGGACTGTTCTCGCGGTCAGCCAGGCCAAGAAGGCCCAGCGGGGGCGAGCAGCAGCTGAGGCCTCACAGCTGGTGGCGACGGTTCGAAGCCAGTCGAACCTTTCCGCCTCAGCCCGGCTTCAGCTCGCAGCGGAAGCGGACCGGCGGGCCTCGACGCCGGCGACAAAGGGCTTGCTGCTCGACGCCATCGCCCAAGACCCGGGATTCACCGCCGGGAAGGTTCTCCAGGTAACGCTCACCGGGAACACGCCGATCTCAGCCGATGGCGGCATCCTCCTCGGGATCGATAACAACGCGATCGGAGTGGTGCGCGACGCGACCACACTGGAGCCGCTGACTACCCGGCCATTTCGTCCGGCACCGGTCGTAGCGGTCGACACCGGTTCTCGCCTCCTCGGCGTGCTCGGTTCCTCGCTGGAAACCGTCGACCTACAGAGCGGCGAGATCGTCGGGCAGTCGCCGGGTGTGACGGCCCGCCCTTCACAGATCGGACTGTCTCGCGACGGCAAGACCCTTGCGATCGCGAACGACAGCGATGAGAGTGGAACGCAAGCTGGCGTCTCGCTCTACGACGTTGCATCCGGCCGGAGGCTTCTGACGCTGAGCATCTTGGAAGGGGTCGCCGTCCGCGACGTGACCTTCAGTCCCGACGGTCGGCACGTGATGGCCGTAGTCGACGAGAGTCGGCTCGTGGTCTGGGAGGCCGCTACTGGAAAGCAGCTCGTCGTCGAATCGAATGGGCGGGCAGCCATCACACGCCTGGCGATGTCGCCGTCAGGAGAGCACATCGCGCTCGGGCGGGACGATGGGCTGGTCGAGATGTGGACGTCGGACGACCGTGAGCACTTTCAGCCACTCGACATCCGATCGCTTCACAACGGCACCATCAGTTGGATCGACTTCGATCAGCAGAGTGGGCGAATGGTATCGACGTCGCGCGACGGCGTCGCGGTCGTCTGGGACACCACGACGGGCAAACTTGCCACACGCTCGCGTACGTTCGGCGGGCGCAAGCTCTCGGCCAGCTTCTTTCGGCCTGGTTCGGCAACGAACCTCGTCAGCATCGACACGGACGGTCGCACGTGGGAATGGGACCTGCAGCGAGACGTAGCGCTATTGACCACGCGCCCGGGCGTGAACCTCGGAGCGACGGTCTCAGCTTCGCCCGAAACCCGGGTGCTGGCTTCTAGCGCCGCCGGGATGGTGGCCTACATTCCGTCTGGCGGAGCACCTCATGAAGTCCCGTTCGATTCCGGGAACGGTCCGAAACGCGCAATCGCGGCGAGTGCCGATGGAACTCGGTTTGTGGTTGCTTACGACGGCGGGCGCGTCGAGCTGCGTGACGCTGGCTCCGGCGACCTGTTGATCGCCTTTGTGCGGCACGTTCACTCTCTTGCATTTGATGATTCCCAGTCGAACCCTGGGGACCTCATGGTCGCCCTCGACCGTGGCGGGACGCGCGTGGCCTACCAGGGAGCCGATCAACGGATCGAGGTCGTCGATGACGACGGAACCAGCTTGCCACCGATCAACCTGTCCCAGCAGCGCCGCAACCTGCAGGCCATCGACCTCAGCGATGACGGAAGCGAACTCATCATCTCGACGCAAGCAGGCGAAGCTATCTGGTACGACCTCGAAGGAATTGACGCGGCGAGGATCGCACCGGAGGGCACGGGATTCGACGCGCAGTTCGTATCGAAGGGTCGAGTCACGGTCGTCGGTAGGGATGGCGCGCAGATCATTGATTTCCGATCGCGTCAGGCGACGAAACGATTCGCCTTTGGAACAGACTTCAGGAGACTCGCAGTCGACAGCACTGGTCGACTGTTGGCCACCGTCGATTCATCCGGAGGGGTTCAGCTCTGGGACGCAGACCTCGTCGCACGGATCGGTGAGGTCCTGCACATTCGAAACGTCTCCTCAGCGGTGCCGATCCGATTCAGTGCGGATGGCCACTACCTGCTAGTGAGCGGACCCGAGGAAGCTACCTGGGTCAACGTCTGGACAGCTGATTGGCCGGGAGTCGCTTGCAGTCTCGTCACCGACCGGCTCTCCTCGGATGACTTTGCTCGGTTCCTCGGATCGAACGGGAGGGCTGACTCGTGTTCCTGATTCTGCCCATCGGGAGGCACCGCCCTCGACGCAGCTCCCCGCTGGTCGGTGCCTTCTCGGTCGGCGTGAGCCTGCTCGTGGCGTGTGGCGGCGCGGAGAAGTTCGAGCTCACGCTGCGGATCCGCGACTACGACGGCTCGCGCGTCTACGTGGAACGTCAATGGCTGGCTGGCGATGGCCGACAGGCAACCAGTCCGGCGAATTCGGGTACGTTCCCCGGCGGCGCGACGTTTGACATCGGCGATGTCGAATGCGGTGGCCAGAGATGGCCGCGCCAGTTCTTCAGTGTCTTGGGTCCGGAGCCGGCGTCCGCGGACGATTCCTTCGAGTTGAAGGTCGATGACGGCAACCGTCTGATGCTCGATCCACAAACGGAGGTAATCGTGGATGGAGGAACCGGCGTTGGAACCGAGTGCTTCGAGGAGACCGGGCGCTGGCAAGGTACGGCCGGGGACCTGCAGAACCACGTGGGGACTTTTAATATCCACTACGACTCGATCCAGACCGTTCTCCGACTCGTCGAAGACTGAACTAATGAGGCGCGTCGAACCGCGATCGCTAGGGTCGGATCTAATGAGTCTCGTCTTTGGACCGGATGATCAGGAAGGCTTCGAAGCTGCCCGTGACTGGATCGTTACGTGCTTCGAGAAGGCACACAGCGGCGGGTTCGGGCAGGTCGCTGCGCAGGTGCTCGATTTCAAGTGGGGTTATCTCGACGGTGATCTCGATCACTGGTCGCCAGAGGACGTCGAGGAGATCCTGCTCGGCTTGTATCCGGCGAAGGTGATGCTCGATGCTGCCGCGATCGCCGACGTGCCGGTGGGTTTCGCTGCACTGTTGCGCTTCCTCGACCATGATCGGCCCGGGCACGAACCTCCCTTGGAGGTGCTCGGAGAATTCGTCGAGCGTCTGGCATCGCGCTTCCATGCCGCGATGAACGACGAGGACAACTGGTCATTCGGGAAACGAATGTGGTCAACAGCGATGGCCGACGGTGTCGATTTCGGTGATGCGGCGGCTGTAGGACGATGGGTCGAACAGTTCAACCAGCGCTCGCTCGGCGAACGTGATCAGATCCTCGGTCGACTCCCATCGCTGCCTCCCGGCATTGACTCACCCCTGGTCGGATCGCTGCCCCCGGTCGTCTTGCCGTCCAATGATGAGTTGCGGGCGAGTGCGGCTGACACCGTTGTCGTGCGCCGCCTGATCCGGCTTGTCGACTACGTGGACGCAGCTCGGGCGGTGACCGACAGGGGCAACCTGAAGTTGGCAGACGGCAAGGAGCTGGTCGCCCTGTTGGGGACCGACGACCGCTTCGACACTCCGATCGGCGATCAGGTGTACAAGACGATGAGCAGCGAGGAGCTCACCGATGTTGACTTCACCTACCGCCTCGCCTTGGCAGCGAACATGTTGGCCGTCGACCGACGCAAGCTCGTTCCAGGCTCGAACGCCCAGTGGGCACCGGACGCACCGCTCGACATCTGCTATGGCGCGTTCCTGGTGCTGTTGCAATTGGTCGGACCGACTCGACATCACTATCGCAAACATAACTACGGATGGGACTGGTTCGCCGAGGAGCTCGACCGGCAGCTCGCCCCGATGATGCTCGAGCTGTACCGGCATCGCGACCCGTACGACATCGACGACCTCGCCGAACAGGCGTGGCACGACCTCAACGCCACGTTCAACTTGTCGGATGTTCCCACCGACAAGCTCGAGTTCCACCGCCGCTTGGTCGACTCGTCGCTGCGCGATGCCCTCGACCGGCTCACCGAGTTGGGTGTCGTGGTGATCGCCGACGAGATCCGTTCCCCAACTCGATACGGAGGCAGCGATCGTTCGGGCGGCACGGTTCGTCTGACGCCGCTCGGGCTGTGGGCGGTACAACGCATGGCCTCACGGATCACCAATGCCCCCGTCGTGGGCGCGCTGCGGTCCTCCTCGGCACCTGAACTGCTGCGTGCCGCGGCCGACCTGCCGGAGGACGTCGCCCGTGCCGAGATCAATGCCTGGATCGAGCATCACGGCCGCCACTCCGCCGACGAACTGTGTGGTGCGATCCGCGACGCCGATGAGACGGGTCGCGGGCTCGCCTTCCGCGCCCTGCTGCATATCGGAATCGATGCTGCCGACGCAGTTGCCACGTTGGCCGACGATCCCGAGTTGGCCCCGTTCGTCACCGTCTGGCGTGTCGACACCCTCACGGCGAGCGCCGAGGAGATGGACCGTTCCAGTGACCCGGAGGGATGGGTTCGGCTGCTGCACACTGTGGTCGAGCTGTGGGGGCCACAAGCGGCCGCCGCGGCTTGGGCCGTCCCCGCCGCGGGCGCACCAGGGATCGACGCCATGCTGAACATCGCGTGGCGAGTGAAAGGACAACGCACCGAGGACGTGCTCGCCGCTATCGGCGGTCATCACCCCGACAAGCACATCGCCAAGGCAGCCCGCAAAGCGATGTTCAAGTACCGCAGCGCGCGGTGAGCCACCTTCATCTAGGCGATTGGATCTAGCGGGTGGTCATATGGGTGTACGTTCCCCGGTAGAGACAAGAGATGGGGGGAAGGCATGAACGTTCGAGTGGTCACCTTCGCGGGGGCGAAGGACATCGATGCCGGGATCAGGTTCTTGCAGGACAAGGTCGTCCCGGTGCTCAACGCCCAGAAGGGCTACCGAGGTTTCACCGCCAGCG
>JANMRB010000244.1:0-8533 GCA_031370825.1 Ilumatobacteraceae bacterium
CTCGAACGCGCCCGCGTCCTAGCCGAAGCAATGGTCGAAGCCGGCGACGATCCCGACGTCGTCGAGCGACAACTGATGGGCCTCGGCGTCGCGCCCGCGGCTGCGATCGAGGCAACGTCGATGGCAATCAGCCGCGGCTACCCACCCGATGCCGCCTGAGTCATGCGGTGAAGTCGAGCGCGAGCTGGATCAAGAGTCGTGTCCCGAAACCGGTCGCGCCCCGTGAGAGCCAGCCTTCGTCGGCTTCGCTGTTCATCGGACCGGCGACGTCGAGGTGCGCCCATGGCGTGTCCCCCACGAACTCACCGAGGAACAAAGCGGCGAGGATTGCTCCGCCGTACGGGCCACCGACGTTCTTCATGTCGGCAACGTTGCTGTCGAGCAACCTGCGATAGCTGCGCTCCAGGGGAAGTTGCCACACCGGCTCATCGACGTCGACCGCGGCCGCCTTGACGGCATCGATGAAGGGCTGGTCGTTCCCGAACACGCCTGCCATCTTCAGGCCCAGCGCACCCATGACCGCTCCCGTCAACGTGGCGATGTCGACGATCGCGTCGGGCTTGGCCTCGACCCCGAGGGACAACCCGTCGGCCAGGACGAGGCGGCCCTCGGCGTCGGTGTTGAGGATCTCCGCCGTTTTTCCGTTGCGGAACGTCAACACGTCGCCGACGTTCAACGCACTACCGGAGGGCAGGTTGTCGGTGCACATCATGTAACCGGTGACGGCGGCCCGGCAGCGCAGCGACTTGAGCGTGGTCATGGCTGCCAGCACTGCGGCCGCGCCGGCCATGTCCATCTTCATGGTCTTCATGCCGTCGTTGGTCTTCAGGCTGAGGCCGCCTGAGTCGAACATCACTCCTTTGCCGACGAGGACGAGATGGCCGCGAGGGTTGCGTGGGGTGTAGGTGAGGCGAACCACGCGAGGAGGTTCGGCACTGCCTTTGTTGACACCGACCATGCCCCCGCAGCCCATCGCGATGAGTTGGTCCCTGTTGAAGACTTCGACGGCTAGTCCGTTGGCGGAGCCGAGTAAAACCGCTTTGTCGGCGATCATCCGCGCGGTGAGATGCGCGGGTGGCGTGTTGGCCAGATCGCGCGCAAGGCTCGCCGCGGTCGCGGTGATCGAACCGCGCTGTGCACCCGTCTTGGTGCCCGTCGTGCGGCGGTCGCCGACGACAAGGGTCAGTTCCTGCACACGCGCCGGCGCCGGCTCGGTCTTCAAACCGTCGTATCGGTAGGCCGCCAAGTTGGCACCCTCGACGACTGCCTGCGCTGCGGCGGCGGCATCCACACCTTCGAGGTCCGCCAGAGTGGTGGCGATCGACCTGCGTGTTCCCGCTGCGCGAATCAGAGCAGCAGCCGCATTTCGCAGACCTGCTGCCGTCAATCGTTCGTCACCCATGCCAACTGCAATCTGTGTAGGACCCGTCGAGGCCGGCAGGACCAACGTCTGTCCGGGCTTGCCCTCGAAGCCCGCCGCGGTCAGCGCGGCGCGGTTGAGACCGAGCGCTCGCGGCACCGGTCCGGTGGCGCCTACCGGGACACCAGTTGCCTCCACGTTCTTCGGCACAGTACGGACAACGTGGACGTCAAGGGTCATGTTGTTCATTCTGTCGCAACACGCGCGACCGGCGCGAACCGACTCTGAATGCGAAGATATCAAGATTCCCTTACGCCCCTCGAACCACTAGGACCATCATGAATCGCCGCTGGAAGTGGATCGTCGGTGCTGTCGCTGCGGTCATCGTTGTCGTGGTTGCCGGCTCGTTCATCTACGCGAAGTTCATCAACAAGGCGGATCCGGAGTTCGATCAGTCGACGGTCGACGAACGACTCAACGCCGCCACGACAACCGTGACGGGCTCGTCCACTGTTGCCTCGGACCCGTCTTCGGTACCACTTCAATCGACGGCGGCAACCACGCAGTCGACGTCGTCCGCCGCCGCCGCAGCAGCGACCGGGGTGGACGGCACCTGGGCGATCAAGGCAGGGTCAGAGGTCGGGTACAGGGTAAAGGAATCCATCAATGGCTTCGACACGACCGCGAACGGCCGCACCCAATCGGTCACTGGGACGATGGTGGCGGTCGGCGCCTCGATCACGGAGGGTCAGTTCACCGTGGACATGACAACGTTCACGAGCGATGAGAGCAAACGCGATGCCCAGTTCAAGGGACGGATCATGGACGTCGCCAAATATCCCACCTCGACGTTCGTCCTCACGGCACCCATCGAATTCGGTGCGGTTCCAGACGAGGGTGGCACCGTGACCTCTTCGGCGACAGGAGACCTGACGCTGCATGGTACGACGAAGTCCGTCACCTTCGATGTGCAGGGAACGTTCAAGAACAGCCTCATCGGCATTCTCGGTCAAATCCCGGTCGTGTTCGCCGACTACGGCATTCCGTCCCCGTCATTCGGCACGGTCTCGACTGAGGACAACGGTCTGCTCGAGTTCGTCCTGGTGCTCGAGCGGAAGTAGCTGTTGGCTCCGTTCCCCTAGAGTGTTGGCCGCATGAACATCATCGCCTGGATCGTCGTCGGGCTGGTTGCCGGCCTGCTGGCACGCTGGATCGTTCACGACGACCGCAGCGGTTGCATCTACACCATCGCGGTCGGAGTGCTGGGGGCGTTGATCGGCGGTGCGCTGATGAATGCCAGCGGGCACGGCGGCATCAACGATTTCAGCCTGCGTTCGCTGCTCGTCGCCGCACTCGGAGCCGTCCTGCTGCTGCTGGTGCTGCAGGCAATCGGCGGCCGCGGTCGTGGCCGCGGTCTTGGCCGTCTTCGGCGCCGCTAACCGCCCAGCAACTTGCGCACCCGCTCCTTTGGCCGGCCGATGATGGCTTTCTTCTTGGTGACGACCAACGGCCGTTGCATCAGCTGTTTGTGCTTGAGCAGCACAGCCACCACCTGATCCTCGGTCTGCACATCGGCATCAGTCAGGCCCAGCTTGGCCCACAGGCTGTCGCGCCGAACGAGGTCGGTCACGGAATCCTCGAGCTTGGCGATGATCTTGCGAAGCGTGGCCTCGTCGGGAGGCGTCTTGAGGTACAGAACGGTGTCGACGTCGACACCGAGCTCGGCAGCAATGCTCACGGCATTGTTCGACGAGTTTCAATGAACGTTGTGGTAGATCGTTGCCTCAGCCATCCGGCAACTCTATGTCGCGACTCGTTCAGCGTCTCCGTGTGAGACCCCTGTCGTACTGTGACCACGCGGCTTCCCCCTGCTCCCAACGACAGCAACGTCACACATCGGAGGAACCGAATGCCGCACTCCACTGCCCGACCCCGCCTTCCACAGGCCACGGATCCCATTCGATCGTCGATCGACGCGCTCGCCGTCGTCGCGCTCGCCATCCACCGACCCCTCGAACCCGAAACGATCGGGTTCTTCCTCGACGAGACCGGTCGCAGCAACACCATCACCGTTGTCAGCGGAACCACCGAGCCCGATTCCGTGTTGACCGTCGCCGAATGCCTGGCAGTAGCCGGTGGGCGATCGCCAACCTTGTGCGGTCTCGTGCTGGCAACCGTGCGGCCGAATTCAGGGCTGCCCGGGCCGGCGACGCTGCCCGGCGATCTCGATCGTTGGATGGATGCGACCGAGATCACCGAATCACATGGCATCGAACTGATCGAATGGTTCATCGTCGGTCCTGCCGGGATCGACTGCCCACGCGAGCTGCTCGGCGACCCAGAGCGCTGGTCGTAGAGTTGACGTGATCGAGTTGGCGAGACAGTCCGTCGACTATCGCCGGGCGCGCCGTTCCAGCGGGCTCAATCGCAAGCCGCTGGCACGGAGGCGGCGAAGCAGTTCTCGGCTCGAGGTGACCTGTGCTCCGGCTACGACGAGCTCGTCGAAGTACTCCTCGGGGACGTCGTAGTGGTCCCCCTGGAAGCCGCGGCGCGGGATCCCTGCCCGATCGGCAAAGTCATGCAGCTCTTCATAGCTGACATCACTGACGAGATGTGACCAACGGCGGCCTTTGAACCACCAGATCGGTTCGTCGATCAGCACCGCCATGGGCGCAACTGTGCCGTAACGTCGCCTCGATGACACAACCGGAGACCGAGATCCGCGGCGCATGGCGACGTATCGCCGGACACCACAACGACGGTCCCATAGACGCCTTGTTGGTCAGGTACGCCGAGCCACACCGCCAGTACCATACGGCGACACACGTCATGATGGCGCTGCGTCATGTGCACGATGTGTTCCAGTCGTTTGCGATTCATCCGTCTCCGGACGTCATCGCTGCGTGCCTCTACCACGACGCGATTTATGACGCTCAGCGCAACGACAACGAGGAGCTCAGCGCGCGCCTGGCCACCACGGAGCTCGGCGGGATCGGGTGGTCGGCCTCGCGGTGCGGATCGGTGGCGGCGATGATCGTCGCAACAGCCGGCCACGTCGGTGACGGGTCCGGCACGGCCGGAGTCAGTGCAGACGATCGCGACACGGCGATCCTGCTCGACGCGGACCTGGCGATATTGGGTGCTGAACCGGGTGCCTACCAGGCCTACGTCAACGGAGTGCGCTCCGAGTACCGCCACGTCGATGACAACCAATGGATCATCGGTCGATCCACAGTCCTGCAGGGGTTCCTCGACCGACCGCGGTTGTTCATCACCGAGTTCATGTACTCGGCGTTCGAGCACCGCGCCCGAGCCAACATCGAAGCCGAGCTGGCAGCGCTGTCGCATCGCACTGCCCAGAATGGTTGACTAGAGACGTGAGCGAACTGACGACGAGCCCGGTCGAAACCATCCCCGACATCGACCCAGATCTCGAGACCGGAGAACCCCTCGCTGCCCACATCGTCAAGACGGAGCCTGGCGAGAGTGCAGCCGCGAAGGTCCTCGAGGCACGCATCTATGGAACCCCACTCGAGGCTCTCTGCGGTCACGTTTGGATCCCGTCGCGCGACCCCAAGCAACTGCCCCTGTGCGAGGCCTGCAAGAGCGTGTACGAGATGTACCGAATGTTCAACGATGGGCTCAACAACGCCCCTGATGAATGAAACACCACGGTTGACCGGAACTGACCCCGCCGCTGGTCTGCGAATTCGCGAAGCGGTGCGGGCCCTGGTCATCGACCCGCACGAGCGCGTGCTGCTGGTGAGGTTCGAGTTCCCGACGGCAACCCGCTGGGCGTTGCCAGGAGGTGGGCTCGAACCGGGCGAGGCCCATCTCGACGCGTTGTCTCGCGAGTTGGAGGAAGAGATCGGTTTGACCGGGGCGATCATCGGTCCGCAGATCTGGCACCGCCTGCACATCGTTGCGTTCCTGAACGGCGAGTTCGACGGTCAGCGCGAACGTATCCATCTCATACGCAGCGACGTCTTCGAGCCCGAGCCGAGGTTGTCGTGGGAGCAGATGAACGCCGAGTTCGTTCATGAGTTGAGGTGGTGGACGCTGGACGAGATCGCCGCCAGCGACGCCCATTTCGTGCCCAACGATCTCGCAACGTTGCTGACGGACCTGCTGCGGGACGGCCCGCCAACGGACTCGATCGACGTGAGCACCTGATGCTGTTCAGCGCCGACGCATGGCCCGGGATCGCCGATGGATCCATCACGGTCACGTTTCGCACGTGGGCGCGACCCAACGCCAGGGTCGGTGGCCGTTATCGAATCGCCGGGATGCTGATCGAAGCCACCGACGTGCGCGAGGTGGCGGTGACCGACATCACGCAAGAAGACGCCCACCGCGCGGGAGCCGCCAGTCGTGAGGCGCTGCTGTCCCGGCTCGGCGGTGCAGACCGGGTGTGGCGCGTCGACTTCGTCTTCATCGGCCCCGACGACCGACTCGCTCGGCGCAATGACACGACGCCTGATGAGCTCGCCGCGGTGATCTCGCATCTGTCCCGCCTCGATCGCAACGGTGCATGGACCCACAAGACGCTGCAGTTGATCGAGCGTTACCCGGGGATCGTGTCGACGACGCTTGCGAGGCACGCCGATCAGGATCGACCTGCGTTCAAGCTCAATGTCCGCAAGCTGAAAGAGCTCGGCCTGACAGAGAGCCTGGATGTCGGATATCGACTGTCGGCGCGCTGCGAGGCCGTGCTGCGTGCCTTCGGCCACACGGTCGAACCATCAAATTGACCGGACCAACGGCTACCGTGCCCGGCGTGCCCGCCCCGTTGTGCGTCATCGGCGACTTCGCCTGGGATGTCTTGATCCGTACCAACAGTCAGCTGTTGACCGGAGGCGACACCTTCGGCGAGGTCATGTTGACCCCTGGAGGCAGCGCCGCGAATGTTGCTGTCTGGGCGAAGCGGTGCGGTCTGGACACTGAGTTCATCGGCAAGATCGGTCGCGACCGCCTGGGGCAGTTGGCGCAGGAGGATCTCGCAAAAGAGGGAGTGATGTGTCATTTCCTCGAGACGGACGAACACCTCACGGGCTGCGTAGCTGTCTTCGTCGATGAAGCGGGCGAGAGGTCGATGGTCTCGGGTCGCGGGGCGGACTTCTATCTGCTGCCTTCGGAGCTGCCAAAAGAGACCGTGCGGGGCGCCCGCCATCTGCACATGACTGCCTGGTCGTTCTTCGTCGATCCGCCGCGCGCCGGAGCCCGAGCCGCCGCACACCTTGCCAGCGAGAGCGGCGCGACGTTGTCGTTCGATCCTGCTTCTTTCCAGATGATCGACGAGATGGGCGTCAACCACTTTCTGGCCTGCACTCAGGACCTCGGCATCGACGTGTTTCTGCCCAACTTCGAAGAAGGGCAGGTGCTGACCGGCCTCGACGAACCCGAGGCGATCGCTGCGTCTCTGGCCAAGTTGTACCCACAGGCCCTGATCATGCTCAAGCTCGATGCCGATGGTGCACTCGTCTATGAAAACGGGATCGCCACGCATCTGCCGCCGGCGACCAACAACCTGGTCGACGCGACCGGTGCCGGCGACTCCTTCGCCGGGGCGTTTCTGGCCAGGTATCTCGGGGGTGCAACGCCTGTCGAGGCCGCGAACTTCGCGATCACGATCTCCGCGTGGGTCATCGAACACCTCGGAGCGCGGCCCGAGCCCGATTCCCGCCTGCGAGCCGTCCTGCACTGAGCGTCGGCTGGCAAGCTGTGCACATGACGACCTCGACCGATCGCTTTCGCTCGCTGCACTCCGATGGGATCTTCGTGATGCCCAATCCGTACGACCTCGGATCGGCACGACTACTGGCCGCGCTCGGCTTCGCCGCGCTTGCTTCGACCAGTGCCGGGTTCGCGGCAACCCTCGGCCGGCTCGACATGATGGTCGGCAGGGACGAGTTGCTGGCCCACGTCGAGCCATTGGCCGCCGCGACTGACCTGCCTCTCAACGTGGACTCGGAACGCTGCTTCGCCGACGACCCGGCGGGCGTCACCGAGACCGTCGAACTGCTCGCAGATGCAGGCGCGGCCGGGTGTTCGATCGAGGACTGGAACCCGAACACGAAGTCGATCGACGCGGTCGATATTGCGGTCGAACGCGTCGGCGCGGCAGCGGCGGGAGCGGCGAAGTCTGGGCTCGTTCTGACTGCGCGGTGTGAGAACCATCTCCATGGAATCGACGATCTCGACGACACCATCGCCCGGTTGCGGGCCTACACCACGGCGGGGGCGGAGGTCGTCTACGCACCCGGGCTCCTCGACATCGACCAGATCACCGCCGTCGTGCGGGCCGTGGGTGTGCCGGTCAACGTGCTGATCCTGCCCGGTGGGCCGAGCGTTTCTCAGCTCGGCGATGCCGGAGTGAGGCGTGTGTCGACAGGCAGCCTGCTGTCACGCATCTCGCATGGAGCCATGGTCGCCGCTGCCGAACGTCTGCGCGACACGGGCGTGATCGCCAGGACCGAGCCGTTCTTGTCGAGCACGCTGGCGGCCCAGGCCTTGCACGACTAGGAGAGCTGAGCACGTGGTTTGTTCAGTGCGGGGTCCGCTGGCAGCAGATGCCCAACCATCGCCGCCGCGCTTGAACGACTCCCGATTCGGATCCGACGTGTCTTGCATGGAGCACTACTTGACGTTCCCCGCTAGAAGGCGGGCATTCCCACCCAGTTGCTCAACATTCTCCTAGCTGAGTGCCGATACAACTTGGCGAGGTTGCGACGCCGGCGCGCGGGCGTGTTGCGATCGCGATCGCCGGTTGCTCGACTTCTGCGCCGCCTCTGCAGGCAGTCTGCCGTTGCGTTCATGCCGCGCCTCGCTGGGGCGGGCCGGTGGTCATGACTTGGCCGTCGGGTAGCCGGATCGTCAACACCCGATCCGGGGTCAGCGTCAGCATCCAGCCGTCGTGGTGGATGTTCTGATGGTGTCGCTCGCACAACGGCAACAGATTGTCGAGATCGGTGAGCCCGTGGTGGCGCCACCAGGTGACGTGATGCAACTTCGTGCGGCTGTAGCGGACGTGACAGCCGGGGACCGCACACGTCGCATACAGCGCCCCCACCGCACGCCGCTGCGCCCGGTTGGCGATCCGGGTGGTGCGGCCCAAGTTGAGTTCGCCGGGGGCGTCGATGATCACCCCGTTACGGACCACCACGGTGAAGCTGT
>JANMRB010000052.1:0-14105 GCA_031370825.1 Ilumatobacteraceae bacterium
TTGTGCGGTAACAATACAGTTATTGTGCGCCCCAGGGGGTGACATTACGATCACCGGCATGCCGAACACCGTGCGTGCAGCGCTTCTCCAAACCGACTGGGCAGGGACGAAGGAGGCGATGATCGAGAAGCACGAACAGGCGGCGCACGATGCGAAGGCCGAAGGTGCCCAGGTCGTCTGCTTCCAGGAGCTGTTCTACGGTCCGTACTTCTGCCAGGTCCAAGACACGCAGTACTACAGCTACACAGAGTTGATCCCCGATGGGCCGACCACGCAGCGGTTCTGCAGCGTCGCCAAGGAGCTAGGCATGGTGATGGTGCTGCCCATGTACGAACACGAGCAGGCGGGGATGTACTACAACACCGCCGCGGTCATCGATGCGGATGGCACCTATCTCGGCAAGTTCCGCAAACAGCACATCCCCCAAACGAAGGGGTTCTGGGAGAAGTTCTACTTTCGTCCCGGCAACGGCGGATACCCGATCTTCGAAACTGCTATCGGCAAGGTCGGCGTGTACATCTGCTACGACAGACACTTCCCGGAGGGTTGGCGCATCTTGGGTCTCAACGGCGCCGAGATCGTGTTCAACCCGTCCGCGACCCACCGCGGCCTCAGTGAGTACATCTGGCGCATCGAGCAGCCTGCTGCTGCGGTGGCCAACATGTACTACGTCGGCGCAATAAACCGAGTCGGCGTCGAGCCGCTCGGCGACGACGATTTCTACGGCCAGAGCTACTTCGTCGACCCCGAGGGCAAGTTCGTCGGTGATGTAGGTGATGCATACAAGCCGGAGCTCATCGTGCGCGACCTCGATCTCGACAAGATCAAACTCGTCAGAGATCGGTGGGCCTTCTACCGCGATCGTCGCCCGGATGCCTACGACGAAATCGTGGAGCGCTGACGTGGCGACGACGCTCATCAAAAACGGCAGGGTCATCTCGACCACGGGCGTGATCGCGCAGGACGTGCTGGTTGTCGACGAGACCATCGCCGCAGTCGGTGGGCCGGGCTACTTCGCCTCTGTCGAAGGGGACGCCGTCGTCATCGACGCTGCGGGCAAGTACGTCATCCCCGGAGGCGTCGATGTGCACACGCACATGGAACTTCCCTTCGGCGGCACGTTTGCCAGCGACACCTTCGAAACCGGATCGCGTGCCGCTGCATGGGGCGGCGTCACGACGATCATCGACATGGCGGTCCAGCGAGCCGGCGAGAACGTCTTCGACGGATTGGCCGAATGGCACCGCAAAGCCGACGGGCAATGCGCGATCGACTACGCCTTCCACCAGATCATCGGTGGGGTCGATGATCAATCGCTGAAGGACATGAGGTACCTCACCGAGCACGAGGGCATCACCAGCTTCAAGCTGTTCATGGCCTACCCGGGCGTGTTCTACAGCGACGACGGTCAGGTCCTCAAGGCGATGCAGACAGCGGCGGAATGCGGCGCGGTCATCATGATGCACGCCGAGAACGGGATCGCGATCGACGTGCTGGTGCAGCAGGCGCTTGCGCGGGGCGAAACCGATCCGAAGTACCACAGCTACACCCGGCCATCACCGCTCGAGGCCGAAGCAACACACCGCGCCATCGTCCTCAGCCATGTCGCCGGCAACGTGCCGCTGTACATCGTGCACATGTCCGCCGGCGACGCCCTCAACGAGATCGCCGCGGCGCGTCACCACGGTCGCAACGTGTTCGCCGAAACATGTCCGCAGTACTTGTGGCTGACATTGGAAGAGACGTTGGGCAAGCCCGGCTTCGAGGGCGCCAAGTGGGTGTGCAGCACTCCCGTTCGCAGTCGGGACCACGACCCCGATTACATCGGACAGATGGGCCACGGCCACCAAGGTGATCTGTGGAAGGGCCTGCGGATGAACGAACTTGCCGTCGTCAGCACCGACCATTGCCCGTTCTGCATGAAGGATCAGAAGGAACTGGGAGTCGGCAACTTCTCGGCCATCCCCAACGGCATCGGTGGCGTCGAGCACCGAATGGAACTGATCTACCAAGGCGTTGTGGCCGGCGAGTTGTCGCTCGAACGATGGGTCGAGACGTGCAGCACCACGCCGGCGCGCATGTTCGGGATGTACCCGAAGAAAGGTGTCATCGCCCCCGGGAGTGATGCCGACATCGTCGTCTGGGATCCGAACAACAAGACCAAGATCGGGATCAACGACAAGCATCACATGAACATGGATCACTCGGCTTGGGAGGGGTGGGTTATTGACGGCAAGGTCGACACGGTCTTGTCGCGCGGAGTCGTTGTCATCGAGAACGATCAATACACCGGTAAGAAGGGTCATGGTCAGTACATCAAACGCGGGCTTTCGCAGTATCTCGTTTAGTCCGCCTGCCCCGCTCGTCGCCGGCGCTCGGCGTTCGTCACTCGACACGGCGGGCCGTTCGGGAACGTCCGGCGTTCGCTCCTCGACACGGTCGCAAACCCGGGCGACCTATCGTCTCGTCGTCGAACCCCGGCCCTTCCCTCACTTGAAATCTTAAGAACAAGGAGTACTTGAATATGAACAGGATTAGTCATTGGGTTGATGGGAAGGTTTTTGAGGGGTCCTCTTCGCGGTCGGGGGTTGTGTTTGATCCTGCTACTGGGCAGCAGGCTTCTTCCGTTGATCTGGCTTCTGCGGCTGACGTCAATGCAGCTGTTGCTGCGGCGAAGGCGGCGTTTCCGGCTTGGCGACGGACGAACCTTTCGCGTCGGGCTGAGGTGATGTTTCACATGCGCGAGCTCGTGGACGCCAACCGCAAAGAGATCGCCTCGTTGATCAGTCGCGAGCACGGCAAGGTTCTCGGCGACGCGCTCGGCGAGGTTGCTCGTGGGCTGGAGAACATCGAGTTCGCCTGCGGTATCCCCAACCTTCTGAAGGGCGGCTACAGCGAGCAGGCCAGCACTGGCATCGATGTGTACAGCATCAAGCAGCCGTTGGGTGTTGTCGCCGGCATCACACCGTTCAACTTCCCCGGCATGGTGCCGATGTGGATGTTCGCCAATGCACTGGCGTGCGGCAACACCTTCATCCTCAAGCCGAGCGAGAAGGACCCGTCGACGAGCATGTTCATCGGCGAGCTGTTGAAGCAGGCCGGTCTGCCGGACGGTTGCTTCAACGTCGTCAATGGCGACAAAGTCGCCGTCGATCGCATCCTCGAGCATCCAGACATCGCGGCCGTGAGCTTCGTCGGGTCGACACCGATCGCCAAGTACATCTACGAGACCGGAACCAGAAACGGCAAGCGAGTGCAGGCTCTCGGTGGGGCCAAGAACCACATGCTGGTGCTGCCCGATGCCGACCTCGACATGGCCGCCGACGCGGCGGTCAGTGCGGCATACGGTTCCGCAGGGGAACGCTGCATGGCCATCTCGGTGGTGCTTGCCAGCGAGTCGATCGCTGATGCGCTCGTCGACAAGATCAAGGATCGCATTCCCGCAATCAAGGTCGGGCCTGCCAGCGAGTCCGAGAGCGAGATGGGCCCGCTGATCACAGGCGAGCATCGCGACAAGGTCGCCGGTTACATCGGTGGAGCAGAGGGCGAGGGCGCCACGTTGGTGGTCGACGGCCGGAACGGCGCCCCGGCCGGTGGGTTCTTCCTGATGCCGTCCCTCATCGACAACGCCAAGCCGGGAATGGCTTGCTACGACGACGAGATCTTCGGGCCGGTGCTCACGGTGACGCGCATCAGCGGATACCAAGAAGGGCTCGAGCTCATCAACGACAACCCGTACGGCAACGGCACGGCGATCTTCACACGTGATGGTGGTGCAGCCCGTCAGTTCGAGTTCGACGTCCAGGTCGGCATGGTCGGTGTCAACGTGCCGGTGCCGGTTCCGGTCAGCTACTACAGCTTCGGAGGGTGGAAGGCCAGCTTGTTCGGCGACACCCACATGTACGGTCCGGAAGGGGTCAACTTCTACACGAAGACCAAAGTCGTGACCTCCCGCTGGCCAGATCCGAGCACCAGCACCGTCGACCTCGGATTTCCTCAGAACAGGTGATCGTCGTTCAGCTCTGTGCCCCCGGCTTCTCCGCCGCCTCCGGCTTCACCGCCGCTCGGCGTTCGTACCTCGACACGGTCAGGGCAAACCCGCCCCTGACCTACCGTCTCGGCATCGAACCCCGACCGTCGCCTCGCCTCGTCCCCTGCAGCGACCCTCGCCTCGTCCGCGCTCGACAGGTGGGAGGGGCCGGGGTTCGGGTGCGAGACGGTAGGTCGCCCGGGCTTGGCGACCGTGTCGAGCATCGAACGCCGGGCTCTCCCACCGGGGGCGCGCCGACGAGGGAGTCGCCGCTCAAGTCTGGGGGGTGGGGCTGATGGACTTCGGGGTTGTGCTTCAGACCACCCCTCCGTCCGCGAGGGTCGTTGATCTGGCCAAGCGGGCTGAGGCGTACGGATTCACACATGTGTGGACGTTCGACTCGCACATCTTGTGGGAGGAGCCGTACGTGATCTACAGCCAGATCCTGGCTGAGACGCGCAAGGTGATCGTGGGGCCGATGGTCACCAATCCGGCAACTCGCGATTGGACTGTCACGGCCAGTGTCTACGCCACGCTCAACGAGATGTTCGGCAACCGCACTGTCTGCGGCATCGGCCGGGGCGACTCCGCTGTACGGGTCACCAATGGAGCCCCGACGACCCTGGCAACACTGCGCGAGTCGGTTCATGTGATTCGCGAACTTGCCAACGGACGCGGCGTCGAATACAAGGGTTCCCAGCTCCGCTTCCCCTGGTCGAGCGGGAGCGAGCTCGAGGTGTGGATAGCGGCCTATGGCCCGAAGGCCCTGGCCGTTACCGGTGAGGTCGGTGACGGGTTCATCCTCCAACTCGCCGATCTGTCGATTGCCGAATGGACGATCGCCGCGGTGCGCAACGCGGCGGCCGCGGTGGATCGCGATCCCGCCGACATCACCATCTGTGTCGCGGCTCCCGCGTATGTCACCGACGGCACCACCGAAGGTCTGGCCCACGGGCGCGAGCAGTGCCGCTGGTTCGGTGGGATGGTCGGTAATCACGTGGCCGACATCGTGTCTCGTTACGGTGACCAGAGCGGCGCCGTTCCCCAAGCACTGACCGACTACATCAAAGGCCGAGAGGGATACGACTACAACGAGCA
This sequence comes from Ilumatobacteraceae bacterium, assembly GCA_031370825.1. Taxonomy (GTDB): domain Bacteria; phylum Actinomycetota; class Acidimicrobiia; order Acidimicrobiales; family Ilumatobacteraceae; genus JAENVT01. The sequence goes on from JANMRB010000052.1 coordinate 5,129, forward strand.
CGGCCAAGCCGGCAACGTGCACACCCAGTTCGTCCCTGATGACATCGTCGATCGGTTCTGCATCGTCGGTCCGGTCAGCGCCCACATCGAGCGCATGAACGCGTTGAAAGCACTCGGCGTCGACCAGTTCGCCATCTACTTGCAGCACGACGACAAGGACCACACCCTGCAGGTCTATGGGGAAAAGGTCATGCCGGCCGTCGCAGAAACGGTCAAGGCCAAAGCGTGACCGCGCGGGTACGCAAGATGATCATGTTTCCTCTGGCGTTCGTCTTCGTCGCCGGACTGTGGGAGGCGTACAAGGCAGTTGGGCCCGAGAACGGTGGCCGGGTGCTCGGCATGGGATTGCTGCCACGCACAGGTGACAGGGCGATGCCTCACGTCTGGAAGATGGTGTCGCGACTCGGGCGCCCGGAGGTTCGCGGCGGCAAGGACACGATCCTGTCGGTCGTCACCTCGGCCACGTGGTACTCGTTCAGGGTTGCGTTCGCCGCCTTCGTGATCGGGACTCTGCTCGGCATCGCCGTGGCCGTGCTGATGGCCCGCTTCAGGCTGGTCGAGCGGGCGTTGATGCCATACCTGATCGTGTCGCAGACGGTGCCGATCATCGTGCTCGCTCCGTTGATCATCGGCTTGATGGCCTACGGCAGCCGCGATCTGGTGTCCAAGACATGGATCGCGGCGATTCTTCTCGGTGTGTTCCTCGCGTTCTTCCCGGTCGCTGTGGCAACACTCCGAGGGCTGCAATCGACGCCTCCGGCAGCGATGGAGCTGATGGATTCGCTCGCGTCGCCGTGGTGGCGGACGTTGTTGAAGCTGAGGTTCCCCGCAGCCGTTCCCTACATTGCACCGGCACTGCGAATAGCCGGTGCGTCGGCGGTGGTGGGCGTCGTCGTGGCTGAGATCTCGCTCGGTGTTCCCCTCGGGGTCGGCCGGTTGATCCTGTCCTACGGGCAGGAGGCCTCGACGGATCCGCCGAAGTTGTATACCGCCGTGTTCGGCGCCGCTGTCCTCGGTCTGGTGATGGCGGTGCTGGTCGCCTTGATCGATCGGCAGATGATGCGTCGACATCCACCAGCAGGGAACTGATGGACGTCACGTCCGATACCGACGTCGCCGTGCGGGTCCGCGGCGTCAGCAAGGTCTTCAATCGGGGCGCCGCCAATCAGGTCGACGCGTTGGTCGACATCGATCTCGACGTGTCCAAAGGCGAGTTCGTCTCGCTGATCGGTCCGTCGGGTTGCGGCAAGTCGACCCTCCTTCGTCTGATCGCCGACCTCATCGAGCCGACAGTTGGGGAGTTGATCGTGAATGGCAAGTCGGCGCATCAGGCCCGGCTCGATCAGGACTACGGCATGGCGTTCCAGCAGAGCGGGTTGTTCGACTGGCGCACTGTCGAGCGCAACATCGAATTGCCGCTGGAGTTGAAAGGTTGGGACAAGCCAAGACGGCGGGCGCGCAGCGCCGAGATGTTGGCGCTGGTCAAGCTGCCCGAGTTTGCATCGCACATGCCGTGGCAACTCTCAGGAGGTATGCAGCAGCGTGTGGCCATTGCTCGTGCACTTGCTGCCCATCCCCAACTGTTGCTGATGGACGAGCCGTTCGGCGCTCTCGACGAGATGACCCGCGAGCACATGCAGGCCGAGCTGCTGCGGATCTGCAACGAAACGGGCACCACTGTGGTTTTCGTGACCCACTCGATCCCCGAGGCCGTGTACCTCGCGGATCGAGTGGTCGTCATGTCGCCACGTCCGGGCCGGATCACAGCCACAGTCGACGTCGGTCTCGGTCGCAATCGGTCGGAGCTGACCCGCGAGGCGAGTCAGTTCTTCGACAGGGTCACTGAGGTGCGCGAGGCATTGCGCGGAACGCATGTCGGCGATGCGGTCTCAGGAATCGACGACCGATGAGCACCACGGTGCGCACTCGGGCCAGCCTGGCGATCGTGCTGCCGCCTGTTGTCTTCGGCGTGCTGTTCCTCGCCCTCTGGCAGGCGTGGGTGGAGATCGAAGACGTGAAGCCCTTTGTCATCCCCAAACCAACCGCGATCCTCCAGTCGCTGTTCGAGGACCCAGGCCTCGTCACCAAGGCCTGCGTGGTCACCGGCGTCAACGCTCTGGTCGGGTTGATGGGCGGCGCGATCCTTGGCTTCATCGGCGCCGTCCTCACGAATCGTTTCCGGTTGGTCGCCGACTTGGTCAACCCGCTTGCGGTCAGCGTCGCCGCTGTGCCCGCCGTCGTCATCGTCGGTGTCCTCAACAACATGTACGCGCTCGACAGCCAGATCGGGCGGCGGATCATGGTCACGATTGCTGTCTTCTTCATCGTCTTCGTGCAGGTCACCAAGGGCCTCCAGCACAACGATGCAACTCAATTGGAGCTCATGCAGTCCTACGCCGCCACACCGAGGCAGGTGTTGGCCAAGGTCCGCGTGCCGAACACCATGCCCTTCCTGTTCACGGCGATTCGCACCGCGGCACCGATCGCGGTCATCATTGCCCTGGTCAGCGAATATTTTGGGGGGACCCAAGACGGCCTCGGAACGAAGATCTCCAGCACCCTGAACGGCTCCAACAAGGCCCTCGGTTTCGCCTATGTAGTCGGCGGATCGATTGTCGGACTGCTGTTCTTCGCTGGGTCCAGTCTCCTGGAATACCTCGTCGTGCCGTGGCAGCGACGACGGGTACACGGGTGAGTACCAACACAACAACAAAGGGGAGAAGATGCACAGACAACGAATGATCAAAGCGACAGCGGCCATAGGCCTTGTCGGCTTGCTGGTCGCCGCGTGCGGCAGCGACAAGAAAGCCGCCGACTCGGGTTCATCGAGCGGTGGAAAGGGTCTCGCCGTTGACGTGTCGAAGTGCACCAAGCCGACCGGTTCCACTGTGAAGCTGCAACTGCAGTGGTTCACCCAGGCACAGTTCGGCGGTTACTTCGCCGCAGTCGACAAGGGCTTCTACAAAGACGCCGGGCTCGACGTCCAGATCGTCGAGGGCGGCGTCGACATCCCGCCGCAGAAGACCTTGGCCAGTGGAGCAGTCGATTTCGCGATCTCGTGGGTGCCGAAGGCGCTTGCCGAGCGTGAAGCCGGTGCCAAGGTCACCGACATCGCCCAGATCTTCCAGCGCAGCGGCACCTTGCAGGTCAGCTTCAAGGACAAGAACATCACGACCGCCAAGGACTTCAAGGGGAAGAAGATCGGCAACTGGGGCTTCGGTAACGAGTACGAGATCTTCGCCGCGCTGTCCAAGGACGGCCTCGATCCCGCGAAAGACGTCACCCTGCTCGGGCAGAACTTCAACATGGACGGCTTGTTGTCCGGCGAGATCGACGCCGCCGAGGCAATGACATACAACGAATACGCGCAGGTGCTGGAAGCCAAGAATGCGTCGACCGGCAGCCTGTACACGCCCGACGATCTCAACGTCGTGTCGTACGAGCAAGAGGGCGTTGGCATGTTGCAGGACGCGATCTGGGCCGACGAAGGCCGCCTCTCGGATCCGGCCTATTGCGGTCAGGCCATCGCCTTCGTCAAGGCGTCGCTACAGGGCTGGGCGTTCTGCCGCGACAACGCCGAGGCGTGCCGCGACATCGTGGTTGCCAAGGGCTCCAAGCTCGGCGCTACCCACCAGCTGTGGCAGATGAACGAGGTCAACAAGTTGATCTGGCCATCCACGATCGGTGTCGGCGTCATCGACCAGGCAGCATGGGATCGCACGGCCAAGATCGCCAGCGAGACGAAGAACCTCGACAGCAAGACGGTCTTGACGAAGGCTCCCGATGCGACCTCTTACACCAACGACATCGTCAATGAGGCGATCAAGCAGTTGAAAGCCGCGAACATCGACGTCAACGGTTCGGGCTTCGCACCACTGACGGTCACCCTGACTGAGGGTGGGGCCTGACCGAAGTCCAGGCTGCGAGTGGGGAAGGGCGGGCCGCCACGGCGGCCCGCCCTTCTCGCGGTACGCCTGGCGCGTCGCAGGTCACGAGCCTGTTCTTCTTGACACCAGCACTGAGCGCGGTCGAGGGAGCGATCCTGTTCGGGGAACGCCTCGGCGTCTTCGCCATCCGGGGATTGCTGATTTCGTTGCTCGGTGTGGCCTTGTTACCCACAAGGCGATATAACGTCTATCAGTGAGCGGGACGGCAACGAGGCCGCCCGCCTGCGGGAGGAGGTGGCCATGACGGACACCGCAGAGCGCCCCACCGGGCGAGAAGCCGAGACCATCACACGCGTGGTCGTGAGGTTTGCAGGTGACTCGGGCGACGGTATGCAGCTCACCGGTGACCGGTTCACATCGGTCAGCGCAGCATTCGGTAACGACCTGTCGACGCTGCCGGAGTACCCGGCGGAAATTCGAGCCCCAGCCGGCACGGTCAACGGCGTATCCAGCTTCCAGGTGCAGATCAGCGATCACGACATCACCACACCGGGCGACGAACCGAGCGTGCTCATCGCGATGAACCCGGCGGCTCTGAAGGCCGACCTCGGAAGGCTCGAGCCGCACGGCCTGCTGATCGTCAACAGCGATGCCTTCGGCGAACGTGACCTGGCCAAGGCCGGTTACGCCACGAACCCGTTGACCGATGATTCGCTGCTCGGCTATCGCGTGGTCGAGGTGCCGATGACCTCCCTGACCCAGAAAGCCACCGAGCCGTTGGGTGTCAAGCCGCGCGATGCGGAGCGCTCCAAGAACTTCTTCGCACTCGGGTTGGTGTCGTGGCTGTATTCGCGGCCCACGCAATCAACGCTCGAGTGGATCGAGACCAAGTTCAAAGACGAGTTCGTGCGCCTCAGCAACCTCACGGCTTTCAATGCCGATTACAACTTCGGTGAGACGACCGAGCAGTTCGAGCACCGATTCGAGGTCATGCCAGCCAAAATGTCGCCTGGCGAATACACCAACATCAGCGGCAACGTCGCGCTTGCCTGGGGTTTGGTGGCCGCTGGCCAACTAGCCAAGTTGCCGGTGTTCCTCGGTAGCTATCCCATCACCCCGGCCAGCGACATCCTCCACGAGCTCTCCAAGCACAAGCACTTCGGTGTCCGCACCGTGCAGGCCGAAGACGAGATCGCTGCAGCGGGCATGGCGCTGGGCGCTGCCTTTGCCGGCCACCTCGGAGTCACCGCGACCAGCGGTCCCGGTGTCGCCCTGAAGAGCGAGACGACCAGCCTGGCTGTATCGCTGGAGCTGCCGTTCATCCTCATCGATGTGCAGCGCGGCGGACCATCGACCGGCCTGCCAACCAAAACAGAGGCCGCCGACCTCAACATCGCGATGTACGGCCGCCATGGCGAGGCACCCCTGCCGATCGTCGCCGCGTACAGCCCGGCCAACTGCTTCGACGCCGCCATCGAGGCCGCCCGTATCGCCCTCAAGTACCGCACTCCGGTCATCCTGCTCAGCGATGGATATCTGGCCAACGGCAGCGAGCCGTGGTGCCTGCCCGACGTGAGCTCGTTGCCCGACATCTCGGTGCCGTTCGCCACTGAAATGAACCACACGAACGCCGATGGCACGACGGAGTTCTGGCCGTATCTACGTGATCCCGAGACGCTCGCCCGGCCGTGGGCTATTCCCGGCACGCCAGAGTTGATGCACCGCGTCGGTGGCCTCGAGAAGGAGGACGGACGCGGCGACATCAACTACACGCCCGAGAACCATCAGCGCATGGTGGATCTGCGTGCAGCGAAGATTGCCGGCATCGCCGACGACATTCCACCTGCGGTCGCCGTCGGCGATGTAGCCGACGCCGATCTTTGCGTGCTCGGCTGGGGCTCGACCTGGGCTGCCATCGACGCAGCGGTGCAACGAACGCGACGTCGCGGCGTGAAGGTCGCCTGGGTCCATCTCACGCACCTCAATCCGCTACCTCGCAACCTCGGTGAGATCCTCAAGCGCTACCCACGGATCATTGTGCCGGAGCTCAACCTTGGTCAGTTGTGCCGCATCGTCCGAGCCGAATACCTGGTCGATGCGAAGGCGGTCACCAAGGTGCAGGGCTTGCCCTTCACGGCGCGTGAACTGGAACACGCAATCGAAGGAGCCTTGCAATGAGTGACACGATCGTGCCGGTCACCACGAAGAAGGATTGGACCAGCGATCAAGAGGTGCGGTGGTGTCCGGGTTGTGGCGACTACGGCATCTTGCTCGCTGTGCAGCAGCTCATGCCGGAGCTCGGAATTTCGCCCGAGAACACGGTCTTCATCAGCGGCATCGGCTGCAGCAGTCGCTTCCCGTACTACATGAACACATACGGCATGCACGGGATCCACGGTCGTGCACCTGCTATCGCAACCGGTCTTGCGGTTGCTCGGCCCGACCTGGATGTGTGGGTGATCACAGGCGATGGCGATGGGCTGTCGATCGGCGGCAACCACTTGATTCACGCGCTTCGCCGCAATGTCAACCTCACCATCTTGCTGTTCAACAACCGCATCTACGGTCTGACGAAAGGCCAGTACTCGCCGACATCTGAAATGGGCAAGGTCACCAAGAGCACCCCGTACGGGTCGGTCGATGCTCCGTTCAACCCACTGAGCGTTGCGTTGGGCGCCGAGGCCAGCTTCGTGGCTCGTACGCACGACCTCGACCGCAAGCACATGATGGAGATCTTCCGGCAGGCTCACGCTCATCAGGGCGCGTCGTTCGTCGAGATCTTCCAGAACTGCAACGTGTTCAACGACGGTGCCTTCGACGACGTCACCAGTCGTCAAGTCCGCGAAGAGATGATGATCGATCTGCGCCACGGCCAGCCGATCAGGTTCGGCGCAGACGGCCACAAGGGGGTCGTCATGGGCACCGACGGTCTGCTGCGAATCGTCGAGGTCGCTGATGTGGGAGAAGACGCCATCCTGGTTCACGACGCACACCGCGATGATCCTGGTCTGGCTTTCGCCTTGGCCCGGGTTTCCCTGGAGGATCACGCAGCGACGACGTTCGGAGTGTTCCGCTCGGTCGAGCGTCCCGACTACGGGATGGGTGTCGGCCGGCAGCTTGCCGAGGCTTCCTCCAAGCGCGGCCCCGGTGATCTCGCGACCTTGTTGCGAAGCAACGGCACCTGGGACGTCGCCTGACGGGTCGGTCAATCGGCGACGCGAGGCACGCCGTGGAGAACGGGTGCTCGTTCGCCGCGAAGTTGGGCAACGACGGCGACCAGCCGGGCCATGACCAGATCGGCAGCAAGGCGAACCTCGTCGACGGTTGGATCCGTCGTCGGGCCGATGTTCATCAGTTGGCGAACATCGATCGGCGCGCCAACGCGAGTCGTGACCTTCGGGCGACGGAACAGGTTGGTCAGCAACGTCGGCACCACCTTGTGCTGGCCGATCACGCGATGTGCGCCGACCATTGCGACCGGCACGATCGGCGCACCAGTTCGTAGCGCCAGGCGAACGGTTCCTGTCTTGGCTCGCTCTGGCCACATCATCGGGTCACGCGTCAGCCGACCCTCGGGAAAGATCCCGATCGCCTCACCTTCGGCCAGGGCGTGAGCAGCCTCGTCGAGTGAGGTCGATGCGTCCGCAGCGCCGCGTTTGACCTTGATGAATCCCAGCTTGCGAGCGACACTTCCGAGCACGGGCGCACCGAAGACTCCTGACGTCGCCAACAGGCGTAGTGACCTTCCCATTCGCCGGCACGCCAGGGCCAGCAACACCCCGTCGGCATAGCTGGTGTGGTTGGAGATCACGATGATCGGACCACTCGGAAGTGTGCGCGCCGTCTCGCGCCGTCCTCGCTGGCGCTCGATCTGCAGCCTGCTGAAGAACGTCGTCGCCGAGCCGACGACCGCGGCGAGGACTGCATAGAGAACTGCACCGGTGCGACCCGGCTTGCGCCACATGGGCGATGCGTCAGCCGGTGTAGAACGTGTCGGCGACGGTCAGGGCTTCGTCGAGGATCGCCAAACCCTCTTGCACTTCATCAACAGTGGCTGTGCACGGCGGCACGACGTGCAGCCGGTTGAAGTGGGTGAAGGGCCACAGTCCACGCTGCTTGCATGCCGCAGCAAGGTCGGCCATCGGCTTGGCGTCTGCGCCTGCGGCGTTGTACGGGACGAGCGGCTGGCGCGAGGCGCGATCGCTGACCAGGTCGAGTGCCCAGAAAACGCCGAGGCCACGGATCTCACCGATGCTCGGATGGTTGGCCTGCAGTTTCTCCAAACCTGGAGCAATGACATCCGTGCCAAGCATGCGGGCATGTTCGATGATGTGCTCTTCCTTGTAGATGTTGATGCTGGCCACAGCAGAAGCGCAGGCCAGCGGATGACCCGAATAGGTCAGGCCACCGGGGAAGGCACGGTCGCGGAACGTGTCGGCGATCTTCTGGCTGATCACGACCCCGCCGAGAGGAACGTAACCGGAGTTGACCCCCTTGGCGAAGCACACCAGATCGGGCTGGACGCCCCACTTCTGAAACGCGAACCACTCGCCGCAGCGTCCGAAGCCGGCCATCACCTCGTCGCAGATCATCACGATGCCGTGCCGATCGCAGCGATCGCGGATGCCCTGCAGGTAGCCGTCGGGCGGAACGAGAATGCCGTTGGTGCCGACCACCGTCTCGAGGATGATTGCGGCAACGGTTTGGCTGCCCTCGACCATCAGCACGTCGTCGAGGTGGGCAAGGGCCCGCTCACATTCCTCCGTCTCGCTCGTCGAATGGAACGCGCTGCGATACGCGTACGGCCCCCAGAACTTGACGACCCCGGGCATGCCCGGCTCGCTCGGCCAGCGACGCGGGTCGCCGGTCAGCGTGATCGCACCGTTGGTGCCACCGTGATAGCTGCGATAGTGGGTCAGCACCTTGTTGCGGTTGGTGTGCAGCCGTGCCATGCGCACCGCGTTCTCCGTGGCTTCGGCGCCGCCGTTGGTGAAGAAGACCATGTTGAGTTGGCTGTCGTCGATCTTCTCGGCGGCCGCTTCGCAGATCAGCCGGGCGGCCTCACTACGGGCGTCGTTGGCGTGGAACGG
>JANMRB010000064.1:0-7033 GCA_031370825.1 Ilumatobacteraceae bacterium
GTTGGACCAGCGGAGGTGGCCGAACTCCAGGGGCGCGGCGCCGTCCTCCTCGATGTCCGCGAAGCCGATGAGTGGACGGCAGGGCACGCGCCCGACGCCGTTCACGTCCCGCTGGGCCGCGTCGGTGAGGCAGCCAGCCGCTTCGCAGGCCAGGACGTCTTGACCGTGTGCCGCAGCGGCGCCCGGTCCGGGCGAGCGGCGAAGACACTGGCCGCCGCAGGCGTGGATGTGCACAACGTCGCCGGGGGGATGTCGGCATGGGCTGCAGCGGGCTTGCCGGTTGTTCGCGACGACGGTTCGCCCGGCCGGGTTTCGTGACCGCGATGGCCGCAGTGGAGATCCTCACGATCGAGACGAAGGCGCTGGGAGATCGCAGCTATGTGATCGTCGACGGCGACGTGGCTGCTGCTGTCGACCCGCAACGTGACATCGACAGGATCGAGGCGTTGCTGGCCGAGCGTCGCCTGCGCCTAACCCACGTGTTCGAGACCCACGTGCACAACGACTACGTAACCGGCGGCCTGGAACTCTCACGCATGCATGGCGCGACCTATGTCCTCGCAGCGGAAGATCAGGTCGCGTTCGAGCACACCGGTGCTCGAGACGGCGACGAGTTCACCCTCGCCAGCGTCGTGATCCGGGCGATGCGCACGCCAGGTCACACCCCGCACCATCTCTCATATGCGGTCGTCGAGAACGGCAATCCCGTGGCGGTGTTCACGGGCGGATCGATGCTCTACGGCACGGTTGGGCGCACGGACCTCATCAATGACGAATCAACCGAGCCGCTGACCCGAGCACAGTTCAATTCGGTGCGCCGTCTCGCCGACGAGCTTCCCGGCGCCGTGGCTGTGCATCCCACGCATGGCTTCGGCAGCTTCTGCTCATCGGCATCGACGAGCGGCACAGACCAAAGCACCATCGCCCAGGAGCGCCTGTCGAATCTGGCCCTCACTGTTGACGACGAGGACATCTTCGTTGCACGCCTCCTCGCCGGCCTGACCGCCTATCCCCGCTACTACGCCCACATGGCAGGCATCAACCGTCAGGGACCGGCGAAAGTCGACCTGTCGGCACCCGACGTGGTGGACCCGGTGGAGATCCGGCGTCGCATCCACCGGGGCGAGTGGGTCGTGGATCTGCGGTCGCGAACCGCGTTCGCCCGCGGACATCTGGCCGGAACGGTGAACGTCGAAGTCGGCGATTCCTTCGCCACCTACTTGGGGTGGACGATGCGCTGGGGTACACCCGTGACCCTGGTCGGCGACACGCCCGACGAGGTTGCCGAGGCGCAGCGCCAGATGGTTCGCATCGGCATCGACCGGCCCGCCGGCGGAGCCGACGGAGGGCTCACCCGATGGAGCGCCGGTGGCGACGTGCGCGGCTACCGATCCGTGTCATTCGCGGAACTGGTCCACGCCCGAGCCGAGCGTGAAGTTGCTGTGCTCGATGTTCGGCGCGACGACGAATGGGCCGAGGGCCACATCGACGGCGCCGTGCACATACCTCTTCACGATCTTGAGGCCCGCCTCGACGAGGTTCCCGACGACCAGGTATGGGTCCACTGCGCCACCGGCTACCGCGCCGCCATCGCCGCATCACTACTCGACAGAGCCGGCCATCGCATCGTCGCTGTCGACGATGACTGGGTGTCCGCCGCCCAACACGGCTTGCCGATCACGTCCACGAACTGATGGACATGTCTCGAACTCGGCTGCGGGCCATGTCCCGACGAGACCGTCGCTGATGGCCCCCTGGTGGGAAGTCACAGCCGCTGGTCTCGTGGTCGGCGTGCTCTTCGGCCTGTTCGGCGTCGGCGGGTCCAGCTTCGCCACCCCGGCACTCGGGCTGCTCGGCGTCCCCGGCCTGATCGCGGTCGCCGCACCCCTGCCCGCCACGATTCCCGCCGCCATAGTCGGCATGGTCGCCTACGTCCGCCGCCACCAAGTCGAATGGCCCGTGGCGCGCTGGTCCATCTACGGCGGCGTCCCCGCGACCGTCGTGGGCGCGCTGCTGTCCAAATATGTCGGCGGCCGGCCGCTGCTGATCGCATCCGGCGTGGTGCTCGCCGCAGTCGGCGCACGCCTCCTACTACCGCTGCCCGACGGTCGCCTTGCGGGTCTCGCTCGACGCCGGACCGGCGTTGTCATCCCTGCAGCAGCAGCGATCGGACTGTTCACCGGCCTGCTCGCCAACGGCGGCGGCTTCCTGCTGGTACCGCTATTCGTCATGGTGCTCGGCCTCACCATGCCCGAGTCGGCAGGAACCAGCCTCGTAGTGATCGCAGCCCTCTCGGTCCCGGCGTTGGCGACGCATTGGGCCCTCGGACACATCAACTGGAACACTGCTGCAGCCTTCGCCCTCGGCTCCATTCCCGGAGCGGCGGTCGGGTCGCGCGTCGCGCAACGCCTGCCCGCCGAATCGATGAAACGCGGCTTCGGGACCCTTCTCATCGTCTTTGCCACCTACTTCGTTGGCCGCCAGATCCTGGACCCGTGACAAAGGAACCGTCGTCAACATTCATTGTCCACCGCAGCCAGCCGGCCAGCGCCGGCCGCTGTCCCATGTCACCAACCCGACCCGATCAGCCCATTGAAAGGACACGCACATGCATGCCATTGAAATCGTCGTCGATCTGTCGCAGGAGGCCGCTGAAACCGCGATCCGCGACGCCCTCGCCGCCCAGGGATTCGGAGTCCTCACCGAAATCGATGTCGCAGCCACGCTCAAAGCGAAGCTCGACATCGACCGTCCGCCACTCAAAATCCTCGGCGCCTGCAACCCGACACTCGCGCATCAGGCGTTGGAGCTGGATCCGTCCGTCAGTCTTCTCCTGCCGTGCAACGTGGTCATCGAACCCGCCGAAGGCGGCACCCGCATCGCGGCCGCAGATCCTCACGACCTGATGAGCGACCCACGCTTCGCTGCCCTCGCCGACACCGCCGCACGGGGGCTCCAAGCCGCCATCGACAGCCTCGGGGCGTAGAGCGACCAGGAAGAAGGCGCAGAGCGGATCGGATCGAGAACGTCGGCATCTGTGCCGGGTCAGCCAATGTGCGCCTTATGCGCCTCTCCCGAGGCTGTCGGGCGTAGCGAGCATGCGTAACCGGACGGCGTGGCGTGGCCGACGTTGACAGTCGGCTAGTGCTTCGCCCGTCCGACAACGAAAACCAAATGGAACGAGATGTAACGAACTGCTCGTGACATTAGGATTGATAAGAACCTTGCACGCTCACTGAGCCCGTATGGACCGCCCGCCCCCGTCGAGTTCGCGCAAGTCACGGTCGACATCGCTGTTGTGCGGTCAGCTGAGGATGGTGTCGACTCCTTTGTTTGGCGATGTGTTCTTCGTCGTCGAGGGCTCCGACGTAGGTGGATACGAGGGTTTCGACGCTGTGTCCGAGTCTTCGGGCGGTTTCGGCGAGGGGCATCCCTGCGCGTAGCCATGTGGTCGCGGCTGCGTGGCGGCAGTCGTAGACGCGCAGCGGTTTCTGCCCGACGGACTCGAGCGCGCGATGCCACGCCCGGATCCAGTTCGACCCGCTCGGACGGGTGTCGTTGCGGGTCCGGAACAACAGCCGATCAGGATCAGTGAGGTTGTTCTGGTCGACCCAGTCGCGGAGCATCGTGACGAGCACGGGTGGGATCGGCACACTGCGTGGTCCGGTCTTGGGTTCGCCGGGCTCGTCGAAGGAGATGTCTGCTTCGGTCACCTCCAAACGCCCCCAACCTTCGGCTGGCAACACGGTCGAGGCAACGCGTAGCATCACCACCTCCGACGGTCGCAAACCTGCGTAGTAGGCGACCGCGGTCATCACCCGAAACGCACGGCTCCCGGGTTGATGGGTGACGATCGCGTCGATCGCCGCGGCCATCACCGCCGGGCCGGGCAACGCACGAACATCAACACTGCGGTTGGTGCGAGCCACTTTGCGACGTGCCCGCGTCTTGGACCGCTGCGGCCACACGTCCGCCGGGACCGCGCCGGCGACGATCGCTGCTTGCACGCAGGCGCGAGCAACGATCCGGATCCGGTTCGCCGTGTTCGCCGCCATCGGAGAACCATCGAGCTTCAACGCGAGCTTGCGGTCGATGCCGGCGATCCGGTCGCGATCTAAGTCGCCCAACGGTAGACAGTGTTTCGACAACCACTTCTCCAACCGGGCGTCACGGCCACTCTCAGAACCCGGAGATAGCGCGCTGTACAGGTAGACGCGTAGGCCGTCCGGTGGTTTCGCTGCGGGTTCGACTGCGATGGTGATGAACCGGGCGAGGGCTTCGGTCGCTGAGGTCCGGGTGCGTGGTTGCCACTCGACCCATTGTTCGCTCAGCCAACGCCGCACCCATTCGTGGACACCGACATCGCGCAGCGCGGGTTGCCAAGACTCGGGCTCACCGCTCGCGACATCGAACCGGTCACCGGCATTCACGGCTTGCAGCAATGAGCCCCGATACCGCTCGGCTTCAACCCGGGTGCGGAACGACTTGCTCCGATGCCGCCCATCGATCGCGTAACGGACCACCCACGGCAACTTCGCCTGCGCGGTCGAGCGGCGATCCTGCACCCCGAACACCTTCACGGTCTGCATCGGTCGGACGATCAGCAATCACCCGAACAGCTGTTCTGAGCGTCGGGTTCTTAGACCGTGTGTCGTAGGTTCGAATCCTACCGGCGGCGCTAGATAGGTGCTGGTCACAGCCTTGCTTTCGTCGGAAGATCGGCGCGGATCTCGGCGTGGTAACGCCGTGGTAACGCCGCTGCATGGCAAGCGGCACGGTGTATCGCCGGGAGACGCCTTCCGGAGCGGCATCGTGGGTCGCGCACGCCACATGGCAAGAGGGTGGAAAGCGCCGGCAGACCAAACGCTCGTTCCGTACCAAGAAGGAAGCGCAATCGTCGTTGACCGAGCTGCTCGCCGCTCATCAAGCGGGAACGTTCGTCGCGCCGAGCCGAATGCCGATTCGCGGGTTCGTCGAGCCATGGCTCGCAGGGCTCGAGAACCAAGGACGCAAGGGGACGACGGTGCGCGGCTATCGCAGCGCACTCGACTCGTACGTCTTGCCACGTCTCGGTGATGTTGCATTGCAGGAACTGCGAGCGACCGATCTCGACGCGATGTATCGGTCCCTGCTGAAGACGGGAGGGCGCACGGGCAAAGGCCTGTCGCTGACGTCGGTCCACCACGTGCATGCCGTGCTCAACAAGTTGCTCCACGATGCAGAGCGCAAGGGCTTGGTCACACGCAACGTGGCCCGTTTGGCGAACGCGCCGTCGCTGACAACCGCTCGGTCGAAGGGCCCTGAGATGCACGTGTGGACGCCGCCGGAGTTGTCGGCGTTCCTTCGATCGATCGAGGGCAATCGCAACGAGGCACTGTTTCGTCTGCTGGCGATGACAGGGATGCGTCGAAGCGAAGCCGTCGGGTTGCGCTGGTCCGATGTTGATCTCCGAGCTGGTGCGCTGACGATTGCGCAAGCAGCAACGGTGGTCGATGGCGAAGAGGTGGTCGATGTTCCGAAGACTCGCCGCAGCAGACGAACGATCGACCTCGATCCCGACACGGTGGTGATGCTCGAGCAACACCAAAGCGAGCAACGCGAGTTGCTGCTCCGCCTAGGTGTTGCGTCGCCACTCGGTGATCGAGTGTTCACCAACGAGATTGGCGACCCGATTCGTCCGGGCTCGATCGGGCAAGCATTCGGACGCCTCGTCGCTTCGGCCGGCGTGCCGAGGATCCGTCTCCACGATCTCCGTCACACCCACGCGTCACACTTGCTCATGGCCGGAGTGAACGTGAAAGTCGTCAGCGAGCGATTGGGACATGCGTCGGTGAGCTTCACTCTCGACACATATGGCCACGCCATGCCCGGCCAACAGGCTCAAGCAGCGGCCGCCGCCGCATCTTTGCTGACGGTGTCGAGATGAGCGCCGATGGACGAGAGGAATTGCGAGTTCGGGTCCGCGTTGAGGAGCCTTCGACTGGTGCGGCCGTCGTCATTCGCGGCGGTCCCGACACTCTTTCGTTGCTGCAGTCTCACGCCCGCCGGTTGAATCGGCTGTACGTGCTGGATGGCGCCAACGTGTTTGGCATCTCCGTCTTCGTTGCTCGCGACGAGATCGGTCCAGCGTCGGAGAGAAGCATCCTGTCGAGCAAACTGCGCAACTACCCCACCGTCTATCGCAGCACAGTCAGCACACTGACCGATGCTGGGTTTGAGTTGCTCCCCACGTTCATCGCGCCGCATTACACGGTGCTGCTGCCGAGTCTCGACGCTGCCGATGATCTGGCCGCCGCGTTCGGCAACCTGGTCGTCAACCCCTACGCTGAGGGATGAGAGGAGGAACGATGACACGAGTGGACATCTCAGCTGATCTGAACAGTGAGGACGAGACTGGTTTCGTGTGGACGTTCCTCGATGAGGCAGCCGATCCGTCGGTCATTCAACCGGGGGAAATGGTGGTCGCTGGCTCTCCGTTGACGCCAGCGGTGTGCGAGGTGGTCGACCTCGTCGTGAAGCCGGTCGGAACCGTCGTTCACTTGCGTGTGTTGCCGGGAACAATCGACCAATACCGCCGGCTGCTCTCACGCGTCGGCGCCTGAGCGTTTCTGCCGTCACAAGCAAAGCCGACCCCGAGGCCGCAGGTGCCACGCTCACTACCCGAGAACCACCACGCCAACAGGCTCAAACAGCGGCTGCCGCCGCATGGTTGCTGAGGGCGTGAGAGCTGTTGCCTTCTCTATTTATGTCTGCCACAATATGAAGGAGATCAGGTTCACCAAGTGGTGTCCGAAGATCTGCTGTTGGTGATCCATGTGATGAATCTCCGAGAGAAGTTCAGAGGCTCCTTCGTCCGGAGCCAGCGCAGGACGGCCTGTGCTGATCACTGTTGGCGGAGGAATCGCAGTACGGCAAGTACTCGGCGGTGATCGCGGTCGGCTGGCGGAAGGTCGAGCTTCATGAAGATATTGCGCACGTAGCCCTCGACGGTCTTCAAACTCACAAAGAGTTCTTCGGCAAGGCCGGTGTTGGT
>JANMRB010000103.1:0-20500 GCA_031370825.1 Ilumatobacteraceae bacterium
AACGATGGGAATGGGCGGTGTCTATCGCGAGATCGTGCCGGGCGAGCGGACCGTCCACACGGAGGCGTTCGACGACTATCCGGGTGATTCGGTCATCACCACCGTCCTGACCGAGCACGATGGCAAGACGACGCTGACAGCTACCGCTCGGTACGAATCGAAAGAGGTACGCGATGCGGTCGTCGAGTCGGGAATGGAGCACGGCGCCGCCGAGACGTACGACCGGCTGGCCGAGCTGCTCCCGTCGCTCGGATAGGACGATTCGAGGGGGCATGGCCCGAGCCCTACGCTCAGGCCCATGGCCCTCTCCCCCATCTTCGAATTCGCTGATCGCTTCGTCGACGAACAATCGGCACTCGACCCGTGCCTGGCCACCTCACGTGGAATCCCCGGCTATGACGACGTACTGACCGACTTTTCGCCGATCGGTCATGCGGCTCGCGCCGATCACATTCGCAACGCGCTCGTCGACGTCGGCAAGTTGAAGCCCGAGGACGACAACGATCGCCTCGCCAAGGACTTCATCAACGAACGTTTCGAAACGTCACTTCTCTCGCATGACACCGGTGAGTGGCAACGAACGGTGCGGGCTATCGCCTCGCCGTCCACCACGTTGCGAAGCACGTTCGATCTGATGTCTCGCGATGGCCACGAGGCGTGGAGCAACATTGCCTCTCGACTGTACGCAATCCCTGCCGCGCTCGTCGGCCTGCGCGAGACATACGAGAGCGGGCGCGCCGACGGCATCGTGGCGGCACGGCGCCAGGCAATTGCTGCCGCAGACCAGTGCGCCACGTGGGCGACCAACCGCTGGTTCGACAGCCTGGCCGATGAAGCAACGAAGCGAGACGACGTGCCCCCGTCGTTGCAGACCCGAGTTGCAGAAGGCGCCGAGTTGGCCAATGCGGCCTACGGCGAATTCGCCGCCTACTTGCGCGATGAATACGCGCCGGCTGCAGCGGAGGCAGACGGGTCCGGGCCCGAGCGCTACCGCGTGGGGGTGCGCACGATGCTCGGCGCCGACCTAGATCCACATGAGATGTACGAGTGGGCATGGAGCGACTTCCACCACCTGCGTTCCGAGATCGCCACGACCTGCGCGCTCATTCAGCCCGGTGCAACCTTCACCGAAGTGATCGACCTGCTCGACCGCGATCCAACGCGAGCAGAACACAGCGCCGTCGCGTACCAGGCCTGGCTCCAGGCCCTCACGGACGAAGCGCTGAGCCGGAGCAAGGAGCATTTCGACATTCCCGAGGTGATGGATCGCTGCGAAGCGTTGATTCCTCCCGAGGGTTCGGCCGCTGCCGCGTACTACACCGGTCCGTCGGAAGACTTCACCCGACCGGGCCGCACGTGGTATCCGACGCTGGGCCGCGAGATGTTTCCTCGCTGGGGCGACGTGACGACCTGCTACCACGAGTCGGTACCTGGTCACCATCTTCAGATCGCCTACGCCAAGGTCCAGGCCGGTTCGCTGAGCCGCGTCCAGCGGGGCAGCTTCATCCCCGGCCACGGCGAGGGCTGGGCTCTGTACGCCGAACAACTGTGCGACGAGTTCGGCTGGTTCGACGATCCGGACTACCGGCTCGGGTTCCTGAGCGGCCAGATCCTTCGCACGGTGCGTGTGATCATCGACATCGGCATGCACCTCGACAAGTCGATCCCCGGTGGGACCACACTTCACGACGGCGCGGCTTTCCACGGTGGCGAGACGTGGACTCCGGACCTGGCCTTCGAGTTCTCTGTTCACGAGACGGGACACACCGAGGCTTTCATGCGCAGTGAGATCGATCGCTACCTGGGCTGGCCGGCACAGGCGATCAGCTACAAGATCGGTCAACGCGAATGGTTGGCGGCACGCGACGACGCTCGCACACGCGACGGTCAGCAGTTCGACATGAAGGCGTGGCACATGAAGGCGTTGCGGCTCGGCGCGATCGGCCTCGGTCAATTGCGTGCCGAGCTCGCCCGGTAGGTGCGGGATACCATCGGAGGAGCCCGCCGGCGCGTGAACGTCACGGGGAACCGTCAGTGAGCCCGTAATGACAGCCAGTGCGACAACCCCCCGACAGGCGACCAGTGTCCCTATCGCGGCGTCGCTGATGGCACTCGGGTCCGGCGTGGTGTGGAGCTTCGGCGCGGTCACTGCCCGCATGGCCAAACATGCCGACGCGTTCCAGTACCTGATCTGGAGGTCGGTCGGAGTCCTGGTGGTGATGGAGGTGATGACCGCCATCCGTCGCGAACCGATGATGCTGCCGAGGGCTTACAAGTCGGGCAAATGGATGCTGAGCGCCGACTTCGGTTTGCTGCTCGCCTCGTTCATGTTCGTCTACGCGGTGAAGACAACCACGGCGGCAAACGCGTCGTTCCTTGGCTCGGTCACCCCCCTCGCCGCCGTCGTGCTAGCCAGGATCGTGCTCGGCGAGCGGTTGTCACGTGTCACGCTCGGGGCGATCGTTGTCGCCTTCGTCGGGCTCATCGTCACTGTTTTCGGCGATCTCCACGCTGGCAACATGCTCGGCAACGCCGCGGCATTGACCGCATCGGTCGGGTTCGCCATCTACACCATCAGCCTTCGGTCCAACCCCAACGCGGATTGGTCTCCCGTGCTATCGGGCTATGCAGCAGCGATGATCGTGCTCTGCTCGGTGATCACACTGGCCAACGGCAAGACGCTGCTGCCTCCCGCAAAGGACATGTGCCTGGCGTTGTTGCATGGCGCCGTGTTCATCGTGGTCGGTACAAAGTTGTTCAATCGCGGATCGAAGAGTGTGCCGGCGGTGCCGATGACCATCTTCGCCCAGACAGAGATGGTGTTCGTGCCGCTGTGGGCCTTCCTGGTGCTCAGCGAGGCGCCGAAGGTGGCGACCGTGGTTGGGGGAGCGATCATCTTTGCTGCGGTCGTTGGCAAGGCCGTTCTCGACACCGCACCAGGCGCGGTTCAACCCGTCCAGGAGTACTAGTACGAAGGTGCAGCAACCGACGTCCATGGTTGCGGAGTGTCCTCACTGACAACCCCCAGGGAGGAAACACGAAATGAAGCGATCACTAGTTTGGACCGCAGTTGGAGCAGCCGTCATCGGGATCGGCGTTCCCGCCTACGCGTCGAGCCAGAGCAACAACTCGGCGCCGACGATCAACTCGGTCATGACCACGATTGAAGATGTGCGCGGAAACTGCGACGAGGCTGAGCACGCCAACGATCCGGCATGCACATCGTCCACTACAGCAACTACTGCAGCGGCGACGACCACGATCGCGGTGGTCGGGTCGAGCACGACACTCGAGGACTCGACGACCAGCAGCATCGACGATTCGACCAGCAACAGCGTCGACGACGATGCCACCGAGAACAGCACCGAGAACAGCGTCGATGACGATGCCACAGACAACAGCGTCGACGACGACGATGCAACCGAGAACTCCGTGGAAGACGTCAGCGGCAACTGCGACGAAGCCGAACACGCCAACGACGCTGCCTGCACCGGCGCAGCAGCCCCGGTGAGCTCCGTCGATGACAACTCCGGTTCCGGCAGCGATGACAGCGGCCACAGCGGTGGGGATGACGGCGGCAACAGCGGCCACGGCGGCGGAAGCGACGACTGAGTTCTGCTAACAGGGCCATTGCCGCCGACAGTCGGTGGCAATGGCCCTGTTGTCGTTTTCGGCTAACGCAGTGTGTTCAGCAGTACCCGCCAGCCGCGTACTGGTGAGAGTGTCCGTCGACCGTTGAGCTGACCAGCATCGCGAATCGCTCGACGTTGTCGCAGAACCTGTCGACATCGGCGTCGGAGTGCTGCGGCGAGATCGTCCATTGCTCGCTCTTGCCCCACGGAGCCATGAAGACCCCACCATTGTGTTGCACGAGGAAGTGCAGATGGCTGAGACCGGTGTCCATCGCCAGGAACTCGCGGCAGTTCCGAGCCGGCGTGTCGTTGAAGACCAACGATCCCTTGAAGCCGAAGGCATAGCCGTATCCGGGCACGTTGTAACGCTGCAGGATGTTGATCGCACGATCGAACATTGCTTGCGAACGCGTCCCGGCCTGGCGATAGGCGTCGTCGGTCAGCACCTCGGTCAACATTGCCCGTGCCGCTGCCATCGTCATCGGGTTGCCGTTGAACGTACCGACCTGGTCGTAGCGGCCGTCGCTGATCGCCGACATGACCTCACGTGTGCCGCCGATCGCACCACATGGCAAACCTCCGCCGAGCGCCTTTGCCAGGCAGATGATGTCTGGGATGACCCCGAACAGGCCGGTCGCCCCACCCGGGTGCACGCTGAGACCAGTCTTGACCTCATCGAAGGTCAGCAGGACGCCGTAGCGAAGGGTGAGCTCACGGACCCCTTCGAGATAGCCGGCCGCGGGCGGGATGATGCCGGCGTTCATCATCATCGGCTCCATGATCATCCCGGCGACGGATCCGCTGTTGGTCTGCAACACACGCTCGAGCGCGCCGAGGTCGTTGAACGGCACGAGATGAACAAGGTCTGCCATGGACTGTGGGATACCGCCTGAAGCGACGCGGTGAGGTTCATCGGCGGGGCCGAGCAGATCGAGGCTGCGCCATTGCGAGACCATCACAGAGTCGTGGTGCCCGTGGTACGTGCCCTCGATCTTGATGATCTGGTCGCGACCGGTGATGGCGCGCATGAGGTGAATGGCATCCATGGTCGCCTCGGTACCGGAGTTGTTGAAACGCCACACCGGCAATCCGAAACGATGCGACAACTCCCGGGCGACCACGATCGAGTCGTCGGTTGGCTGAGCGAAGTGAGTTCCCTGAGTGACGCGGCGCTGAACTGCGTCGACGATGGCGGGGTTCGCGTGCCCGGCAACCATCACGCCGTACCCGCCATGCAGATCCACGTATTCGGTGCCGTCGACATCCCAGACCCGCGAGCCACGGCCGTGGCTGACCCAGACTGCCGCCGGGCGAGAGATCATCCAGTTCGATGTCGCCCCACCGGCGAGGACCTCGGATGCCTCTGCACTGCGGGCGATCGATTGGGGCATCCTGGCCAGGAACCGTCGTTCCTCCTCATCGATCAACGAATCGATGGTCACGGTCTTGCTCTCGATGACGGCCACTTCGGCCTCTCCTTTGTCGGTCGCTGACTGATGAGTCAGTAATACTGACTGGCGAGTCTACTGCATTGGCGACCACGCCAGAGAACCGGTCACCCTGGAGCGTTTCGCGACGCCCGGACATCGCGGGCATACTGTGGTCAATGACCACAGAGAGTGCTTTCGGGCCGTTAGTGGAACGGATGCGTCGTGACACCGCAGACCGCAACCCAGAGTCGCGCACACAGCACGATCGTGCCTGCGCCGTGCTGCCAGGTGGAAGCACGCGCACGATCCTTCATCACGCGCCATTCCCGCTGACGTTTGTCAGTGGCGAGGGTGGCACCCTCACCGATGCCGACGGGCACACATACGTCGATCTGGTCGGTGACTACACCGCCGGCCTGCTCGGCCACAGCGAAAGGCGCGTCCATGAAGCGGTCGCCGAAGCTCTGTCAACCAACACGAGCGTGGGCGGCGTCCATCCCGCGGAGATCCGCTTTGCCGAACTGGTGTGCCACCGCTTTGGACATCAAAGGGTTCGTTTCACCAACTCGGGTACCGAAGCCAACCTGATGGCCATCACCCTGTCGAGGATCGTCACCGGCCGCTCGACGATCATGGTGATGTACGGGGGCTACCACGGCGGGGTCTTCTACTACTCCCATGGCAACGCGCCGTGGAACGCGCCATTTCCGACCATCGTCGCCCCGTACAACGACTTGCAGGGTTGCGAGGACCTCATCAACGAGTACGCCCTCGACCTGGCCGCGGTGATCGTCGAGCCAATGCTCGGCTCGGGATGCGTGCCGGCCGACGCCCGCTTCCTCAGCGGGTTGGCCAACGCCACCCAGCAGGCCGGGGCAATCTTCATCACCGACGAGGTGATGACATCTCGGCACGGCCCGCGGGGCCTCGCCGACCTCCTCGGTGTGCGCCCCGACATCGCCACCTTCGGCAAGTACTTCGCCGGGGGCTTCTCGATCGGAGCCTTCGCCGGACGCGCCGATCTGCTCGATCACTTCGACGCCACGAAACATGATTCCATCCCCCATGCCGGCACCTTCAACAACAACATCGCGACGATGTCGGCGGGTTGCATCGTGCTGTCGGAGCTGTTCACATCCGACACGGCGATCACCTTGACTGCCAGAGGTGAAGAGCTGCGGGCGCGGATCGACGACGTGCTGCATCACCACAAGGTGCCGCTGACGATCACAGGGTTCGGTTCGATGAATGCAGTGCACGCTCTGGGGCGCCCCCCGCAGAACGGCACCGATCTGCTCGAACGCGATTCAGTTCTCCAAGAAGCATTGTTCCTCTCGATGCTCCAGCGCGGTGTGTACACGGCGCCGAGGGGCAGCATCAACCTCGGTCTGGCAATAACCGAGTGGGACATCGATCACTACCTGAACGCGCTCGACGATTCGCTGGGCGAGCTCTCCGACGCGATGTAGATCAGTTCGGTCGCCCGCCTGCCTTCGTCAATGCCTCGCTGCTCGAAGCGTGTGCTCGGGCGCCACGACGGTCGCTCGACAACTCCTCCTTCGAGCGCCTCCTCGGCGTCGCAGACCCGAAGCATCTGAGTTGCGTACTCGTCCGAGTCCGTGGCCAGGTGCAAGGTTCCGCCGAAGCGCAAGAGAGGCAACATCCGCTGAACCACATCCGGCCGAATCAGACGGCGACCACGTTGTCGTTGCTTCGGCCACGGGTCCGGGAAGAACGCGCGGATTGATGCAAGCGATCGCGACGGAATGCGATCCGCGAACTCGATGACATCTCCGGCGACGACGCGGACGTTCGTCAATCCCCGATTCTCGACCGCTTCGAGGACTGCTGCGATGCCAGGGGTGTGCACGTCGACACCGATGACGCGTTCGTGCGGACGCATCTCGGCGAGCTCGATCAATGCCTCACCGCCACCGAATCCGATGTCGAGCACTGTGTCAACTCCTCTACCGAACACCTCGTCGAACGACAGAGGGAGCCCATCGACGGCGATTCCCCACTTGCTCATGGCTCGCTCGTACGCCACGATTCGCGACTGTGACAAGCCGCGGCGGCGCGGCTTGAACGAACGCTGCGGAGGATGCGTGAGACCGTTGGGATTCGACACGGGACGATCATCGTAACGGCCGCAAACGTGCAAGGCTGAAGGCCATGGCGTGGTTGGTCACGGAAGGGAGGGTGCTTGCCTCCTGCGAATCAGTCAGCCAGCGGCGCTCCAAAACTCGTGGTCTGCTCGGCCGTGACGAGATCGAGGGTGCGCTCGTCCTGACCGGCTGCAGGTGGATCCACACTCTCGGCATGCGCTTCGCCCTCGACGTCGCCTATGTGGACGAGAACGGCATCGTTGTCAAGACGGTGCACATGCGCCGGCACCGCGTCGGGGCACCCGTTTGGCGAGCACGGACCGTCATCGAGGCCCAAGAAGGGGCGTTCGGTCGATGGGGTTTGCGGGTCGGCGACGTTGTGGAGATACGCGAATGACTGGCAGGCTCGTTCTCGTGGCCACCCCCATTGGTAACCTCGGCGATCTGTCAGCACGAGCGATCGAGACGTTGTCGCAATCGTCGCTGATCCTCTGTGAGGACACCCGCCATTCGGGCAAGCTGCTATCGCATGCCGGGATCAGCGGGGTACGGCTGGCGGTGTGCAACGAGCACACCGAGAACGAACGCAGCCGCGATGTTCTGTCGCTGCTGGACGCAGGCCAGACCGTGAGCTTGATCACCGATGCCGGCACCCCGGGGATCTCCGACCCGGGCTCGCGTCTGGCCAAAGTCGTCATCGACGCCGGCCATGTTGTGTCGGCGGTGCCCGGTCCAGCCGCTTTCGTCATGGCGCTCGTCATCAGCGGGTTCGACACGAGCCGTTTCGTGTTCGAAGGGTTCCTCCCCCGATCCGGGCGCGAACGCGCGTCGCGACTGGCGGCGATTGCCGCCGAGTCTCGTACGACGGTGATCTACGAAGCGCCGCATCGAGTCGAACGGACCATCGCCGATCTGGCCGCCGCCTGCGGTCGCGATCGGTGCGTGGCGGTGACGCGCGAGCTCACCAAGATCTATGAAGACGTGTGGCGCGGATCTCTCGAAGCTGCCATTGCGCATCTCGGCTCGACTGCGCCCAGGGGCGAGTACGTGATCGTCGTGCAGGGTGCCCCATCGCGCGGCGAGGTCAGTGACGACGAGATCCGGTCAGCCCTTCACCTGGCCCTCGAGGGGCACAGTCGCAAGGATGCGGTCGAGGCTGTCGTCGGGCAGCTAGAGGTTCCAAAACGACGCGTCTACGACCTGGCTCTCGCGGTAGGTCGCGATGTCTGAGCCAGTGCTGTCCCAAGTCAGCCAATACATAACGAGCGGGCCGAGCGCGGCGTTCTTCGATCTCGATCGCACCCTCATCAGCGGATCCAGCGCTTTCGTTCTCGGCGTGGCAGCGTGGCGCGCCGGTCTCGTGCCACCGCGGCAATTCGGAAAGGACGCGGTGGGTGCGGTGGCGTTTCGATTCAGTGGCGCCAGCGACAACACCTCCAACGGCGTGCGCGACCGGATCCTCGGTGCCGTGAAGGGCGTCCGCGTCGACGATCTCGTCGCCCTCAACGCCGACATCGTTCCGAAGCTCCTCGCCAAGGTCCGTCCCGAAGCACAGGCTCTCGTCGATCGTCACCGGCATGCGGGAAGGGCCACCTACATCGTCTCGGCGTCGCCGGTCGAGCTCGTCGAACCTCTCGCCAAAGCACTGGGAATGACTGCCGGGATCGGCACCATCAGCGAGATCGCCGATGGCATCTACACGGGCGACCTCGCCGGACCGTTCTGCTACGGCCCGGGAAAGGTGGAGGCCATCACCGATCTGGCGAGATGGGAGAACCTCGATCTCGGCCAGTGCTACGCGTACAGCGACTCAGCCAGCGACCTTCCGATGCTCGAAGCCGTCGGACATCCTGTAGCCGTCAATCCGGATGCCAAGCTCGAGCGCATCGCCCGTCACAACGGCTGGCCGATCGTCGTGTTCAGCAAACGGACCAAGGCTGTCGTCCGTCGAACCACGAAGGCACTGGGCACCGCGGGAGTTGCGGCGGCCGGGTTCGCGGCCGGCACGCGATACGCCGGGGGTCGCCTGTTCGGCGGGCGCCGCTGACATAGCGAAAAGTCGTTGCCGCGAGTGCCACCGTGCGACCTATCCTTGGCGGGGTGAGAACACCGACTCGAACCCGACGAATGCGCACCGGCTCCTGACCAGCCGTCGTTCGCCATTCTTCGAAAGGATCCAGTCGTGAGCAACTACTTCCTCACCACACCCATCTACTACGTCACGGCCAAGCCGCACCTCGGCCACGCCTACACCACCATCGTCGGCGATGCGCTCGCCCGCTGGCACCGTCTGCTTGGCGAGAACGTGCACTTCCTCACCGGCACCGATGAGCATGGTCAGAAAGTGCAGCAGGCTGCCGAGGCCGCGGGATTGTCGCCCCAGGAGTTCACCGACTCGATCGCCCCGCTCTACCAAGAGGCGTGGCAGAAGCTGAACATCTCCAATGACGACTTCATCCGCACTACGGAACAACGTCACAAGATCGGCGTGGCCGAGCTCTTGCAGCGCTGCTACGACGCCGGCGACATCGAATTGGACCTCTACAAAGGCAAGTACTGCATCGCGTGCGAGGAGTACTACACAGATGACGAGCTCGACCCGGGCGACCTTTGCCGGATCCACAAGCGACCGGTAGAAACTGTCGAGGAGGAGAACTACTTCTTCCGGCTCAGTCGCTTCCAGGATCGCCTGCTGGGTTGGTACGCGGCCCACCCCGGAGCCATCGTGCCCGAGTTCCGTGGCAACGAAGCCCTCGGCCTGATACGTGGCGGCCTGCGCGATTTCTCGGTCAGTCGAACCAGCCTCTCCTGGGGGATCCCCCTGCCGTGGGATCCGAAGCACGTCGCGTACGTCTGGTTCGACGCACTGGCCAACTACCTCACCGCAGTCGGATACGGCAGCGATCCCGAGCGGTTCAAGGAGTGGTGGCCGGCGCATCACCTGATCGGCAAGGACATCATTCGCCATCACTGTGCGTACTGGCCGGCGATGCTGATCAGCGCAGGCATCGAGCCTCCTGCCAGCTGGGCCGTTGGCGGGTGGCTACTGGTCGGCAGCGAGAAGATGAGCAAAACCACCGGCAACGTGGTCAATCCGCTCGACCTCGTCGCCGATGTCGGTGTCGATGGGTTCCGCTACTACATCCTCGCCGAGACTCCGTACGGGAACGACGGCGACTTCACGTATGAGGGGCTGATCGGTCGTTACAACTCCGATCTGGCCAACAACCTCGGCAACCTGCTCGCCAGGGTGGCGACTGTGGTCGGCAAGAAGTGCGACGGGATCGGCCCCGCCCCACGTGCCGACTCACCGCTGGCAGAGGCGGCGGCTTCGGCCTACGCGGCCACCGCAGCAGCTTGGGGCGAGTCCGCTCCCAGTCGCGCCCTCGATGCGACCTGGAGCCTGATTCGCGCCACCAACGCGTACCTCGAGGCCAATGAGCCGTGGAAGGCAGACCCGGGCCCGGAAGTCGACGCGGTGATGGGAGACGCGCTGGAAGCCTTGCGAATCGTCACCGTGCTCGCCTCGCCTGCAATCCCCGACACCTGTCAGACGGTCTGGGAGAGGCTCGGCCTCGCCGGCAGGGTCGAGGACCAACGCCTCCCTGAGGCAGCTGCGTGGGGTGGATACCCCGGCGGATTGACGGTCACCAAGGGCGAGTCGCTCTTTCCGCGCAGAGCGGTCTAGGCCGTCCGATGACCTACACGGACAGCCACTGTCATCTGTACGACACCCGTGGTGTCTCCGTCGACGACGTGATCGCTGCAGCACGCGCCGCCGGAGTCGCCACGATGATCAACGTGGGTTGCGACGCCGCGACGACCGAGCAGGCGATCGCCGTGGCTAGCGGTCACGAGGGGGTCTTCGCCACAGCGGGACTGCATCCACACGAGGCCAAGCACGGCGTCGACACCATCGTCGCCTACCTCGACGATCCCAACGTGATCGCGGTCGGCGAATGCGGGCTCGACTACTTCTACGATCACTCTCCCCGCGACGATCAGCGTGAGGCATTTGCTGCACAGATCCAACTGGCACACCACCACTCGTTGCCCTTGGTGATCCACACCCGCGATGCGTGGGCCGAGACCTTTGACATCCTCGATGCCGAAGGAATGCCGGAGAGGACCATCTTCCACTGCTTCACCGGCGGCCCGGATGAGGCACAACGATGTCTGACTCGAGGCGCGTACCTGTCGTTCAGCGGCATCGTCACGTTCAAAACGGCAACAGACCTACACGCGGCGGCGCGGCTGTGTCCCATCGATCGGATCCTTGCCGAGACCGACAGTCCGTACCTCGCGCCCGTCCCTCATCGGGGCAAACCGAACCAGCCGGCCTACGTCACCCATGTCGTTCAGGCCCTGTCCGACCTGCGCAGTCAACCAGTGGACGAGGTGCGCGCCGCTACCGTTGGGAACGCATGCCTTGCGTTCCCGGGCCTACGTCCGTAGCCTTTTCCACGTCCCACGGACGGGAAAACCCATAATGAACCCCTACGACCGTCGTCGCCTTGTACTTGCGTCCATCTTCACGGTGGTGGCACTGCCGGCGTTGTGGATCATCAACCGAGATGATGCAGGCTCTGCGGCACCGGCTGTAGGCGCCGCCGGCGTACCCCGAGTCGGAGCCAGCAAGGCTCCACCGACCTCGGCGTACCAGCCCGATCCACCCATCTTCCTCAACGGTCCACCATCGGGCGCGGACCCCGCGGTTGTCGACATCATCATCCCACCCGGCCCCACGGCCACCGAAGCAACCGGTAAGGCGAGCTTCCGCCGCTTCGACGATCCGAGCAAGCGGCCGTGCGCAACGGCGCTGGCTCCGTGGGGCAAGACGTTGACTGTCACCAACACCGACAACGGACAGACCACCACGTGTCTCAACAGCATCAGTCCACCGTTGCCCGCCGGTGTCGACATCGTGCTGCACACCGACGTGTTCACGTCGATCAGCGACCTGGCCGACGCGCCAGTTCCAGTGCGCATCAGCTGGTAGGCGTGCATTCCCGGCACGACATCGGGGCGCTGCTCAGCGAACATGGCTTGGCTCCGCGGCGTGACCTCGGACAGAACTTCGTGGTCGATGCCAACATCGTTCGCAAGATCGCCCGCCTCGCCGACATCGGCCCAGACGATCACGTCGTCGAGATCGGCGCGGGTCTCGGTTCGCTGACGATGGCATTGGCCGAGACCGGTGCAACCATCACGGCTATCGAGGTTGATCACGGCATCGCCGGTGCGTTGCGCGCAGTAGTGGCCGATCTCACGAACGTCACTGTTGTCGAAGGGGACGCGCTGCGACTCGATTGGAAGGCAGCGTTGGCTGCGGCAGACCGCTGGGTCCTCGTCGCCAACCTGCCCTACAACGTCGCCACTCCGTTGGTGTGCGACATCTTGGATTTCGTTCCAGCTGTCGAACGGATGTTGGTGATGGTCCAACGCGAGGTCGCCGACCGGCTGTGCGCGTCTGCAGGGTCCGACGCTTACGGCGCGGTCAGCGTAAAGGTTGCGTACTGGGCGACAGCGCGCATCGCCGGGACCGTGCCCGCCAGCGTCTTCCTGCCTCGACCGAAGGTTGAATCGGCGCTCGCCGACATTCGCCGCCGAGCTACGCCCGCTGTCGATGTCGCGCCCGATCCACTCTTCCAGTTGGTGCGGACCGCCTTCGGCCAGAGGCGTAAGATGTTGCGCCGCTCGTTGGCCACCGTTGTCTCGCCAGAGGTGTTCGAAGCAGCAGGCATCGACTCGCAACGCCGACCCGAAGAGCTCGACGTCGTCGAATGGGGTGCGTTGACGAGCGCGTGGTTGGCGGCCACATGAACCCGGTCATCGAGCGCGCTCGCGCCAAGCTGACGTTGAGCCTGCGCATCTTCGGCGTGCGCGAGGACGGGTATCACCTCATCGACGCCGAGATGGTCACGCTCGATTGGCACGACACGCTGACGATCGATTCTGACGGCACCGGAGTCCGGGCTAGTGGCCCGTACGCACGGGGCATGCCCATCAATGAATCGAACCTCGTCGAAAAGGCGTTGCGGCTTTGCGGTCGCACGGCTGCGGTCCACATCCACAAGGCGCTGCCCCGCGGCGGTGGGCTCGGCGGCGGTTCGGCTGATGCTGCAGCCGTTCTACGTTGGGCCGGTTACCACGATGTTGCCGGCGCTTGCGTCCTTGGCGCCGATGTCCCCTTCTGCCTCGTCGGTGGTCGGGCACGCGTGAGCGGCGTCGGCGAGGTCGTCGAACAGCTGCCGTTCGAGCCGATCTCCGTCACCTTGGTCATCCCGCGCCTGTCGGTGAGCACGCCCGTGGTCTACCGCGCATGGGACGAGCTTGGCGGGCCGCACAGTGATGGGCCAAACGACCTCGAGCCCGCGGCTGTCTCTGCGTTCCCCGCGCTCGGTCGTTGGCGAGACCGAATCCGCGAAGCCGCCGGGGTCGAGCCGACGCTTGCCGGCAGTGGCGCGACCTGGTTCCTGCGCGGGCACCACGACCTCGGCAGCGCATTGGGCGGGGCGAACGTCATCAAGACCACGACGAGCCCGTAGACGAGAACGGCCGCCCGCTGCGATGCGGACGGCCGACTACGAGAATTAGGGAGTTACGAGGGTTAGAGGATCACTTGCCGCGTTGGCGTTGATGACGAGTACGGCGAAGCATCTTCTTGTGCTTCTTCTTGCGCATTCTCTTGCGGCGTTTCTTGATCAGCGAACCCATAGCTCGTGAGACGCTACCGTCCCCCGAGGTCGTACCCAACGCGTCCTTGCCCGAAGAGGCCGCTGACCTGACCCGATCGGCGGGCCCGCGCCCACTGGTCCGATGCCGACCAACTGCCTACTGTGCGTGCGAGCGGTGACATTTGAGCCGTGATGATGCGCCGTGACGATGGGCCCTGACAATGAGGCCCATCGATGAGAAGGGAGAAACAGTGGCTGACGAGATTGAACTCAACGCACAGCTCGACGTTGATCTGACTCCGTTCGGATCGTTGGACCTCGACGAGGAATGGGTGGCTTACCTCAGCGAGTCCTCGGAGATTCCCGATGCAGTTGCGGGCGTTGACCCCAGCATCACCTACGGAGACGACGGCAACAGCACAGCGAACGCCTAGGAGGAACCATGTCGAACCCAGAGCTCCGCCGCGACAGTCCCGATGCCGATTGGGTACGTCACCTGCAAGAACTTCTCGAGGCAGCTCTGCAGGGCGCCGGTATCCAACTGAGCCGCGTCGACGGGTCGTTCGGCCCGATCACCGAGGCTTCGGTGATCTACTTGCAATCACAGAACGGTCTTCCCGAAACTGGCGTCGTTGACGACGCCACGTGGGCCGTGCTCGAGGGCGGCTCGTCGTCCTCGTCGTCGACCTCCACTCCTTCGACACCAACGCCGGCGACACCAACAACGCCGACAACGTTGAGAATGAGGCCGCTCGACCTGACCACGCCATGGAAACTGACGATTGATTGGCCGGAGACGACGTTGCTTCAACTCAGTCTCGATCTCGGCACCTTCACGGTGCACTCGACGCCCAACACACAGTTCCGATTCCTCACGCCGGTCGGCAAGTTGTTCGGCGCCGGTGGCATCGAGGTCCTGCACCGCGAGGTGCAGTCCTGGCCCAACTGGTTCCTGGACTGGAGCACCAAGGCGACCATCGACTGGTCGAAAACCGCCGGGCTGGAACTTGGCGACGTCAACCATGCCACGTTTGGGCTTCGGCCGCTGCGAGGGGTGACCCTGACCGCCGAGGGCAACCTCGATTTGAAATGGCGTCCGATGGAGGGCACCGGCAGCATCACGCCGTCAGGAGGTGTCTACCTCAAGCTCGACATCTTGAAGTTGCTTCCCTAGGACCGGCCTCAACGCTCGCCATCCACCATCTCCATCCACTCGTCGCGATTGATCATCCATCGACAGTCGATGCCGACCTCACCGGAAGACGTGATCGAGTCCTGCGTCTCCCCCATGAACGTGAAACCCAAGCGGCGCGGAACACCCTCGCTGGCGATGTTGGCCTTGTCGTGATGGATCTCGACCTGATCGATCCCCGCGACCGTGAACGCCGCACTGGACAGCGACCTGGCCACCTCGGTGGCGATGCCTTGCCGGGTGTGCGTTCGATGTACCCAGTAACCGATCTCCAGTGTCGACGGACCGCGTCGCCGGTGCAGCCCGGATGATCCGACAACTTCACCGTCGAGGAAAACACCGATCACAACATCGCCGCCCCGCTCCCAATCGACCTGCCATTGATCGATGAGTGCAACGCGATTCTCGGCACTCAACGGTTCTGCCTTGATCCAGGGCATCCATGGACGTAGGTGTTCGATGTTCCCTTCGATCGCGGCGGAGAGTTGCGGCGCGTCGGGCGTAGTCCAACGCCGCAACTCCAGTCGAGGCGCCGGCATCGTGTCGGGCAGTGGTTCCACCACGCCATTGTTGCTTTTGCACACGCCGCGGGCGCTCTTGTTATCGCTCGTCAATCTTGTCTGTGAGGGGCGGGCAACCGTGTTGCGACATCCACCACATCCGCCGGTACCGCAACCTCGGCAACACCGACATCGACAACCTCCTGCCGATCTGCACCAAACACCACCACCTCGCCCACGAAGGCGGCTGGAAACTGTCCCTCGACACCCGTCGCAACCTGACCATCACCTACCCAGACAACACCACCATGACCACCGGCCCACCCACCAGACGCGCCCGATGAAGCGCGTGTCACGGGTGAATCTTGTCGAGGCGCAATCGATGGTCGACGCGGTGGATCTCCATCGCGAAGTCAAAGGCGTCGACGCGGGTGGCGTAGGCGATGTCGTCGGGATCGACGTCTCCCGCGCCGAGGGTCAGCGTCCGCCTGGCTTCGTTCGAGGTTGCGACGACTTGGCCGGTTCGCGCTGCGTCGAGGTCGAGGTCGAGGCGGGCGCGTTCGATGAGCTCTGCGGTTACCAGATCATCGGCGCCGTTCATATCGGGCCGGTCCGCGACGTTGCCGGTGATCACGTACGTCGGAGCTCCAAGGCCGCTCGCGTTGACGGCCGCGGCGGTGGCCGATGCGCACACGAGACTGGTGCACCACAGCCGCGTCGCCGATCGAGCGGCGATGACGCCCCTCGTGCCGGCCGACGTGCGCTGGACGAGTTCGCGTCCGTCGAGATCGGCCATGGAGATCGCTACAGGCGAATTGGAGAAGTCGAAACCGGTGGGCCGACGGCCGCGGTCCTCGCCCATGGCCAGCAGGTCGGCGTCAGCGTCTTTCATCGCAAGGGCCTCCGCCACGGAATCGACCAGATAGATGTGGCGCGCGCCTGCGGCAAAGGCGTAGGCGGCGGTGGTGAACGCCCGAATGACGTCGACGGCCACCACAGCGCCGGTCACGTCGGCTACTTCCCAGCGAGGTATGAAACGCGCAGCAGCCATCGTTCAGCGATTCATTCAGCGATTCATTCAGCGACCGGCGAGCGCAGCGACTACCGGCGCGAAACCTTCGGCCTCGCGAACCACGAAGTGGCTGATGCCGGCGTCGGAACGCAAGCGTTCCAGCTTGTCGACGATCTGCTCGACCGAACCGATCAAAACGAAGGGTGTCTCGTCGATCAACTCACGGCTGACCTGGAAGCGCTCGGCCATTGCACCCAGGTCATCGTCGGTGATGGGGCCGATCTGCGTGGATTGCACCAGGGCAGAGCACTCGATGTCGCCGAGGCGATCCCCCGCTGCCTCGGCCAACCATCGCGAGCGTTTCCGGACGGCCGCGATGCCGAAACCACCTGCCGCAAGTTCGCCGCCTTCACCATGCGTCAGACCGGTGAATTGGAAGATATCGGCGTGCCGTGCGGCGATGCCGACAACCCGTTTGCCGTGTCCACCGATCAGCAATGGAACGTGGTCCTGTGCCGGTCGAATGCCCAAGTCAGTCACGGCGAGATGGTGGTGCGCTCCGTCGAGGTGCGACGCGCCGGTGTCGAGCAACGACCGCAGAGCTATCACGGACTCTTCGAACCGCGTGACTCGGGAGCCGGGTTCGCGCAGGGGCATGCCGATCGCGTCGTGCTCCGACTGGGCGTACCCCGTGCCGAGACCCAGCACGAGGCGACCGCCGATCAGCTTGTCGACGGTCGCGGCGGTTCGAGCAAGCAAGGCCGGATGGTGAAGCTCGTTGTTGAGCACCAGCGGGCCGACGCGCAGGCGGCTTGTCGCTTCGGCAGCGACCACCAACGGAATGAACGGATCGACGGTGCCGATGTGATCGAAGGAGAACAACTCGTCGTAGCCGAGGGCTTCGGTCTGGCGGGCCAACTCGATCAGAGCATCTCGATTGCCGAGATTGCGCCCTTGCAACGCGAACCGGAACGGCCTGGGCATCGGCCAACCATACGGCTCATACAGCCCATGCGGTCCACAAGACAAGCCCACACCGGCGACCGACGAGGTGGGCCGGCACAGCTACTGTTCGCCGCGCGCGCATAGTGCGTCGTGAGGGGGCAAACCATGAAGGACATGCGGGGTGCGACAGCCGTCGTGACCGGGGCCTCGAGAGGGATCGGCGTGCACATCGCCAGGGCTCTGGCCATGGAGGGCGTCAACCTGTCGCTGGCCGCCCGATCAAAGTCGGAGCTCGATGTCGTGCGTACGGAGATGGCGGCACTCGGCGTGAAGGCGATCGCCACGAAGTGCGATGTGACCAATGCCGACGACCGCGCCCGCCTCATCGAGCGAACCGAAGCTGAGCTCGGAACGATCGATCTCCTCGTCAACAACGCAGGGATCGAGACCGTCTCGCACTTCGAAACGGCTGACGAGGACGATCTCATGCGCACGATCGACGTCAATCTGCTCGCGGCGATGGCGCTGACACGAGCGTTGCTGCCTGGCATGCTCGAACGCAAGCGCGGTCACGTCGTCAACATTGCCTCCGGGGCAGGCAAGGTCGGCGTGCCGTACGCGGTGGCGTACGCGACGAGCAAGCACGGGCTGGTCGGCTTCACCAACTCGCTGAGGTGCGAGTACCACAAGCAACCGGTCGGATTCTCGGTGGTGTGCCCTGGGTTCGTGACCGACACCGGCATGTACTGGCGTTGGGAGGAGGCTGGCGTGAAAGCACCCAAGATCGTCGGCCGTTCGTCTCCCAAGAAGGTTGCCGAGGTCGTGGTCCGCTGCATCCACAAGAACCGCGGCGAGGTGCTGGTCAACACACCACCGACTCGCCCCCTGGTCGTGTTGTCCAACATCGCCCCCGGACTCGCCCCCGGAGTGATGAAGCTGTTCGGCTACACGCGCGTGTTCCGAAGAACCGCCGATCTGGCGGACACCGTCGAGACGGCTGACAACTCTGACAAGGTCGGCAAGGTCGGCAAGGTCGGCAAGCCTGCCAAGGCCCGCAAGGGTAAGAAGGCCGCCCGCTCGTAGCCGCGCGGCCGGTCGGCCGCAGGGCCGCGGAGTCGCCAACTCCGTGGAGCCACCTGGGACCTGCCGCTAGCCTCTGGCCACGACCTTCCGGGGTCGTTCAATGGTAGGACATCGGTTTTTGGTGCCGTCTATAGGGGTTCGAATCCTCTCCCCGGAACACGACAACAGCACAGGCAACACCACTTTTGGGCCCCGACGCGCTAGAACATTTGTATGACAGTTTCGGCGATCGTGCTGGCGGCTGGTGAGGGTTCGCGAATGCGGTCCGCCCGTCCGAAGCCGTTGCACCAGATATGCGGGCGCCCGATGGTGATGCATGTCATCCATGCTCTGGCCGCTATCGACGTCGATCGCACCGTGGTGGTCGTCGGCCACGGCGCCGAGCGGGTGACGAAGAAGGTGCAGGAGCAGGCCCCCGGGTGGGCCCATGTCACGTTTGTCGAGCAGACCGTGCAGCGCGGAACCGGTGATGCCGCCGTGGTCGGAATGACAGCGATCCCGGGCGACGACCTCGACGACGATTCGACGATCATCGTGCTTCCGGGTGATACACCCTTGTTGCGCGCCGAGACGCTGCAACAGTTGGTGGCCACACATCTGTCCAGCGGCAACGCGGCGACCGCCATCACGTCGGTGCTCGAAGACCCGAGCGGCTACGGACGGGTGCTGCGCGCACCGTCGAAGCACGGCGACGGCCGCCTGTTGCAAGTGGTCGAGCAGCGCGACGCCGACAAGGAGATGCTGGCCATCCGTGAGGTGTGGACCAGCATGTGCGCGTTCCGCCGCGACCTTCTCGGCCCAGCACTCCGCAGGCTGAGCCCCGACAACTCCCAGGGCGAGTACTACCTCACCGATGTCGTCGAAGTGCTGGCCGGAATGGGGCACCAGATCGGCACGGTGCAAGCCCCTGAGGCCGAAACCCGCGGCGTCAACGATCGCTGGCAGCTGGCGCTCGCCGAACGAGAGCTGCGCAGCCGCACGAATCGTCACTGGCTTCTCAACGGCGTGACCATGCTCGACCCGCGCCAGACGTTCATCGACGTCACGGTCCAGCTCGGCAGGGACGTGACGCTGTATCCCGGCACCATCTTGCAGGGCAACACGGTGATCGGCGACGGGTGCGAGATCGGCCCGGATACCCGCTTGGTCGATTGTGTGGTCGGATCGCAGGCCGTCGTCGAGAACAGTGTGGGACGCGACAGCGAGATCGGTGACGACGCCCATGTCGGCCCGTACGCCCATCTTGCCCCTGGCACATCAGTGCCTTCTTCGGCATCGACGGGTGCGTTCTACACTGCACCTGCCGACTGAGCACGCGGAGCCCCACAATGGAAAAATTCACCACCAAGCGCATGTCGCTCTTCTCGGGGCGCACGCATCCGGCCCTGGCTGAAGAGGTAGCGGCGAATCTCGGTATCGAGCTCGGCGATCCGAACTTGGTGCAGTTCGCCAATGGTGAGATCCGCCCGAGGTTCACCGAGAGCATTCGCGGCAGCGACGTGTTCATCATGCAGACCCACTGCGGCAGCGATGAGCACAGCATCAACGACTCGATCATGGAGCAACTGATCATGATCGATACGGCATACCGAGCCTCCGCCAAACGGATCACCGCGGTCTGTCCGTTCTACGGCTACGCCAGGCAGGATCGCAAAGCCGAGGGGCGTGAGCCGATCACGGCCAGGCTCATCGCCGACCTGTTCAAGGCCGCAGGGGCGAAGCGGATGGTGTCACTCGACCTGCACAGCGGTCAGATCCAGGGGTTCTTCGAAGGGCCCGTCGACCACCTGACGGCAACCCCAGTGCTGGAGAACTACGTGCGGCAACATGCCCACGAACCCGTCATCGTGTCGCCCGACGCGGGACGAATCAAGGTTGCCGCCCGAATGGCCGAGCACCTCGGAGATCTGGGTGCTGACCTGGC
>JANMRB010000115.1:0-2511 GCA_031370825.1 Ilumatobacteraceae bacterium
GAAACCTTTCGACGCCTCCGTCAACGACACCCGCCCGGCTTCGGCGGCGACCTGTTCGGGGAACATCGACGGGCACATCGCTGCAAGCTCGCTGAGCCGCTGCGCCGCGCGGATCTCGACCGAATCGAGCCAGCCGCGCACCCGGCGCACATCCGCCAACACCGCGGCGACAGCATCCCGATCAGCGCCACCCCAATCGACCGCGGCGATCGCTTCGACCAACCCCACAACAGACACCGCGACCCCCTTCCAACAATCGGCACTCTCAACAGGCGGGGGAAGTCGCTACGACAACCCTACCGAAGGGGTGCTACACGGTGCCCTGCGTCCGGAGGCCTCAGGCCTTTCCCTGCGTGGATCGTGAGGCTCTGATGACCTTGATCACGGCTGGGACGGCGATCAGCACGAGGCCCGAGATGATGAGCGTCGTCGCGATGTCGCCCGTCGAGCTCGGCTTCATGGTCGACGTGAACACGGCGATCGTTCCGATCGCGGCGACGGCAACACCGAACCATGTTGTTGCGCGACGCTGTCCATGGTCCCCGACCACAGCGACGGCAAGCCCGGCGACCGCCAACAGAACTGCGGTTCCGGTCGATCCAACGTTCTCGACGACCTTGAGCACGGCGAGTGCGGTTGCCAGGATCGCAGCGACCACGAGACTGGTGCCGATGCCGTAGTAGCCCTGCGCGTCCAACCACCACACAACGGCGAGAAGGGCTACACCGACCAACACGAACAACCAGGATCTACCGCCGATCAGGTCCGCAAGACCGAAGTTGAACAGATCACTTCCGCCGGAGTCGTTGCCGACCGTGGTCAGTGCCAGAACCAGAGCCACGGCACCCGCGCCGAGGAGGATCGGTCGGCCACGCATGATCGGTAGTGCCCAAGCGAGGACCAACAGGACCCCCGCCAAGACCAGGGTGCCGCCGCCGGCTCCGTCGACACCGGTGATGGCGGCCGCCAGCCCGGGAATGCCGACAACGGCGGCACCTACCGACGCGGACCGGAGCTCGGCTTGCGATTTGACCACGATGCGAATCGCGTAGGCCAGACCAACGATGACCACGGCGGCGGCCGTTACGCGCGCTCGGCTGGTGCCACTGTCACCGATGATCGCCGTGGCGATGCCGAATGCCGCTGCCGCTCCGCCGATCCCGGCGAGCGCGATCGAGAGGTGCACAGCGGGTCGAGCGCGTGCGTCGGGACCGAGCTCATCGAGGAACTGGTTGAAGTTCGCGGCGACGGGCAGTGTCGCGAGTCGTGTCGCAGCGGGATCGGTCGTCGCGCTACTTGTCGGTGTCGCGAAAGGAACGGACACCGTCGTACCCAGCGGGTCGACTGTTTGTGTGCCGTTGTCAATGACGTGTTCTGTCCATTTCGAGCCGTCGAAGTAGCGCTGCTGGAACCGGCCGTACGGATCCGGCCACCATTTCGCTTGCTGTGACATGAAGCCTCCCCTTCGGTTCCCATCTACAGCCTGACACGGCAGGGGTGGGTCGTTGCACGATGCGAGTTCTGGCAAGCTTGTGCTACATGGCTCGGATTTCCGATCTACTCGCCGAGCGGAGAACGTTCTCCTTCGAGTTCTTCCCGCCGAAAAATGAAGCAGGTTGGCTCAGTCTCGGCCACGCCATCGCCCAGCTCGAAGACCTGCAGCCGGACTTCGTCAGCGTGACATATGGGGCCGGTGGCAGCACCCGCACCAAGACCCACGACTTGGTTTCGTGGGTGCACCGGCAGGCCTCGACCACCCCAATGGCACACCTCACGTGTCAGGGTCACACCCGACAGGACGTCCGCGACATCTTGATCGACTATCGCGCCGAGGGCATCGAGAACATCCTCGCCCTCGGCGGCGATCCTCCCGCCGATGCGGATGTGCCAACCGTCAGCGAGTACCGCCACGCCAGTGAGTTGGTCGAGGACGTCATCGAGTTCGGAGGTTTCTCCGTCGGGGTAGCGGCCCATCCCGAGCTCCACCCCCGATCACCGGACCGCGCCGACGATCGCAAACACCTCGCCGGCAAACTCGATCGCGCTGACTTCGCCATCACCCAGTTCTTCTTCGAAGTCGACCACTACGTGGCACTGGTGGACGAGCTCGCCGAGCTCGGTGTGACCAAGCCGATCATCCCAGGCATCATGCCGGTCACCAACATCGCTCAGGTTTCGCGCATGGCGACGATGTCCGGCACAGAGGTACCGAGGTGGCTGATCGATCGAGTCGGCAAGGCCGGAGATGACCCGGCTGAGGCAAACCGCATCGGGGCCGAAGTCGCCACGGAACTGTGCCAGGCACTGCTCGAAGCCGGTGCGCCGGGTCTCCACTTCTACACGATGAACCGAAGCGCGACCACTCGAACGATTGCCGTCAACCTCGGCTTGGGCAACTGTGGCCTGGGACCCGTGACCTGACAAGGGCGCACCAAAACACGAGTGTGACCACTTTCGGCAGTACTCGATCAGCGATACTGGAGACCCGATGAGCACACGGACGGAACCACG
>JANMRB010000208.1:0-41350 GCA_031370825.1 Ilumatobacteraceae bacterium
AGACCGGCATCGGCGCTCAGTTCGGCGGCAAGTACTTCTGCCACGACGTTCGCATCGTGCGGCTGCCGCGCCACGGAGCCAGTTGCCCCGTGGCAATGGCAGTCTCGTGCAGCGCTGATCGTCAGGCCCTCGGCAAGATCACACGCGACGGCGTGTTCCTCGAACAGTTGGAGATGGAGCCGGCACATTTCCTGCCCGAGGTCGTCGACGAGCATCTCGAGGGCGAGGCGGTGGCCATAGACCTGAACCGGCCGATGGATGAGATCCGCGCCGAATTGAGTCGCTATCCCGTCAAGACCAGGGTGATGTTGACGGGCCCGATGGTGGTAGCGCGCGACATCGCCCATGCCAAGCTGAAAGAACGATTGGACGCCGGCCAAGGTCTGCCGCAATACATGCGCGACTACTGCGTGTACTACGCCGGGCCCGCCAAGACGCCGACGGGCATGGCCAGCGGTTCGTTCGGCCCGACCACCGCCGGGCGCATGGACAGCTACGTGGCCGAGCTCCAAGCAGCGGGCGGCAGCTTCGTGATGCTCGCCAAGGGCAACCGCAGCCGGCAGGTCACCGACGCATGCAAGAAGTACGGCGGCTTCTATCTCGGGTCGATCGGCGGACCGGCAGCGCGGCTCGCCCAGGACTGCATCACCAAGGTCGACGTGCTCGAGTACGCCGATCTCGGCATGGAGGCGATCTGGAAGATCGAGGTCCGTGACTTCCCCGCCTTCATCGTCGTCGACGACAAGGGCCACGACTTCTTCGAGATGGTCGACCGACCGCTCGCCGGCACGCCTGTCAACCTCACGTGACCGGCGCGTTCACGGTCCGGCCTCTGGCTACAGCTTGTGGTGCCGAGTTGATCGGGCTCGATCTTCGCCGGACCAGCGAAGATGACCTCGCAGCCGTCACCGAGGCGCTTGCCGAGCACAGCGTGCTGTTCTTCCGAGATCAGGATCTGCGACCGGAAGACCAAGTGGAGATCACGCGAGGGTTCGGGTCACTGCTGCGGGTGCCGTACATCAAGCACCTCGACGAGCACCCGGACATCATCGCGGTCCTCAAGGAGGCCGACGAACAACAGATCTCCACCTTCGGCGGCACCTGGCATTCCGACTTCTCCTTTCTCACAGCGCCGCCGAGCCTCACGTTGCTCTACGCGCTGGAGCTTCCCGACGTCGGTGGCGACACGTTGTGGTCCAGTCAGTACGCGGCCTACAACGCGCTGTCCGACGGTCTCAAGGGGCTGCTCGACCCACTCCGCGCTGTCCACACGGGGTGGCCGCACGGCGCCAAGGGACCCGGCCCCGACGTGCCCGTCAGCCGCTCGATCAGCATGGTCCGCAATGACCCATCCGCCGACCGCGAGGTCGTTCATCCCGTCGTTCGCGTCCACCCGGTCACCGGCCGGAAAGCGCT
Source organism: Ilumatobacteraceae bacterium (assembly GCA_031370825.1). Lineage (GTDB taxonomy): Bacteria > Actinomycetota > Acidimicrobiia > Acidimicrobiales > Ilumatobacteraceae > JAENVT01. The sequence goes on from JANMRB010000208.1 coordinate 1,417, forward strand.
GTTCGTCAATCCTGTGTACACGCAGCAGTTCGAAGGCATGACGCAGGACGAGTCGAGACCGATGCTGCAGTACCTGTTCGATCACTCCACCAAGGCCGAGTTCACGTGCCGGCTCCCATGGGCGCCGGGCACGCTCGCGGTCTGGGACAACCGATGTCTCCTCCACCTTGCGATCAACGACTACGACGGGAGCCGTCGGTTGCTACACCGCACCACGGTCGCCGGCGACATCCCAGCGGGACCAGCCCCCAACTGACGGCCGACCTCGCTGTGGCTCATCACCAGCCCGCCCGATGGGACCCGAGTTATCGACCGCTGTCACCGGAGCGGGCGCATACGGCCGTCAGCGGTGACAGCGCCGTGCGGTTGGCCGACGCGGGCGTCTGAACGGTCCGCACGGGACCATTTCGGCGCCCACGTTCGGCGCTGAGTACTGAGAGCAGTCGAAGCGAAATGACCCCGAGTTATCGACCGCTGTCCCGACACGGGCGCATACGGCCCGTACCGACCTCGCGGCGTGAGTTGAACCCGGTCGAAGTCAGCTAGGCCAGCGAGACGAGCTCGAGCCAATCCCTGTTGAAGTAGTCGACCTGCCCGTCGGGCATCAGCAGAACCTTCGTCGGTCGTAGCTGTTCGACGAACTCGGTGTCGTGACTGACGAACACGATGGTGCCCTGCCAAGCCTTCAGGGAATCGGTCACCGACTGCCGGCTCGGAGGGTCGAGGTTGTTGGTCGGCTCATCGAGCAGCAACAGGTTGTTGCGGCCGACCATCAGCATCGCCAGTGCCAACTTCGTTTTCTCACCGCCCGACAACGTGCCGCTCTCCTGGTACACCTTCTCGCCGCTGAGGCCCATCATTCCGAGCATGCCGCGCAATTGCGTCTCGGTCAGTATCACGTCGTTGGGAACCGCGGCGCGGATGTTGTCGAGCAACGACGCATCGCCTTGCAGGTTGTCGTGCTCCTGTGCGTAGTAGCCGACGTTGACGTTGTGCCCAAAGCTGAAGATGCCCTTGTTGGCGGTCGTCTCCCCGGCAAGGATTCGCAGCAGGCTCGTCTTGCCGGCTCCGTTCAAGCCGAGCACCAGCAACCGATCTCCTCGTCCCACATCGAAGGAGACGTTCTCGAAGACCGGTGGCCCGCCAAAGGCCTTCGACAATCGGTGCGCGGTGATGACGGTGGTGCCGCTGGCCGGCGGATCGGGGAACTTGACGCGTAGTGTGCGATCACCCTTGGCGACGTGCACACGTTGCGACTCGAGCCGCACGATCTGCTTCTCCTTGCTGTGTGCCATTGCCGCCTTGGTCGCCTTCGCGCCGAATCGATCGACAACCGTTTGCAGTCGGGCGATCTCCTTGGCCTGCAGCACGGCCTTCTTGGCCAAGCGCTCTTCGTCCCTTGCCCGGCTGGTTCGATACTGGCTGTAGGTGCCCTTGTACTCGACCAATTCGCCGACGGCCTCTTCACCGGGTCGATCGAGATGCAGGACGCGGGTGATCGCCTCGTCGAGCAGTTCGATGTCGTGGCTGATCACCAGCAGCGCCCCGCGGTATGCCCGCAGGAACTGCAGCAACCACATCTTCGCGTCGATGTCGAGGTGGTTGGTGGGCTCGTCGAGCAACAGCACATCCGACCCTGCGAACAAGATGCGAGAAAGTTCGACGCGTCGCCGCTCACCACCGCTCAGCACGCCGATCGGCAGTTCCAGGCGATCGCCCTGAAGACCGAGACCGGCTGCCATCGAACGGGCCTCGCTCTCGGCGCCGTATCCGCCCGATGTCGCGAACTCGTCTTGGGCGCGGCTGTACCGGCTGACGTTCCGCTCGCTGGCGTCCTCCTCCATCGTGATGCGCAACTTCTCGAGGCGGATCAGCTCCTCATCGATGCCACGGCCCGAGAGCACATGGGTGATGGCCGTGCGACCGTCGAGCACGCCCGCAATGCGCGGGTCCTGCGGCAGGTAGCCGAAACCGCCCTTGCGCAGGATCTTGCCGCCGGTGTGTTCAAGTGCGCCGCCGAGCACACGGAAAAGTGTGGTCTTGCCAGCTCCGTTTCGACCGACCAGGCCGACCTTGTCGCGCTGCATCACGGTGAAGGAGGCGTTATTGATGATCTGACGACCACCAATTTCCACCGAGAGCCCTTGGACCTGCAACATGGCCGTCCATCGTGGCGGACAAACAGCGAGTCCACAACGCCAGGAGTCGTACGATGAGCCGATGGAACTCGGCGTCGTCGTGTCAGCGCAGGGCGGCGTCGCTCGCAGAGTTGCACCGATCGCATGCGGCGCCGCGCTGGCCGGAGCCGCCGCCTTCATCGGCACGCATGATCCGGCGGTCGCGAGCTCCCGATATCCAGGCTGTGCGTTTCACCAGCTCACCGGGTTGTGGTGCCCCGGCTGCGGCCTGACACGGGGTACCTATCAGCTGTTGCACGGGCACATCGGCGCGGCCGTGAGCTACAACGTGTTCACTCCCCTGGCGTTGGCGGCGATCGTTGTCGTGTGGGTGGGATGGCTGCGCGTGTCGTGGGGCGCCCAACCGATTCACGTGTCGCAACGGGTCGGTCGGCTCCTTGCAGTGATCGCGCCGGTTCTCGTCGTCACGTACGGCGTGCTGCGCAACGTGCCCGTTGCCCCGCTGCGCGCGCTGGCCCCGTAGCGGGCCGGCCTCTCTCTACCAGGCGTACGCCTCAGGAGCAGTTCCACCGGGGCCGGGGAAGATCGAATCGATGGTCGAGAGCGTCGCCTCGTCGAGCGAGACTTCGAGGGCACGCAACGACGCACCTTCGAGGTGAGCCATGGTTCGCGGCCCGATGATCGGGCAGGTCACACCGTCCTGGTGAAGCAGCCAGGCCAGTGCGACGGCCGCCGGCTCTTCGCCCAACTCGGCGCACAGCTTCTCCCATTTCTCCAGTTGCGGCCGCAACTTGTCGATCCTCTCGAGTGCCGCCGCCGACCGGCGACGCGAAGCCGACCCGGTGTTGAGCACTCCACCCAGAAGCCCGCCCGAGAGAGGGCTCCACGGAATCACTCCAACGCCGTAGGCGCGACATCCGGGTAGAACCTCGAGCTCGACGGTGCGAACCAGCAGGTTGTAGTGGCTCTGCTCGCTGACCAAGCCGAACGATCCGCGGGCCGTCGCCCTCTCGTTGGCCTGGACGATGTGCCACCCGGCGAAGTTGCTGCTGCCGACGTAGATGATTTTGCCTTGCTGCACCAACGTGTCCATTGCCTGCCAGATCTCGTCCCACGAGGCATTCCGGTCGACATGATGCATCTGGTACAGGTCGATGTGATCGGTCTGTAGACGGCGAAGGCTGTCGTCACAAGCGGCGCGGATGTGACGAGCCGAAAGGCGCCCATCGTTGGGCCAATCCGACATCAGTCCATAGAGCTTGGTGGCCAGCACGACCTTCTCGCGGCGATTGCCACCGAGCGCGAACCAGCGACCGATGATCTCTTCCGTGGTGCCAGCGCCTGCGCTGCCGCCGTAGCGGTTCGCTGTGTCGAAGAAGTTGATGCCGAGCTCGAGCGCCCGGTCCATGATGGCGTGCGAATCAGCTTCGGAGGTCTCGGGCCCGAAGTTCATCGTGCCGAGGCACAGCTCGCTGACCTGCAGCGCCGCGCGACCCAGTCGTCGGTATTTCATACGGCCATCCTGGCACGTGAACGTCGAAGCGTCAGGAGACTGCTGAGCAAGTGTTTTGTTCAGTTCCGGTCGGGTCGGCGGATGGTCGGTGACGAGTCCGGGGCACGACGTTTGGAGCCGAAGGACCCGTATGCGGTCCGCACACTCCAAACGCTGCACTAGCCGTGGGCGATGGCGACAGCGTTTGGCGCCGACGGACCCGTATGCGGTCCGCACACTCCAAACGCTGTCGCCGGCTGCAACTGGGCCACGCCCTTCATCATCGCCACTGCGGGTCGGTCATGCCCTAACCCCCACACCCAAAGATGCTCAGCAGTGTCTTAGGGCGTCGGAGGCGGCACTGTTGGCGGGACAGTCCGTCGAGGAAGAGTCTCCGCAGGTGCGACCGTTGTAACTGGAGCTGCTGTCGGCGGCGGGGGCAAGGTCGGCGCTGCTGTCGGCGGCGGCACGGTGGTGGGTGGCTTGGTCGTCGGCGTGCCGCCACCGCCGACCGTCGTCGGGGTCTGCGGATTGACCGTTGTCGGGGTCGGCGTACCACCGACTGGGCGCTTCGGGGGGATGTCGGTGCCGTTGACGCTTTGCCCCGCGTCGTTGTGGAACGCGGTGCTGAGGCAATCACCGGGCTCCGTCGGGGCGGGACCCATCACCCCGGCCACAGTCGAGGCCAGCACAGTACGACCGTCGTTGGTCAGGTGCAGGCCATCCCCGCGCAGGATCGTGGCGGCGTCGGCGGCAGCGATGGAACCCCAATCGACCACATGCACGTTGGGGAACTCTGCGCTCACCAAGGTGATGGCGTCGTTGACTTCTTGCCGGCTGTCCTCGAACAACGTCACCGTCAAGAGCACAACCGGTGCCGGCGAGAGCCGTTGCACGATCTTCTCGAGTTGCTTGCGGTACGCGAGTTGATCACCCAGGTAGTTGCTTCCCAGGAACACATAGGCAGCGTCCCATTTGGCCGACAGACGTTTATCGAGCACGTCGTTGCCGAAATCGACGAATCGGCTCGGCTCGGCATCGACTTCGACTTGCCATCCGAGCGGCACGAGGGCGTTGCACAACTCGCCGCCGTAGCGCTTCGCGGCCGACGCCGTGATGGAGTCGCCGATCATCAGCAGCCGGTTTCCCGTCACCAGCGTGCCGATGGTCTGCACCGGCGTCAGGGTCGTCGTGGGCTCGGAAGGCGGGACCGTCTCGACCTCAGTGGCGGCCACTTCCTCGACGGGGTTGCTGACCGGCAAGACGCCGACTCCCTGGACGACGGGATCGTGGGACTCATCGGGTGCCGATGCTGCCGCCGAGCAGGCCACCAGGAACACACAGATCAGAGTCAGGGTGACCTCACGCCGTACTCTCATTCCTCCATTGAATGTAGCGCCGCCGGCTTTCGCAAGTCTGATCCCCAAAACGTGGACGACGCTGGTGCGGAACGAATCAGCGGGGTGCGCGCAGCTCGTCGCGGATCTCAGTCAGTAGATCGATCTCGCTCGGCCCCGGCGGGGCGGCCTGCATCGGACTGCGAATCTTGTGGTACGCCTTCACGAACAGAAACAGGACAAAGCCGACGACGATCAACGAGATCATTTGGGTCAAAACCACGCCGAAGGAGATCGTCGACTGGTTGGTGGTGCCCTTGCGCACTGTGAACGTCAGGAAGTTGTCGAGGTTGGGCTTGCCGACAATGGCACCGATCAACGGATTTGCCACACCCGACATGAACGCGTCGATGACCGACTTGACTGCGAGACCGAGGATGACCGCCACGGCCAGTTCGATCATGCTGCCGGTTGAAATGAAGTCCTTGAACTCTTTTAAAAAGCCCTTCATCGACGTTCCTTTTCTGTAGACGAGCCCGTGCGCGCTATTCAAGCAGGTCCGGATGCACGAACTACTCTGCCGCCGATGAGCGACGCCAAACCGCCGGCGAACATGCCGAAGGCGGCTCACACCGAGCACCAGGACGACCATCACTTCGAAGGTCTGCTCCTCGACCGGATAGACGCACTGCGGGTCCTGCGAGCAGATTCGCCCGAGCAGCAAGGGGCGATCCTCGAGCAGATCGCTGGCAAGGGCAGAACCGAACAGGACATCGTCAAAGAGCTCAGCAAGGTCCGCCCGCTGTGGCGCCCCGACCGGTTCGAAGAGGCCCATCGCATGGCGATGCGCTCCCTCGAGGTGCTTGACCGCAATGGTGCGCGTCCGCCGAAGATGCCCCGCCTGGGAGTGTTGACGCCGATCGCTGGTTACATCGTCCAACAGATGACCAGATGGATCGTGAAGGGATACCAGAACCGTCTCGTCACCAGATTGCGCAAGCTCTACGAACGCCGCGAGGCCAACTCGGAGTGGGGCAGCAGCGAGCATGTGATGCTGCGACGGGCGCGGATCAACGCCGTTCAGGTCGAGCCGGGATACAAGGGCAACCAACTCGGCCTGCCCACGTTTCTGCTGGGAGGGGCGATCCTGTCGACCGTTGTGTCCGGGTTGCGGGCCTTTTTCGTGTGGGCCATCAGCGGGATCGTCGGCGTCATCGTCTTCACGCTGGTGCTCGCAGTGGTGTTCGCCGGCCTTGCCTGGGCGGCCCTCTACGCGGCAGGGGTTGCCCGGCGTCGCATCCGGCTGTCGACCGACCAGCCGATCAAGGCGCTCTTCGAGACGATCGGGGCCTGTGGCAATCCGCCGAAGGACGACTCGTACACCTTCGCCGTGTACGCCATCGTGCTGCTGGTGCTGGCCTGGATCCTGATCCCGGCCGCACTTTGGCTGCTCATCTCGAAGGCCTAGCGGTGCGCGGCCCTCGAGCCGCTAGGCATTGTCCGCGCTAGGCGCCAGCATCGCCAGGTTGCACGCGTCCGCGTTCGCCGCCTCGGCCGCGGCGATCTCGACGACGGGCGACAACTGCTCCCCGGCCTTCCACGCGTCCAGGTACTTCCATGGCCAGATCTCGCCCCGGCGAACGGCCCATTCAGAACCGGGACACGGCCACGAGATGCCGAAGTGCGTGTGGCATGCCGACTTTCGGGCATTGCCGGTCTGGCCCATGATGCCCAGCGGATCTCCCGCCTCGACCACGTCACCCGCCTGCACATCGACAGACGCGAGATGAGCGAAGTAGTAGCGCACTCCGTCATCGCCCTTCATCGAGACGTACTTGCCACCACGGGTCGCCGGATCGTCGACCTTCGGCACCCATGGATCGACGCTGCGCGTCTCTTCGATCGTGCCGCGGACAGGCGCTACGACTGTTGCACCGCACCCGAACACGTCAGTGGCCGGATAGTCGTGATGGCGGTGGGCATAGCTGACCTTCTTGTCGGTGAACGGGAACACATAGGTCAACGGTCGAGGGATGGTCGTCGAAGTGGTCGTCGAGGAGGCGACGCTGGTCGACACCTCAGATGCGACCTCAGTAGTCGTGACCGCGGAAGTGGTCGCAGGCGTCGTCGTTGCGGATGTTGCTGCACTCGCCGAGCAGCCGGCCATCAACACACAGATGACAATTGTGTTCCGCAGGGCAGGCATCGTTCGTCAGCCTGCCATGGGCGATCTACCGTTGGGTGGCATGAAGCGCCTGGCGTGCGTCGCGATCGGTCTGACAGTCCTCGCTGCCGGGTGCAATGTCGACGAGGGCACGACCAGCACGCAGACGCTGCCACCGCTCGGCACGCCCAGCAACACGGTTCCTCCTACGACGACCACCATAACCGTGGCCACCACCGCACCTGCGGCCAGTGCCACCAGCACCATCCCACTACCCGCCGGTGCATGCGTCTTCTCGCCGCCGGGTGCAACCGCTGAGGTCACCTTCGAGATCGGTACCCGTCTCTACAGCATCAACCCGGGTAGCGGTACAAGCGGATGTCTGTCGGAACTGACCCTCGACAACGTCGGGCCTCTGCAGTGGTCACCGGCGGGCGATCGCGTTTTGCTCAACTCCGTGACGATGTTCGATGGCACTCAAGCGCTTCCCAGTGGGTATTTCGCCACCAACACGAGGGTGTCGTGGTCGTACCCGACAGGAAAGGCGCTGATCGCTCCGGCGGTTGCCGACAACCATCTCTTGTGGCGCACCGCCGGCCAACCTGAAACCCGCACGGACATCAGCTTCCTCGAACGAACCGATGTTGCCAGGTACCACCCTGCCGGAAGGAACATCTTCGCCGCCGGTCAAGCTGCGGAAGGAACTGCAGGTTTGTTCATCGCCGGCAACCGCGGTCAAAACCCGCGTCTGATCGCCCAGCTCGACCAGCCCACCACGGTCATCACTGAGATCGACCCGGACCCATCCGGCTCACGCGTCTACTTCGTCCACGACCATGGCAACGGCACGTTCCACGTTCACGCTCTCGATCTGCCTGGACTGACCTTGGCCGACCTCACACAGGCGGCGGAACCTGTTGCCAAACTGACCGTCGGCACGACTCCCTCGGCAGCGATCGGCTGGCGCCTTGGGGCTTGCAGCGGGCTCACCCGAACGCAGATCTCCAACGCGGGAGCGCTGGTCGATCAGCCTGGCGCATTCGCCGCGTTGTCGACCGAACCGGTCGGCTGGCTCGACGGCCAGCAGTTGGTGCTCTCGGTGCGCGCCACAGGTTGCACCGGACCGAGCGATCTGTGGTTGTGGAACATCGCCACATCGGCCGCCACGCCGCTGATCACCGGTGTCGACACCGCCGCCGTTCGTTCAGTGTTGATATCGTTCGGCGAGCTGCCCAACGACATCAACAACGCAGCGCCTGGTTGATGACCTTCACCGTGACTCGGTCGAGTCACTCCGCTCCAGTTCTTCGAAGCGATCGATCGAGCGCAGCGAGGGAAACGCGAACCACCAGACGCCAACAACGGCCAGGGTCGCAACGCCCCCGCCGATGACCGTGGCCGAGGTGCCGAAGGCCTGCGCCACCATGCCGCTCTCGAACGCGCCCAGTTCGTTCGACGCGCCGACGAACACGGACTCGACAGCCAGGACCCTGCCGCGTTTCTCGTCGGGAGTCACCAACGGCACCAGCGAGCTACGGATGAAGACGCTGACCATGTCGGCAGCCGACAGCACCACGAGTGCCAGGAAGGCGAGCGGGTAGTTGCGTGTCACGCCGAGCACGACGGTCCCGAAACCGAACACGGCGACGACCACCAGCAACGTATTGCCGACATGTCGCCGAATTGGACGGGCCGCCAGCACGAGTGCCATCGCCGCGGCTCCGAACCCGGGCGCGGCGCGCAGCCAGCCGTAGGCGACGTCACCAACTCCAAGCCGGTCCTTGGCGATCACCGGGATCAGCGCGACGGCACCCCCGAACAGAACGGCGAAGAGATCGAGAGCGATGGCCGCGAGCAACACCGGCGTGCGACGTATGAACACCAGGCCTTCGACCGCGGTTCGAAGGGTCGGCCGGTTCTCGGGATCGGGAGGCAGTGGCTCACGCAGGAACGTCTGGAACGACAACACGATCGCGCTGATCAGGATCAGCGTGGTTGAAGCGAGATACGCCACCCAAGGATCGATCGCGTACAGGAATCCGCCGATTGCCGGACCGACGATGATCGATCCGGTCCACACGGCCGAGTAGAGCGCGATCACTTTCGGAAGTGCGCCCACCGGCGCGACCATCGGCGGCATCGAACGCGTCGCCGGTGCCTGAAACGCGCGGGCGATCCCGAACGCGAAGGCGATCCCGAACAGCGGCACCACCGAGGTGGGCGTGCTGAGGGCGTAGAACATCAGAGCACCGGAGGTGAACACCTCGGCCCCGATCGTGACCAGCGCGATTGTCTTGCGGTTGAAGTGGTCGGCCAGCGAACCGGTCACCAACACCAGCAACGCGATCGGCAGGAACTCGGCAAGTCCCATCCAGCCGAGATCGGACGTGCGCCCGGTGATGTCGTACGCCTGCTTCAGCAGCGCCGTGGCCTGCAGGGCGATGCCACTGGTGAGGATGCCGTTGCTGATGAGCAACAGGCGAACGGGAGGTGACTGCCACACCTGCCGGGTGGTCATTGGGGGCGGTGCTGACGCGGGGGTGGCTGGCGGAGGGGTGGCTGGCGGGGTGGACACGACGAACCGCCACCCTAATTGCACGTGCTACACAGGTCCCCATGGGCATACTCGCAGCAGAAACACGGTGGATGGACGCCACAGATCAAGCCACGTTGGTTCGAAAAGGCGAGGTGTCGGCGAGCGAACTGCTCGAGGCCGCGCTGGAACGGATCGAGGAGCTCGACCCGGCACTGAACGCCGTGATCATCCGCTGGTTCGATGAGGCACGCGGCGCCGCGGACCAACTCCCAGACGGGCCATTCCGTGGAGTGCCGTTTCTGCTGAAGGATCTCTGGGCGCACTACGCCGGCCAGCCATTGACGAACGGGTGCCAGGCGCTGAAGGAGTCACTTCCCATCTCGCCCGCCGACACCACTCTGGTAACCAGGTTCCGGCATGCGGGCCTCAACATCGCCGGGCGCACCAACAGCCCGGAGTTCGGAAGCCTGCCCACCACCGAGCCCACAGCGTGGGGACCGACCCGCAACCCGTGGAACCTCGATCATTCGCCCGGCGGGTCGAGTGGGGGATCGGCTGCCGCAGTCGCCGCAGGCATGGTGCCTTTCGCCCACGCCAGCGACGGTGGCGGCTCGATCCGCATTCCGGCCTCCTGCTGCGGGCTTGTCGGCCTCAAAACGTCACAGGGGCGCATCACCCTCGGACCGTTCCGAGACGAGAGCAATCTCGGAGTCGAGCTGTGCGTCAGCCGCACCGTTCGCGACACGGCCGCCTTGCTCGACGCCGTGCACGGCCCCGGTGTCGGCGACACCGTGATCGCGCCTGCGCCGAAGAGGCCCTACGTCGATGAGATCGGGGCCGACCCGGGTCGCTTGCGGATCGGCCTCCTCGACGCCCACCCACTGGGCGACGCGCTCCATGACGAGTGCCGCGACGCGGTTCGGTCTGCCGCGACTCTGCTCGAATCGCTCGGCCATCACGTCGAGCATGCATTCCCCGCTGCATTGGCAAACCGTGACTTCGGTCGGCGCTTCTCGGCGCTGTGGAGCACCAACATGGGAGTCTCGGTGGCACGAATCGAGGCCCAGCTCGGTCGGGCTCTCGCCGACGGCGACCTCGAAGCCGTCAACGCGGCGCAGGTCGCCTTCGCCAGCAACGTCAGCTCGATCGACTACGCGCTTGCATTGGCCGCGACCGTCGAGTTCCGCCGTGCCCTCCAGCAGTGGTGGGCGGACGGCTGGGACCTGTTGCTCAGCCCAACGCTGGCCGAGCCGCCCGCACCGATCGGGACGTTTGCCAATGACCCAGCGGCGCCGATGGCGCCGATGGTCAGGGCCGCGGCGTACGTGCCGTTCACCCCACCGTTCAACTCCAGCGGGCAGCCGGCGATCAGCCTTCCGCTGCACTGGAGCGCGGACGGTCTACCCATCGGCGTTCAGCTGGTCTCCGCTTACGCGCGTGAGGACGTCCTACTGAGAGTGGCGGCACAACTCGAGGCCGCCGCACCGTGGGCGCACCGCCATCCGCCCTCTGTGCCGGTTGGATGACGATTTGTTGAATTTCAAGACAATCTGCCGAAAGATGAATCCAAAGGGCCACCTGAGACGTCTATATGAATGTGAACGCCATGCACCACTCCTCCGCTAGATCTTCCGCCACTTCTCCGGCATCGCTGATCCTGCTGGCGTTGAGGACAGGAACGGTCGCGGCACTGGTCGCAGGTGTGCTCGCCGGCCATGTGCCCGAGCTGCTCATCGTCGTGGGAGTGATCGTCTCGGCCTCGATCTTCAGTTGGCACCGAGTGCAGATGACGCCGGCGCGTGTTGGTTCGCAGCACCAGTTCACGGTTGTGTCACGATGCGGCGATGGCTTTGTCACGATCGATTCCTCGGGCGCACGTCACGTCGCAAGGCCCTTGGTGCTGGGTAACCACACGAGCTGAACTCGACTGCCCAGGCGTGTCCCGGCACCTTGCCCGTGCCTGAGGCCCCGCACGTTCGAATTGGTTACGCGCTCGGTACACGCACACGTCTCAACGATGACGGCTTCGCAACCGTTGTCGACGCGCTCGAAGTCCTCGGCTTCGACAGCCTCTGGCTCAGCGAGCGGATCGGTGGCGAGGCTCCGGATCCACTCGTCGGGATGGCTTTCGCGGCGGGGCGTACGACCCGACTGAAGTTCGGGATGAGCGTGATGGTGCTGCCAGGTCGCAATCCCATCGTCCTGGCCAAGGAGTTGGCGACTCTGGACCGCCTCTCGAATGGTCGGTTGCTCCCGGCCTTCGGTCTCGGCGTCGCCGATCCGCACGAGCAACAGGCGTTCGGCGTCGAGCGCGACGCTCGCGCCAAGCTGTTCGACGAGTCGTTGTCGGTGCTCCGCGGCGCCTGGGCCGAGGGCACGCTGACGCATCACGGCGAACACTTCCACTACGACGGGCTGCGCGTCCTGCCGAAACCACTGCAAGCGAATCTCGACGTCTGGTTCGGAGGGATCGCCCCGTCAGAGTTGCGCCGAGTCGGACGTCTGGCCGACGGATGGTTGCCAAGCTTCGTGACACCCGACGATGCAGCGCGTGGCCGCGAGACGGTCGAAGCCACGTTGCTCGAACACGGCCGCACGATCGACGACGATCACTACGGTGCGCTGATCTCCTACTCGTTCGGACCCGTCCCGCAGACAGTTGTCGACCTGCTGGCAAAGCGGAGACCGGACCTCGCCGACCCGACGGTTCTCGTTCCACAGGGATGGGACGCGTTGATGTCGACGATCGACAAGTTCGTCGCGGTAGGGTCCACGAAGTTCGTCATCCTGCCGATCGTCGAGCCGGCGTCGCCGCAACAGTGGGTCGAGCACCTCGAGCAAGCCGCGCCGATCGTGCTGGCGCGCCAGACATGACATCGGGAACCACATGACCGAGAGACCGCGTCGCCTTCCTTCGCGGCCATTGCCCGTCGACCCGATCGATTTGGCCCACGACAGATGGCAAGACGAGGGCTGGACGCACGCGGCCGACGGGATGGCCGTCGTCACCTCGATCATGCGTGTGCAGCAGGTGCTTCTCGCACGCGTCGAGGCCATCCTGCGACCAATCGGGCTCACGTTCGCCAGATACGAGGTGCTGATGCTGCTGCGGTTCAGTCGTAAGGCGAGCCTGCCCGTGGGCAAGATCGGTGAACGACTGCAGGTCCATCCGGCCAGTGTGACCAACGCAGTACAACGCCTGGAGGAGGACGGCTTCGTCATCAGGGTGCCAAGTCCCGCCGATGGGAGGAGCGTGCTTGCCGAGATCACGGAAAGCGGCAAGCGAATCACCGAGGTGGCTACGTCGCGCCTCAACGCCGGGGTCTTCTCGATCGTGCCGCTCTCTCCCAAGGAACAGCGCGAGGTCTACGCGGTGCTCAAGGGCATGCGTCGAGCGTTCGGAGATTTCCGTTGAATTGCAAGAATGCTTTGACGTCCAAATAAACTGTGGCGATGGCTACCAACCGTGAGATGTGGGAGCAGGCGTTCAGCGAGTCGTCAATCCGCGACGCCGACTTCACCACGATGTCGGGCATCCCCCTGGAACCGGTCTACGGCCCCGAGGAGGGATCGACAGACGGCCCGACCGACTACCCCGGACAATTCCCATACACGCGAGGGCCGTACGCATCGATGTACCGCTCGAAGTTGTGGACGATGCGGATGTTCGCCGGTTTCGGCACGGCCGACGACACGAACTGGCGATTCAAAGAGATCATCAAATCGGGTGGCGACGGGCTGTCGACGGCGTTCGACATGCCAACGCTGCTCGGCATCGACTCCGATCATCCGATGGCGCTCGGCGAGGTCGGCCGATGCGGAGTAGCGGTCGACTCGTTGTCCGACATGGAGGATCTCTACGCGGGCATCGACCTCGACAAGACAACCACGTCCATGACCATCAACTCGCCGGCCGCTGTGATCTTTGCGATGTACGTCGCTCAGGCCGAGAAGGCGGGCGTCAACCGGGCCCGCCTCGGTGGCACGCTGCAGAACGACATCTTGAAGGAGTACCAGGCGCAGAAAGAGTTCGTCTTCCCGCCACGGCAGTCCATGCGTCTCGTGCGCGACACCATCGCCTTCTCGGCTGCCGAGATGCCACGGTGGCATTCGATCTCGATCTCCGGGTACCACATCCGCGAGGCAGGTTCGACCGCGGTCGAGGAGTTGGCGTTCACACTCGCCAACGGGTTCGCGTACGTCGAGTTGGCTATGCAGGCAGGTCTTCCGGTCGACTCGTTCGCACCGCGGCTCTCGTTCTTCTTCAACGCGCACATCGACTTCTTCGAGGAGATCGCCAAGTACCGCGCGGCTCGTCGCATCTGGGCCCGCTGGTTGCGCGACAGGTACGGCGCCAAGCTCGAACGCTCGATGCAATTGCGCTTCCACACCCAGACCGCCGGGGTATCGCTGACTGCTCAGCAGCCCGAGGTCAACATCGTCCGCACCGCGATCGAAGCGTTGGCAGGTGTCCTCGGTGGTACGCAATCGCTGCACACCAACTCGATGGACGAGGCGATGGCCCTTCCGACCGAGAAGACCGCCCGCATCGCGTTGCGCACCCAGCAGGTGATCGCGCACGAGACCAACGTCGCCCACGTCGCCGATCCGCTCGGCGGGTCGTGGTACGTCGAGCACCTGACGGACGAGGTCGAGCGGGAGGCCGAGGAACTGTTCGCCCACCTCGCCCAACTGGGCAGCGGGTCGATGCTCGAAGGGGCCATCAAGGGGATCGAGGACAACTGGTTCCAGGGAAAGATCGCTGACTCGGCGTACGACCTCGAACGTCGGTTCAACACCGGCAGGCGGATCGTGGTCGGCGTCAACGCGTTCACAGAGGGCAGTGAAGAGGACCAGATCCCTCTGCTGCAGATCACCAACGAAGACGAGATACGTCAACTCAAGCGTCTCGAACAGGTGCGCCAGTCGCGAGATCAGGCGGCAGTCGATGCCGCACTGCGTCGCGTCGAGGCAGAGGCCGCCGATCCCGAGAGCAACCTGATGCCGGCGTTGATCGACGCTGTCGGTATCTATGCGACACTTGGCGAAGTGATGGCCTCGCTCGGAACCGTGTTCGGTCGGCACGTCGAGGTGCCGACGATCTGATGGTCACCTGATGCCGGGAGAGCGGATCCTGATCGCCAAGGTCGGCCTCGACGGCCACGACCGCGGCATCAAGGTGGTGGCTCGCATCCTGCGCGACGCCGGATACGAAGTGATCTACACCGGGTTGTTCCAAACCCCGGCAACGGTCGCGGCTGCGGCGGTCGACGAAGACGTAGACGCGATCGGCCTATCGATGCTGTCGGGCGCGCACATGACGTTGGCGTCACTGGTTGTCAACGAGACCCGCGCTCGAGGCGTCGACATCCCCGTGATAGTCGGCGGCATAGTGCCCGAGCCCGACATCGCCAAGCTCAAGCAGGCCGGCATCGCCGCAGTGCTCACTCCCGGAGCAACCTCAGCCCAAATCGTGGCCGAAGTCGCGGCTGCTCTGGCCGCCGCGCAGTAGGCCGTAACCCATCACGTCTGTTTCGGACTTCTGGCTTCTATCGTTGAACATTCACTAACGAGAGTCCAGCCGTCATGACCGACCACGACACCAGTGGCCACCAAGAAGATTCACCCGGCACGATCGAAGGCGACGGGTTCGACACTCTTGGCCTTCGCCCCGAGCTGTTGAAGACCATCAACGATCTCGGGTACGAGGAACCGACACCGATCCAACGCGAGACGATTCCGCACCTGCTCGCCGGACGTGACCTGTTGGGGCAAGCGGCAACCGGTACGGGCAAGACTGCCGCGTTCGCACTACCGGCGCTGCAGATGATCGACACTGCCGCAAAGGTCGTCCCGATCGCGTTGATACTCGTGCCGACGCGCGAGCTGGCGATGCAGGTGAGCGAAGCGATCTTCCGCTATGGCCGCGAGCTTCACGTCAAGGTCACACCGATCTACGGCGGGCAACCGATCTATCGGCAACTGCAGGCTCTCGACCGAGGCGTGCACATCGTCGTCGCGACTCCGGGACGCGCTCTCGACCACATCGGCCGCGGGTCGCTGAACCTCAGCAACATCCAAACGGTCATCCTCGACGAGGCCGACGAGATGCTCGACATGGGCTTCGCCGATGACATCGACTCGATACTGCAGGTGACGCCCGTTCAGCGACAGACGGTGCTGTTCTCGGCAACCATGCCAGCGCGCATCAACGCGCTGGCTCGCAAGTACCAACGTGATCCGGTTCGCATCCAGATCGGGCGTGGCGACACTCAGCCGGGTACTGCACTGGTGCGTCAGAGCGCGTACATGGTGCAGCGCTCACACAAGCCGGCCGCGCTCGGCCGCATCCTCGACATCGAGGCACCGAAGGCCACGCTCGTCTTCTGTCGCACCCGTACCGAGGTCGACCAGCTCACCGAAACGATGAATGGGCGCGGCTACCGCGCCGAAGCTCTGCACGGTGGTATGGACCAACCGCAACGCGATCGCGTGATGGGCCGCCTCCGAGACGGCACGGCCGAGCTCTTGGTGGCAACCGATGTCGCCGCCCGTGGGCTCGATGTCGACACGCTCACCCACGTAGTCAACTACGACGTCCCATCTGCGGCAGAGAGCTACGTCCATCGCATCGGTCGGGTCGGTCGAGCCGGTCGCCAAGGTGTCGCCATCACTCTTGCCGACCCGCGCGAGCAACGCCTGCTGTTCAACATCGAGAAGTTGACCAAGCAGAAGATCGCCATCGAACGCATTCCGACCGTCGCCGACTTGCGCGCCCGCCAGATCGAGCTGACCGTGACGGCGGTTCGCGAGGCATTGGCCTCGGATGACCTCGACGACTACAACGACGTGCTCAACGCCTTGGCGGGCGATCACAACATCCGCACCATCGCACTCGCCGCGGTGAAGCTTGCGCACGAAGCCGGCGGCGCCACAGTCGACGAAGCCGAGATCCCCGACTTCTCCCACAAGGTCGACCGCGGGCCGAGGCCCGACCGCGGCGATCGCCCTTCGCAGAAGGGTCGTCCGGCTTCCGCGGGTCACCGCGGTGGAGGAACGGCAGGCACCGCGTTCATCTACGTCGGCCTCGGGCGCAAAGGTGGGATTCGCCCAGGCGATCTCGTCGGCCTGATCGCCAACGAGAGCAATCTCAGCGGTCGTGAAATCGGTCCGATCAAGATCACCGAGCAGTTCTCGATCGTCGGTGTTCCCGAGACGCGGGTCGACGACGTGCTCGCCTCGTTGCGCGGGACCCTGTTGAAGGGCAAACGCCCCAACGCCCGCCGCTACACCGACTGATCTTCACGTCACTGCCCTTCAGGTTGACACGCGCCGGATCTGCGTGCTCATGTGCCATGCAAGCGAAGCACTTACGCGCTTCGGGACGGGGAGAGAAATGAATCGTATTCATCTCAGAAGCTCGCTGATCG
Source organism: Ilumatobacteraceae bacterium (assembly GCA_031370825.1). Taxonomy (GTDB): domain Bacteria; phylum Actinomycetota; class Acidimicrobiia; order Acidimicrobiales; family Ilumatobacteraceae; genus JAENVT01. The sequence goes on from JANMRB010000208.1 coordinate 18,514, forward strand.
TGTCGATCGCGCTCGGCGGGCTCATTGTCGCTGCGGGAGACACGCTCAGCGTGGGCGCGGCATCCGGAGGCGTGCTGCCTGACGTGATCGAGGAAGTGCCGGATCACCTTCAGATCCAGAACACCCAACAGCACGAGCTCCTGCGGTTCACGACCACCCACATCAATGTGGGAGCCGGGAACTTGCAGATCCGTGGCGGAGGCCAGATCGCACCTTGCACGATCGACGGCATCCAATACGACCAATGCACCGTGGCCACCCAAGAGATCCTCGACGCGCAAGGCATGATCGTCGACAGGCATCCGGCGGGTGTCGCGTTCTTCCACCCGGAGCACAACCACTGGCACCAGTCGGCAGTCGCAGAGTTCGCGGTGCGCACCAGCATCGACGGTCCGCCCATCAGCTCCGGCACCAAGATCACCTTCTGTTTCGTCGACGTCGAGTTCTCCGGTACCACCGGGAGCGCGAAGAAGACCCAGCCGCGCACGTACTTCGAATGCAACGGCCAGTTGCAAGGGCTCGCTTCGGGGTGGGCCGACTCGTACCATCAGTCGACGCCGCTTCAAGAGCTCGACATCACGGGACTACGGGCCGGCGTCTACTACCTCACCCATTTGGCCGATCCGGAAAACCACTGGGTGGAATCGAACGAGACGAACAACTTCACGTGGGTGAAGTTCCAACTCAGCCGCAAGGGGGCCAATCCGGAGGTGACCGTCCTCGATCACTCGCCATGCGTTCCGGCAGTGATCTGCGGGTTCGGCGGCAACCCCTGACTGGCGGTCTTCTCAGCGAGTTGGCTTGAGCGAGCGGCGCCAGACGATCTCGCCATCGACGACATCGTCGGTCGCGTGCAAACCCGCACGGGTGGCGACCGCGGCCGAGGCAACGTGGTCGGGATGGATGTGGGCAACGACCGAGTCGATGCGTTGCTGCCTGAGCCATTCCACCAAGCCGCAGGTTGCCTCGCTCGCGTAACCGTGCCGTTGCCAGGGGGTGCCGATGGTCCACGCCACCGATGCCTCGGGTTGTTCATGCAGACCGACGACAGTGGCCTGGACGGTTCCGATCGCGGCTTCGTCGTCGCGTCGACGAACGATCCAGTTGAGCCACAGCTCCGTGGCGGAACCCGATCCCTCGACCCAGCGGACATACCTCTCGTTGAGTTCTTCCAGGGTGGCCGGTCGCCCACCGGTGAACTCGTGCAGAACGGGATCGGCAAGCACTGCGACCATCTCATCGGCATCAGCCACGCGCAGCGGATGAAGCACGAGTCGATCGGCGGTGATCGTCGTCTCACCCGTCAGACCGCTCATGCACGGAACGCTAACGGCGCGCAGACCGACTGTTCATCTCGCCGCAAGACAGGCGAAACCTTGCCCCCGTACCCTGCTGGCATGGATGAACCCATGATCGTGTCCAGGACGCTGATACTTGTCGACCCCTCGAGCTCACATGGCGAAGGCGGGCTCGCAGTGTTGACGCCCGAAGATCTCGCCGTCACCTTGCTGCTGACGTTGGATGGACGTTCGGCGGCCGCACTTCGAGAGTTTGCGGATGCCGAAGACATCGATGTCTCGATGGCGGGCTTGATCTATTTGGATCAGGTCGCGGCTCGCCTCAGGTCGCAGACGGACGACATCGAGACCATCTCCACGGCGGGGTCCGACGCAGTCAACGAGATCTTCCACCTGTTGCAGGATCGACCGGTCCGCCGGGTGATCGTGCCGGCGAGCTTGCCGGGGCTCGAGAGAGCTGGCTTGTCGAAGTTGCTGAGGGTCTGTCCTGTGCCGGTGACCGTGGCGCCGCTTGTCGGCCCGGGCGACCCCGCCTTTCCGATTGCTTCATAGTCACTCGGGTTGGTGGCACACGGCTTCGACGTTGTTGCCATCCGGATCGCGGACGAAGGCCCCGTAGTAGTTCGGGTGGTACTCCGGCCAGAGGCGTGGTTGGTGGAGCACTTGGGAGCCGGCCGCCCGCGCGGCATCGAAGAACGCCAGAACTGCCGCGCGATTGGGCGCGGTGAAGGCGATGTGCGACTCACTGAAGCCGTCTCCGCTCTGGTGGGGACCGATCCAGAAATCGGGCATCGGCGGAACTCCGTAGCCGATGACATCACCGAACTCCATGACACGCTTTCCACCGAGAGGCGCAAGCACGGTGTCATAGAAACGTGAGCTGGCGGCGGTATCGGAGCATTGGATGGACAGATGATCGAGCATTGCCAGATCATCGCGCTTCTTGTCGGGGTTTGCTCGGTGCGCGGTTCAGGCGGCAGCTATCGCCTTCGTGGCGCTGGGAAGTTGCCGCCGGTCGATCACGTGATCGACGAGGCCGTAGGCCATCGCCTGGTCGCCGCGCACGATGTAGTCCCGATCTATGTCGGCGGTGATCCGTTCGGCGGATTGACCGGTGGCCTCGACGAGGATCTGCACCATGCGGCGTCGCATCTCGACCATCTCGGCGACGGCCAGCTCCATATCGGTCGACTGACCTTGTGCACCGCCGTGCGGCTGGTGGATCAGAACGCGCGCGTTCGGCAGGGCATACCGCTTGCCTGGGGTGCCGGCGGCCAGCAGAACTGCGGCGGCAGACGCGGCCTGGCCGACGCAGATCGTGGCCACATCAGGGTTGATGTACCGCATCGTGTCGTGGATGGCGAACAGCCCGTTCATGTCTCCGCCAGGACTGTTGATGTAGATCGCGACATCGGCGTCAGGATTCTCGCTTTCGAGATGCAACAGCTGGGCGACAACAAGGTTGGTGACGTTGTCGTCGATTGCGGCTCCGAGGAAGACGATGCGATTGACGAGCAGCCGCGAGTAGATGTCGAAGGCACGCTCGCCGCGGCTGGTGCTCTCGATGACGGTGGGGACCAACATTTCGTACGCTCCTCGTTACTAGTGCAACCAAATGGTTGCAGATCACATTATCCGTAGATTCCTGGAGGTGCAACCTTTTGGTTGCGCTAAACTCTCGGACATGCCACAGCGTGACGATCTCAACCCGGCCGATCTCACCATCGAGCGCACCACCCAGCTCGATCTCGACGTCGACGAGTTGTGGACCCTGATATCGACGTCGCAAGGGTGGAGCTCGTGGCTGGTCGACGGGACCGACCTCGACGTCACACCTGGCTCGGACGGTGTGGCGTTGCAGGACGGAACCCCGCGCTCCGTGCACATCGAGACCGTCGATGAGGGTCGTTCGGTCGCCTTTTCGTGGTGGGATCGCGACGACCCGTCGTCGGCCTCGTTCGTTCGACTCGACATCGTCGAATTGCCGAGTGGCGGATCCCAGTTGCGCATCTCCGAACGGTTCCTCGGCGCAACCGCCAGCGCGGCGACGTCGTGCTCCAGCGAGCTGGCGTGGGAGGTCAGGTTCGTGTCGCTGTGGTTGCTGGCATTGCACTCCACCGTGCTGGCGTGAGCCGTACCTCGTCAAAGGCAACGCCCCAGCCCAAGTCGAGGGCGACGGGCAAGGCCGACGGCGGCGCGCTCGACACTCTGTTCGGCGCGCTCTCGGATCCCACGCGGCGCTTGCTCGTCGAGCGTCTGCTGACCAAGGGCCCGGCAACTGCAACCGTGTTGGCGGAGACGACACCGCTGACGCGTCAAGCGATCCTCAAACACCTCCAGGTGCTGGAGGCTGCTGGCCTCCTCGCCCACGAACGATCAGGTAGAGAAGTGCGGTATCGGGTGACGCCGCAACCACTGGCCTCTGCGGTCGGATGGATTCTCGATACGGCCGGACAATGGGACAGCCGCATCGATCGGTTGCGGCGGCTGTCAAATTCGGAGCCTGCTACGAAGAGATAGAGGCAGATCTCTACATGAGCGGCACGACGTAGAAGGCGATGGCGGCCAGGTGGCAACCGGCGCCGGCGATCGTGAAGAGGTGGAAGATCTCGTGGAACCCGAAGACCCTCGGCCACGGGTCCGGCCACTTGAGGGCGTAGACGACCGCGCCGAGCGTGTACAGCAGCCCTCCACCGAGGACCAGTCCGAAACCCACGCCACCCAGGTTCTGGTACAGCTGCGGGAATGCGACCGACGCTGACCAACCGACGATCACGTAGACAGCGGTGAAGAGCAAGCGGGGAACCTTGACCGGCAGCCATTCCAACGACATTCCAACGACAGCGCCGCCCCACGCGGCGCACAGGACGACCACCTTCTGCCAACCGTCGAGGGCGACGGCCATGATCGGTGTGTAGGCGCCGGCGATCGCCAGAAATATCGCCGAGTGATCGAGGCGGCGCATGACGGATCGCCCACGGTCATGCCATCGCAAGCAGTGATACAGCGATGAGACGCCGAACATGGTCAACGTCCCGGCGACGTAGACGATGAGCCACATTCGCTCGCTGAACGACGCCCCGGCGACAGCAGCCATGAGGATCCCGAGCACGGCCACCACGGTGAACGCGAGCACGTGCGACCAACCACGTAGCAGTGGCTTGATCACTGCGGATTCCATGTCCGTACGGTATCCATACGAACCCCGATACGTTCGTGGTTTCCGTTCGTGGTTTCCGAACGTTCCACGGCGAGAATGTTCAGACCCATGAGCAACAGCGACCATCCCACCGGCAGCGGACTCGACTTCGTCCGTGACCTGGTTCGTGCCGACATCGAGGCAGAGACGTTCGGTGGTCGCGTGCAGACACGGTTCCCACCCGAGCCGAACGGATATCTGCACATCGGCCACGCCAAGGCGATCAGCATCGACTTCGGCATCGCGGCAGAGTTCGGCGGCGTCTGCAACCTGCGCTACGACGACACCAACCCCGACACCGAAGACATCGAGTTCGCCGGATCGATCATCGAAGACCTGACGTGGTTGGGTTTCCCGCCGGCCGAGCCGCTGTACGCATCGGACTACTTCGAACAGCTCTACGTGTGGGCGGAGCATCTCGTGTCGAAGGGTCTTGCCTACGTCGACGACCAGGACGGCGAGACGATCTCGGCGCAGCGCGGCGGCTATGGCAAGCCCGGCATCGAAAGCCCCTACCGAGACCGGTCGATCGAGGAGAACCTGGACCTTTTGCGGCGGATGCGCTCCGGGGAGTTCCCCGACGGTTCGCGGGTCCTGCGCGCCAAGATCGACATGCAGGACGAGAACATGCAGTTGCGCGATCCGGTGATGTATCGAATCCGTCGCGGCCACCACTGGCGCACCGGCGACGAGTGGGTCATCTATCCCACATACGACTGGGCGCACGGCCAGAGCGACGCGATCGAAGGAGTGACCCACTCGTTGTGCACGCTCGAGTTCGACAGTCATCGGGCGCTGTACGACTGGTACCTCAGCCACTTGCCACTTCCCCGGGACCAGCCCGGCCAGACCGAGTTCGCCCGCTTGGAGTTGACCCACACGATCACGTCGAAACGCCGACTTGCCCGACTGGTGGCCGATGGTGGGGTCGACGGATGGGACGACCCGCGCATGCCCACCCTGCGCGGCCTGCGCCGCCGCGGCTATCCGGCAGCGGCGATCCGCGCGTTCTGCAGCTACATCGGTGTGTCCCGAACCAACAGCCGGCACTCGATCGAACTGTTGGAGTCGTTCGTCCGCCGTGAGCTCAACGAGACAGCGTTGCGACGCATGGCGGTTCTGAAGCCTCTGAAACTGGTGATCACGAACTGGCCTGACGACGAATCCGGCAACCCCGTTGTCGAGCATCACGACGTCGTCAACAACCCCGAGAACCCCGATGATGGCGCGCGGCGGGTTCCATTCTCGAAGGTGTTGTACATCGAACGCGACGACTTCATGGAGGTCGCGCCGCCGAAGTACTTCCGTCTCACGCCTGGCCGCGAAGTCCGGCTGCGATCTGCCTACTTGGTCACGTGCACAGGGTGCATGAAGGATGCGGAAGGCAACGTCGTCGAGGTGCATTGCACGTACGATCCGGCGACGTCCGGCGGCAATGCGCCCGACGGGCGCAAGGTGAAGTCGACGATGCACTGGGTTTCCGCCGACCACGCAGTCGACGCAACTGTCGCGCTGTACGAGCGGTTGTTCTCGGCCGATGTGCCTGGCGAAGCCACGGGTGATCCGTTCGACGATCTCAATCCGAGCTCACGTGAGTTGCTGACAGATTGCAGGGTCGAACCGGCGTTGGCCGATACGCCGCTCGGCTCGGTCGTGCAGTTCGAACGACTCGGCTACTTCGCCCACGACCCGACGACTCCGATGCTGTTCCACCGCACGGTTGGTCTCCGCGACGAGTGGGCCAACATTCAAAAGCGTACCTAACCCGATAAGACTGGACACATGGCACGAGGTCGACTCCGGGTGTACCTCGGTGCGGCGCCGGGCGTCGGCAAATCCCACGCGATGGTCGAGGAGGGGTTGCGACGTGCCGGCCGCGGAGCCGACGTCGTGATCGGCATCCTCGAGACGACGGGGCGCCAATCGGTCGAGGCGCTCGCCGGCGGATTGGAACGGGCCGCGACGGTCGAAGGCGGCGAGGGCGCCGCGGAGCTCGACGTGACCGGCCTGCGACTCCGAAAGCCGCAAGTGGTGCTGGTCGACAACCTGGCCCACCGGATCGACGATCAGACCGGCCGATGGGACTCGGTCGAGGAGTTGCTGGACGCAGGCATCGACGTGATCACGACCGTCAACATCTCGAACCTCGAGTCCATGGGCGACATCGTGACCACGATCACTGGAAGGGCCTCACCAGAGACTGTTCCCGACTCGATCGTGCGCGCCGCTGATCAGATCGAGCTCGTCGACATGAGCCCCGAGGCGCTGCGACGTCGTCTGGCCCATGGGCATGTGTACCCACCTGATCGCATCGACGCGGCGCTGGCCAACGTGTTTCGTCCCGAGGTCCTCGGGAAGTTGCGACAACTCAGCCTGCTGTGGCTCGCCGATCGGGTCGAGGAGCAGTTGGAACGACAACTTCCCGACGATCCCGATGAGACCCGCGGAGTTCGCGAGCGAGTCGTCGTCGCCCTCGGCGGTCAGGGCGGTGACCATCTGGTGCGGCGTGCGGCGCGGATCGCTGGGCGAACCGGTGCTCACCTCGTCGGCGTGCACGTTGTCAGTCCGGGCAAGGCTCCCGGACGCGACCTAGAGCACCAGCGCGGTCTGCTGGTCGGCCTCGGCGGCGTGTACCGGGAGATCGTCGGCGACAACGTTGCCGAGGCGCTGGCGGCCTTCGCACGTGTCGAGCAAGCGACCCAGTTGGTGATCGGCGCGCTCCCCCGAGACATCGCATCGCCAGGCGGCGCATCTGTCGTCGGCGAGCTGATCGACCGGATCGGCACAGTTGACTTACATGTAGTGGCGACAGACATCGCCGCCGGTGCACCCGAACCGCTAGCGACCGCAGCGCGGACGGGCCCGGCGCGGCCGGCACGAATGAGCGCAGTCGCGTGGGCGTTGTGCATCCTCGGCTTGCCGCTCCTGACCGCCATCCTGGCCACATTGCGTCGACACGTCTCGGTCGGGTCGGCATTGATGTTCGATCTCTGCCTCGTCATGGCGGTCGCCGCGCTCGGAGGGCTGAGGGCAGGCCTCGTTGCCTCGGTCGCAGCGTTCGGCCTGACCAACTGGTTCCTCACACCGCCTCTGCACACCGTCACCGTCGGCGATGCGCAGAACGTCGTTGCGCTCAGCGTGTTCGTCCTCGTGACCGTCGTCGTCAGCTTCCTGGTTGACCGCGCCGCACGACGGTCGCGCGAGGCAGCCTCGGCGCGGGCAGAGGCGGCTGCCCTGGCGAGGTCGGCTGCCACCCTCGTCGGTGCGCACGATCCCTTGCCCGATCTGCTGGAGCAACTACGCGCAACGTTCGGGCTCGCCTCAGCCTCCGTGTTCGAGCTCACCGGGCAAGGCTGGTGGCCGACCCACGTGTCGGGTCACCCCGAGCTGCTCGAGCCATCTGAGGGAACATCGATCGATATCTCCGCCGACGGCAAGTTGCGTCTCGTCGTCTCGGACAACGCCCTCCGTCCCGAACAGCTGGAAGTTCTGAGGGCATTCGCGGATCAATTGGCGATGGCAGTGGAGGCGCGCCGGCTACGCGTCGATGCGGCCAACGCCGAGCTGCTTTCCGAGGCCAATGCGCTTCGAGCGGCCCTGCTGCAGGCGGTGTCACACGACTTCCGCACACCGCTTGCCACCATCAAGGCCTCAGCCTCCGGGCTGCTGCACACCGACGCTGCCTTCTCGGATTCCGACCGTCGACTCCTGCTCGTCGACATCGATGATGCAGCCGACAGACTCGATCGGATGGTGCGCGACCTGCTCGACATGAGCCGCCTTCAGGTCGGAGCGCTTGACCTCAAGTTGAGCTCGGTGGCGTTGGAGGAAGTCGTCGCTGCTGCGTTGGGTGGCCTGTCCGTTGCGCCTGGACGCGTCGAAGTCGACGTGGCGGATTCGCTGCCGATGGTCCTGGCTGACGCCGCACTGCTCGAGCGGGCCGTAGCCAACCTCGTTTCGAACGCGCTCGCCTGGTCCCCCGATGCCAGCCCGGTGAAGATCCAGGCAGGTCAGATCGGGAGCTCGATCGACCTGCGCATCGTCGACCGCGGGCCCGGCATCCCACACGATGATCGCGAGCGGATCTTTCTTCCTTTCCAACGTCTCGGCGATCGTTCCAACGACGCGGGCGTCGGCCTCGGCCTGGCGATCGCCAGAGGCTTCATCGAAGCGATGGGCGCACGTTTGAGCCTCGACGACACTCCCGGCACCGGCCTGACGATGACCATCCGCATGCAGATCGCCGACGAGGTCGAGTCGTGACGCGAATCCTCGTGGTCGATGACGAGATCCAGATCCGCCGCGCCCTCGACATCAACCTGCGAGCCCACGGGTACGACGTGGTTCTGGCCGCCACGGGCGAAGAGGCACTGACCGAAGCGGCCGCCAGCGTGCCCGATCTCGTCCTGTTGGACCTCGGTCTTCCGAGCCTGGATGGTGTCGACGTCATCCGTGGACTGCGCGGTTGGACGTCGATCCCCATCATCGTGCTGTCGGCACGCGATGGCGACACGAGCAAGGTGGCTGCACTCGACGCCGGTGCCGACGACTACGTCACCAAACCATTCAGCATCAACGAGCTGTTGGCACGCGTGAGGGCAACGCTGCGCCGGCACCATCCGGCGCCGGAGGAACCGCTCGTCGAGACCGCTGACTTCGCCGTCGACATGGTCAACCGTCGGGTGGTGCGTGGCGACGAGTCGGTGCACCTCACACCTACCGAGTGGGAGATCGTCGAACGCCTCGTACGCAATCCCGGACGCTTGGTCACCCAACGCCAGTTGCTGCAGGACGTGTGGGGCCCGCAATACGAGAGCGAGACCAACTACTTGCGCGTTCACCTGGCCGCCATCCGCCGCAAGCTCGAACCGGACCCTGGTCAACCGCGCTATTTCATCACCGAGCCCGGGATCGGGTACCGATTCGAGCCGTCTTGACGCGTTCTTAACGACACCCCGTTCGATCTTTTCGTGGTGCAGACGGCACGGCCGATGGTGCTCGGGTTGAGTTGACGTGTGCTCCTCGAAGACGATCTCCGCGTAACGCCAAGCCCTGAACCAGAACGTGTCGAACCGACGGTTCCGACGATTCCGGAACCGCTCGGGTATCGGTTGAAGAACAAGGTGCTCGGTCCCCCACTCCACAGCGATCGGCTCGAACACGAAACTCTCGGCAACGCAACCGCCCTCGCTGTCTTCGCATCCGACAACCTGTCGTCATGCGCGTACGCGACCGAAGAGATCCTTCGTGTCCTCATCCCCTTCGTCGGCCTAGCCGCGTTCTCACTGGTCACACCCGTGACGGTCGCCGTCCTGGTGGTTCTCGGCTTCCTCATCCTCTCCTATCGGCAAACCATCAAGGCCTACCCATCCGCAGGCGGCGCGTACATCGTCACGCGCGACAACTTCGGAATGCTCCCCGCACAGGTCGCCGGCGTCGCATTGCTCACCGACTACGTGTTGACCGTGGCCGTATCCGTTGCCGCAGGCAGTGACGCCCTCGCATCCGCATTCCCAGCGCTCTCGAACTACAAGCATTGGATCGCGATCGGTTTCGTGCTGTTCATCGCCTATGGCAACCTCCGCGGCACGAAGGAGTCCGGGAAGATGTTCGCCGTCCCGACCTACTTCTTCATCATCAACATGTTCATCCTGATCGGCGTCGGCATTGTTCGGAACTTCACCTCCTCGCTGGGCCGCGGACCATCCAACGTCGACGGCATGGTCACACTTGGCACTCATCACGGCAACGGGTTCCTCATGGGCGCAACCGTCTTCGTCGTCCTCAAGGCCTTCGGTTCCGGTGGTGCCGCTGTCACCGGCGTCGAAGCAATCTCCAACGGGGTGCCGGCGTTCCGCGCTCCGGCTTGGAAGAACGCCCGCAAGACCCTCGTGATCATGGGCTCCCTGCTCGGTTTCATGTTCCTCGGGTTGTCGATGCTGGCGGCACGTACGCACGCGATGCCTTTCGACGGTGGGGTTCCCTCGGTGATCTCGCAGGTGGGCAAGCTCGTCTACGGCGAAACGGCCGCCGGTCACGCGTTGTTCTACGCACTGCAGGCCGGAACCATGCTGATCCTGGTGCTGGCTGCGAACACCAGCTTTGCCGACTTCCCCCGACTGGCATCGTTCCAAGCCGGCGACAACTTCATGCCGCACCAATTGACAATACGCGGACACCGGCTGGTGTTCTCGAACGGGATCATCTTCCTCGCCGCGGCAGCCATTGCCACGTTGCTGGCAACCGGTGGCGAGGTCAGCCGGCTGATCCCGCTGTACGCGATCGGAGTGTTCACCAGCTTCACGCTCAGCGGGGCCGGCATGGCCAAGCATCACATCACCCACAAGGAGCCCTCATGGAAGCGGGGGCTCGTGATCAACGGAATCGGCGCCCTGCTGTCGTTGTTGGTGCTGGTGGTCGTCACGACAGTCAAGTTCCGCGACGGCGCTTGGGTCATCATCGTCCTCGTACCGGTAATGGTCTACGGGGTCGTGCGGCTGAACCGCACGTACCACGCCGAGGACATCGAGCTGAAAGAGGACGCCCAAGCTCTCGCCGAGGCGCACACGATGCGCACCCACTCCGTCGTCGTTCTGGTCGACAACCTCGACGCTGCCACGGCCCGGGCCATTCAGTACGCCAGGACCCTCCAGCCGGACGATCTGCGTGCCGTGCATTTCGACCTCGACTCGTGGCGGACCGATGAGCTCACGAAGGCGTGGCGCGACCTCGGCTTCACCCGATTCCCACTCGACATCGTCGAGTGCCCGGATCGACGAATGCCACGGGCCGCACTGGAGCTCGCGGCGCGGACGACCGCCGACTGCGACACCGAGTTGACGATCCTCATCCCCCGCCGCGAATACACCAAGGTCTGGCATCGCCTGTTGCACGACAGGTCATCCAACGCCATCGTCGCCGCGCTCGGGGACACGCCCCATTGCAACGTCACCATCGTGCCCTACCACCTCGGTCGAGCCCGCACGGTTGCGGCGCCGCCGACTCCCACGCCCCTGCCCACTGTCACGCCGGCTGCGTTCAAACCGGGCAAGACGGGCCCGGCGGCGACCAACGTCTCGTCCAACGACCTGCCCGGGCAGCGCACCCGAATCGCCGACGTCGCTTCCCGCCAGCGGTCCACCGTGGCCGGTCGCGTGAAGGCGTTCAGGGTGCAGCCCTGGGGCGGCAACCCGGCGTTGGAATGCACCCTCGCCGACGAAACCGGCAGTATCACGGTCGTCTTCTTCGGTCGTCGCGAGATCGGCGGCGTCCGGTTGGGCACGATCATGACGGTCACCGGCGTCGCCGGCGAGCACCACGGCATGCGGGCAATCCTCAACCCCGAGTACGCCATCATCTCCACGCCCAACGCACCGGTCAAACCCGACCAGCACGATTCCAAGAAGCGAACCGAGAAGCGAAGTTAGCAGCGTCCTGATTGCCGCTGATGAACGGTGAGTGTGTGGGCGACCTTGGCTCCCTTTCATTCCGGAGCATGGCGCCGGCGGACCCGGATTCGATCACCTCCGCTAGGTGTGACATCGGCACCCGAGCGTTCAATCTTGAGTTCTTGACGGGCGGGGGGCCAGGGCGTACGTTGCGCCGGTGCCCCGACAAGTGATTTGCATCTCGCGGCTGCTCGGCTCAGGCGGCGTGGATGTGGGCCGGATGGTTGCCGACAGTCTCGACTACCGATTCGTCGACGAAGAGATCGTGCAGCAGGCAGCCGAATCGAATGGCGTGTCCGTCGAGGAGCTCGTCGACGCCGAGCGACGGACGAAGGTCATCGACCGGCTCATCAGGAACCTCGCGCTCGCCGGAGGCGGAGCCGCCCTGATGAGCACTGGGGCGGGGGCGACCCCGGTCAGCGCTGAGATGACGGACCCCAAGTCGTTGCGCGCGCTGATCCAGAGGTCGATCCACGAGACAGCCGAGCGCGGCAACGTGGTGATCGTGTCGCACGGCGCCTCCTATGCACTAGCTGGGCGCAACGACGTTCTGCGCGTACTCGTGACCGCATCGGCCGAGACGCGTACCGCCCGTGCCGCGCAAGACGGCTCGCTCGACCAGAAGAAGGCTGCGAAAGCCGTCGCCGACGGCGACGTAGAGCGAGCGTCCTATCTGAAACGCTTCTATGGCGTCCCCGACGAATTACCAACGCATTACGACCTCACACTGAACAGCGACTCGCTCTCCATCGAGGCGATCCGCGACCTGATCGTGAGCGCCGCATCGGGTTGAGCAGCCCCAACGGGATTCGAACCCGTGCCGCCACCTTGAGAGAAAGTTGCCCTGCGTCCATCGACTGTTGCCCAGGACTGCCCTGTGTTGTGATGTACCAGCTCACAGTACCGCACGATCAACAGCCGGGTTCTGACCTGGAACAGCACTTCTCCCGATCCAGTAGCAAACCCAGTAGCAACGACGGCGACGCGCCTTCAGTGGAGGGCGATCAGCCGTCGCTCGAACGTCTCCGGAGTCACGACTGGGGGTTGCTGTTCCGGCCACTCCAACAGGTCCTTGTCGCCTGACACGATCAGATCAGCCACGTGTTGTCGTGCGAGCGCGACGATGTAGTCATCACCGGCAGCACGGGTAATTTGGCGGTCCCGGCTCGGGGTCGGACGCGACGCCGTCGAATGTCCGCAACACGTCGACGTATTCGCGTGCGAGATCGATGTCGATCCATCGTCGAAGTCTCGGTCGCATCGTCAACACATCCTCGACCTCGTCGACAAGCAGCGGACAGATCACGAGCGCGAACTCTCGACGTTCTCGCCACGCCTGGACGATCCTGTGGGACGGTCCAAGCTGAATGGCCGCTGACACCAAAACGTTCGCATCGAGGACGACGCGGAGCATCAATGCGTGCGTCGGCTGCGCCGCACGGCCTTGACTTCGTCGACCGCAAGCGAGAGGGCATCGGCATCGGAGAGCTCCGACGAGTCCGCACCCGATGCAGCGACATCATCCCAGACCTCACCCGCATACTGCTCCCACGCTGACTGCCGCGTCATACCCAAGGCTGCGCCGATGTGCTCCCACGAAGCCCCAGCCGCCCGGGCGGCCCGCACCTTCCCGCGGCGCAACCGCTGTAGTTCACTGTCGTATCTCGCGAGTTCCCGCAACGCCTCGAGCGGATCTACTGGAAGTGCGGCGCCGGTCATCGTGGTCACCGTGTCAGGATATCCTGACACTGGGTCCGACCGCAACCGGTTCTGATTCAGGAGTCTTCGATCTGCTCCCACCTTGCGAGCTTCGAACGAACTCAGTCGTGATGACATTTCCGATAACACACCGACAACGTCGGTCAGGTGTGGGTTAGTTCGTTCCGATGGGGATGCTCGCCGCTTTATGGACGATCGTGCAGGTGCGCTCGTGTCGGTTCGTCCGCACAGCCATGCCAGAGCCTGGCGGAGGTCGTGGACGACGACGACGGCGACAGCGCCCGGGTGGGCGGCGGCGACCCGGCCCGCGTGTTCGTAGCCGGCGAGGTTGAGCCATTCGGCAACGGTGTACCCGGCTGTTGGGAGACGGGTGTGTTCGGACTCGACGACGGTGACGTTGTCGATCAGGACAGACGGCGCTGCGGTCAGGAACACGACATATCGTCGAATACGCCGTTGCCGCGCTCGAGACGTAGACGAGCCGTGATCCGGTCAACTCGAACCGGTGTGTGAACGTCGCTTCGAACCTGTATTGGATATCTCAAACTCCTGCCGATCAGGAGTTGAGAGGTAACCACTTCGACAACTAACAAGAGCCTCGAAGGCGGCGCCACGGATCAATCCGTTAGCAAACGCACTCGACCGCACGTCAATAATCAATAGCAAACTATGATTGACCAGGTCCTATGAGCAGCCCCAACGGGATTCGAACCCGTGCCGCCACCTTGAGAGGGTGGTGTCCTAGGCCACTAGACGATGGGGCCCGGTAGCCCCAGCACACTACCAACGGTGCTGATAGGTGCCAACCAAGCGTCAACCGGCGATTTGCCGCGAAAACGACCGAAGGCCGGCGCATTGGCCGACCTCGGAACTTGCTTGCAAATGGCTGGGGAACAAGGACTCGAACCCTGAATAACAGTACCAGAAACTGCTGTGTTACCAATTACACCATTCCCCACCGGGGCGAACCCGTGGACCGCAAGTGTAACAACGGACCGCGATCGGACCCACCCGCATTCACACCGCGATCAACGTGGTTAGCCGGTGATCGACAGCAGCCGCTTGAACCCGATGATCCGTCCGATGGCGATCCCGGCGGCCTCTCGCATCTCCCTCGAAGTCGCAGCATTGCCGCGGAGGGGACTGGTACGTGTGGGTGATACGTAGGCGACCAATCCCAGCTCTTGGGCGATCAACCGCGACCGCAGCGAGTGGAACGGATCGCTGACAAGCAGAACCCGGAACAGACCGCGCTGGTGCAGCAACGTGGCGACGCCGTCGAGCGAGGCGTACGAGCTGTGCCCTTGCGCCTCTTGCAAGATCGCCTCGGCGGGTACGCCGCGCTCGATCAGGTAGTTGGCCGATGCCTCCGCTTCTGTGAACCGATCACCCGGCTGATTGCCGCCTGTCACCACCATCACCCGGGCAACCCCGGCGTTCCACAGGTCGGCCGCGTGATCGAGACGCGCGGCCAACTGCGGCGAGGGTCGACCGTCGTATTGCGCCGCACCCATCACGACAATGGCGTCGACCGGACGGGCCTGATCGCTTTGACCGGTGGTATGAACCTGATAGAGCGTGACTGCGTAGTACAGGGCCGACAGCGACACGAGGGACACCATGCCCAGGCCGAGCCGCCGCGGCCAGCGACGGCGAACGATCGGTATCCCACCAACCGGCGTGGGATCGGCAACCGCGATCGCCGGGGTACCGCCGGGCGGCGTCACGGCCCACAGCGGATCGACTTCGCTCACATCGACGCAGCCATGGTCAATCGCCGGACGACTTCCTCCCGTCCCAAGACGTCGAGAGCCTCGAACAGAGGCGGGCCGACTGTACGACCGGTGACGGCGACTCGGATCGGTGCTTGTGCCTTGCCCTTCTTCAGCCCGTGCTCTTCTCCGACAGCCTCGAGGGTCTCCTTCAGGACCTCGGCGCTCCAATCCGGCAGGTGCCGGTACGCCTCCGTGGTCTCGATGAGCACCTCTTTGGCACCTGGAGCCGAGATCGTCTTCTCCCATGCGTGTTCGTCGAGCTCCGGGTCGGCCAGGAACACGAAATCGATGACACCGGGTACCTCGGCCAAGGTGTTTGCCCGTGACTGGACCACGGGCGCCAACGCGGCGAACTTCGCTGCATCGAATCGATCGGCGGGCCACGGAACGTCGGCCGCGTGGAGAAACGGCTGGCAGGCCGCCACGAAATCCTCGACGGACAGCATGCGGATGTATTCGCCGTTGAACGCGGTGAGCTTTTTGACGTCGAAAAACGCGGGCGAATGGTTGACGTCTTCCAAACGGAAGTCGCGTTCGATCTCCGACCACGGAACGATCTCCTGATCACCGGGCGGTGACCATCCGAGCGTCATCAGATAGTTGACCATCGCCTCGGCCAGATAGCCCTCGGCCCAGTACTGCTCGACGGCAACTTTGTCGCGCCGTTTCGACAGCTTCTTGCGTTGCTCATTGACCAGCAGGGGGACGTGTGCCCACACCGGCGGCCTGCGACCCAATGCCTGCCACAGCAGCTGCTGCTTGGGAGTGTTGGGCAGGTGCTCCTCGGCGCGCACGACATGGGAGATATGCATCTCCATGTCGTCGACCACGTTGGCCAACAGGAACATGGGCGTGCCGTTGCCGCGCAGCAACACGAAATCCTCGATCGTCGAGTGGTCGAAGTCGACTCCGCCACGCACCAGGTCGAACACCGTCGTTTCACCATCGGGCACTCGAAAGCGCAGCACCCTCCCGGGCGCCGGACCAAGGCCGCGATCACGCGAATAGCCGTCGTACCCGCCGGCTCCCGTTGCCTTCGCTCGCTCCTGGATCTGCTCGGAGGTCAGGTCGCAGTAGTAGGCCGCCCCGGCCTCGAACAATCGTTGGGCCGCGGCCAGGTGTGCGGCGGCGTAGTTGCTCTGGAAGTACGGTCCTTCGAACGCCGGGTCCTCTTCTCTGATGCCGATCCAGGCGAGGGCATCGATGATCCCTTGAGTCCACTCGGCCCGGTTGCGAGCTTCGTCGGTGTCCTCGATCCGCAACACGAACGTGCCGCCGAGCCGCTTGGCCAGCGCCCAGTTGTACAGCGCTGTACGCGCTCCTCCGACATGGAAGAACCCGGTCGGCGAGGGCGCGAATCGAAATCGGGGGCCGCTGGTCATCTGTGGTCCACCCTACTGTCCGCATCGTTTGACGACTCCGGCACCAAGGCCGAGCGTCGCCTCAGCCGGACTGGGGTCGTTGGGTGATGAGGACGACGTTGCGCAACTGACGTAGGGCCACCGACAGAGTGGTCAGGTCGTACGCATCGGCGCGACGGATCTCAGCGAACATTGCCATCGCCCGCTTGACGACGCGCTCGTTGGCTGCCGCCCACTCGCGGGCGCTTCCGACGTAGAGCGCGTCGTCGGCCAGATCAGCCAACGCTCCCATCAGGTCGTCGCGCAATGCCGAGCGGGCCTGGGTCTGCCAACGATCGTTGCGTGGCAACATGCCCACGGCATCCCACAGCCAACCGAGGTCGAGCTCGGCGAAGACCTCCCAGTACGCGGATGCAGTCTGGCGGACTGACAGGTTCTGACGACCGGCGAGGTCGATGATGTCGAAGGCGGTGTGCATCAGCGGCCACACCACTGATCGCTGAGCAAGCGACTCCGGGACGCCCGCAGCCAGGCGAGCGGCTTCGTTGGCGAACAGTTGGTCGCGCATCCTGCCGCGCAGGTGCGATTCGAGCGTGCGCGACAGTTCAGTGATGCCTGGCTCGAACTCCGCCACGACTGTTGCGATCTCGAGAGGGGGGCGTCGGTGACGCAACAACCAGAGCGCCCCGCGCTCGACCATCCGCCGCGCTTCGAGGAACATGTCGAGCTGGGTATCCAGCTTGACGTGCGTCGGTAGCGCCTCGATCTGTTCCCACATGGCCGGGAACTTGAAGATGTCGCGGGCGGCGACCCAGGCTCGCATCACATCGACCACGCCTGCGCCGGTGTCTTCCGTCATCCGGTTGTCGAACGAGATGCCAGACAGGTTGACCATCTGGTTGGCGATTTGTGTCGCAATGATCTCGCGGCGCAGTCGGTGACCGAGGATCTCGAGTCGGTATCGCTGCTGCAGCACGGTTGGGAAGTACCGAACGAGGTCGGGCTCGAGGTATGGATCGTCGGGAAACTCGGTACGCACCATTTCGGTCATGTTGACGCTCTTCGTGTACGCCAGGACGACGGCGAACTCGGGCGTGGTGAGACCGATTCCGGCAGATTGGCGTTCAGCGATCTGCTTGTCGGTCGGCAAGGACTCGAGTGTGCGGTTGAGCCACCCCTCGGCTTCGAGCACGTGCAGATAGCGCGCATGGACATTGACCATGGGCAACGCCTGCCGGCGAGCAATCGCCAGGGTCAGCGTTTGTGAGCGGTTGTCGTCGAGCACCAACTCGGCTACCTCGTCGGTCATCTCGGCCAACAACGCGTTGCGCTGTTCGATCGTCATCTTGCGTTCGGCCATCACAGCGCCGAGCAGGATCTTGATGTTGACCTCATGGTCGCTGCAGTCCACGCCGGCGGAGTTGTCGATCGCGTCGTTGTTGATCAGACCGCCCTTGAGCGCGAACTCGATGCGGCCGCGTTGGGTCAGACCGAGGTTGCCCCCTTCACCGACGATCCGGCATCGCAGATTGCTGCCATTGACGCGCAACCCGTCGTTGGCGCGATCGCCGACCTCGGCATTGGATTCGGTCGACGCCTTGACATACGTACCGACACCACCGTTCCAGAACACGTCGACGGGCGCGTGCAGGATCGCCGAGATCAGTTCGTTGGGCGTGAAGGCAGTCCGATCAGTGCCCAACCGCTTGCGTGCTTCTGCGCTGAGCGAGATGGTCTTCAGCGTGCGAGGGAAGATCCCGCCGCCGGGCGACAGCAGCGATACGTCGTAGTTGGCCCAGCTGGACCGGGGTAGTTCGAACAATCGTTTGCGCTCTGCGAAGGACACAGCGGGATCGGGATCCGGGTCGATGAATATGTGGCGGTGGTCGAAGGCGGCGACCAACTTGACGTGCGTCGAGCGCAGCATCCCGTTGCCGAACACGTCACCCGACATGTCGCCGATGCCGATGATGGTCAGCTCATCGGTGTCGGCATCCTTCCCCAATGCACGGGCGTGACGGCGCACGCTCTCCCACGCCCCGCGGGCCGTGATTCCCATGGCCTTGTGGTCGTAACCCTCGCTGCCGCCCGAGGCAAAGGCGTCGCCGAGCCAGAAGTCGTAGAGGGCCGAGATCTCGTTGGCGATGTCGCTGAACGTCGCAGTTCCCTTGTCGGCCGCGACAACGAGATACGGATCATTGCCGTCGAGTCGCACCGTGTCGAGCGGTGGAACGATGGCGCCTGAGGCGATGTTGTCGGTGACGTCCAGCAGACCGCTGATGAACTCGCGGTAACAAGCCACGCCTTCTGCGCGGAACTCGTCGGCGCCACTCGGCGGCTTCTTGAGCACGAACCCGCCCTTCGCGCCGGTCGGCACGATGACCGCGTTCTTGACGATCTGCGCCTTGAGCAAGCCCAGGATCTCGGTTCGAAAATCCTCGCGGCGATCGCTCCAGCGGATCCCTCCACGGGCAATTCGTCCGTTGCGCAGGTGCACGCCCTCGACGCGCGGCGAGCACACCCAGATCTCGAACATCGGACGAGGCAACGGCAGGTCCGGAACCATGGACGTATCGAACTTGAACGCCAGCACTGGGCGCGAGGAGCCGTCGTCTGCGGGGCGGAACGCGTTGGTGCGAACGGTTGCATCGATCAACGCCAACAACGATCTCAACGTTCGATCGTCGTCGAGACTCGGCACCGCGTCGAGGGCTTCGCCGATCTCGGCACGCAACGCGGTTTCGGTCTCGATGATGTCCTTGACGGCGCGGGGATCGAACCGGGCAGCGAACAGCGCTGCCAGGAGTCGGCTGATCGACGCATGTCGCACCAGCGTCGACTCGATGTACTGCTGACTGAACGGGAAGCCGATCTGACGGAGGTACCGGGAATAGGCACGGAGGATCTCGATCTGGCGTGCCGTGAGGCCGCCCAGCATCACCAGGCGATTCAGCCCATCGAGCTCGATCGAACCGTCGAACTCGGCGAGAAAGCTGCGTTGCACCTCGGCGCGAATCGCATCGGTGACGTGAACACCGGCCGGCAACGCGACACCCACATCGTGGAGCCACACAGTTGCGCCATCGATCGCGAAGCCGAATGCGCGCTCGTCGAGCGCACGCAGGCCCAGGTGGTCGAGCAGCGGCAACATGTCGGCTAGCGGGATCGACTCCCCACGCCGGTAGATGCGGAACCGCCAACTTCCGTCGTTGCGCTGTAGGAGGTCAGTGGTGATGTCGTCGGCTCCACTGGCCAACGCGTCGATCTTCACGAAATCGAGCGCCGCGACCGCCGGATCGTTCAGCTCGTCGTATCCCGCGGGCACCGCCGGCTCCAACCGGCGGGCGAGGTCGGCACGCGCACCGAGTGAGGCTCGAACTTTGTCGAGCCAGTCATCGGCGATGTTGATGATGGCCATTGGTGTCTCCCGGCAACGCTGGCGGCAGCTTCCCTGCTCGGCGACACTAGTCGGTAGCGTTTAGGAAATGAGTCGCCACACATTCAGCCGTCGGGCCGAATCACACCCCGGCCATCGCTCGGTCGCCGGTGGCCTCGCTCGTGCAGCCGTCTTCGGGGTCAGCGATGGTTTGGTCTCCAACGTGTCACTGGTCATCGGCTTCGCGGGTGCCGGAGTCGACTCGTCGCTCGTGCGGCTGGCGGGCCTTGCCGGTGCGATCGCAGGTGCAACCAGCATGGCTGCAGGCGAATGGGTCAGCATCTCTGCACAGAACGAACTGGTCTTTCGCGAACTCGCTGTCGAGCGCCGCGAGCTGAAGCACAACTCGGTGTCCGAGACCGCCGAGCTGGCCGCGATCTACGAGGGGCATGGCATGAGCCGCAGGATCGCGCTCGACGCGGCCACCGACGTGATGAGAGAGCCAGAAGCGGCGCTCGCCGTGCATGTCCGCGAGGAGCTCGGCGTCGATCCCAACGAGCTCGGCTCGCCGTGGAGCGCGGCGGGTCTGTCGCTGGTGTGCTTCCTCGTCGGGGCGTTACTGCCCGTGATCCCATGGTTCGCCGGCAGCGGCAACGGTGCCAAGGTCGCCTCGATCCTCATCGGCGTCGTCGCGGCCGCGGCAGTCGGCCTGCTGATCGGCAAGTTCGCCGAGCGGCGAATGGCATGGAGCGCCGTCCGTCAGGTGTTGATCCTGCTGATTGCCTGTGGTGCCACCTATCTGGTGGGCAGGGCGCTGGGCGTCAGCATCAACTAGGTCGGCGCACGATCACAAATTGCTCGTGCGCTGGCGGTCGGGCGTGATCTGCAGGATCACCCGCTCACTCTTGACCTCGGCGCTGTACTCGGTCGAGATGTACCTCTGCGACAGTGCATCGATGTGTGCCCGCGCTTCGGGCCCACGAACCTCACCCGTCACCTTGCCGCGCACCTCGGCATACGAGTAGGGGCTCTCCGATTTCCAGATCGCCACCGTGACGCTGGGGTTGGCGGTGATCGCCTTGTACTTGACACGGTCCACCTCGGTGTTGATCATCACGTGCTCGTCGTCGGCGTCGACCCACATGACGTGAGTTGCGATGGCGCCACTGGGAAGATGGAAGGAGATCGAGCCGAAGTTCTTGCCTCGGGCGAGGTCGCGAATCACTGGATCAAGCATCGAGCCACGATACGTGCTTCGATGGTGGGATGCGTCAAATGAACGTGCTCGGCGAGGAGCTGCAGCCCTGCTCGCTCGATCCTATGACCGGCTTCTACCGTACAGGTTGCTGCGAAAATCGTGGCGACGATCCCGGCCTGCACGTGGTGTGCGTCGTGGCCACCGGCGAGTTCTTGGAGTATTCCCAGGCCGTGGGCAACGACCTGTCGACACCGATGCCGCAGTACGGGTTCGCCGGGTTGAGCGAGGGTGACCAATGGTGTCTCTGCGCAGCGCGCTGGCAAGAGGCATTCGAGGCTGGTGCGGCACCGATGGTGCGGCTGGCCGCGACTCACCTCTCGGCTCTGGAGTACTCGACTCTCGCCGACCTGCGCGCGCACGCCGTGGATGCCTAGCTGGTCAAGCCGCCTCGGCCCATTGTTCGTTGCAGCGTAGCCGCGCGCCGTCGAGCGTGATGGCCAACGCTCGATAACCGGAGAACTGGCTCACCCAATCGACGCCATCGATTCCCATCACGAAGGCCGCTGTTGCGAACGCATCAGCCCAGGTGAGATGGGGGCCGACGACCGTCATCGAGGCAAGGCCCTCGGCCGGTCGATCGGTGCGGCCATCCCACAGGTGACGCCCGCGGGCCGCCGTTCCAGACGTTGCGATGGCATCGCCGCTGATCTCGACGATCGCGACCAAATCCAGCGGATCATCACAATTCGGGTCGGTGATGCCGACCCGCCAGGGCGAGCCCTTGCGAGCAGCGCCGCGCGTCTGGATGTCGCCGCCGACCGAGAGGTACCACTGTCGCAACCCGGCCCGATCAAGGTGCTGTGCCGCCAGTTCGGTCGCCCAGCCCTTCACGAAGCCTGCCGGATCGACGATCATGTCGCCTGGGCGCCGGGCCCGGAACGCGCCATTGCTGACGTGCTCCAACCATGTGCACGCATCGACCACCTCGATCACCTCGGGGCTCGCATCGAGAAGGTGCAATTCGCCGCGGTTGATCCGACTGATCTCGCTCGACGATCGGAAGGTCGAGAACATCGCTTCCAGTCGATCGAGTTCAGTCCACACAAGGTCGATCGCGGCATCGAGCACAACGGGATCGACTTCGTCGTGAACGTGCAGGCTGGCCATCGTCCCCATCACGGGGTGAGTACGGACAACTTCTGGAGCGAGGACAGAGCTCATCAAACCACCTTGTCGAGGATGGACTGCAACGAGCGTGCGTATCCGATGGAGGTGATAGTCGCCCCGCTGACACCGTTGATGTTGGCGCTCTGTGCCTTCATCACCTCGGTGTGAAGGATCGGGAGCGCCTGTTGGTTGATGCGTACCGATTTGCCGTGACTGTCGGGGGATTGGACGGCGTCGACGTTGCAGATCTGCCCACTCGAGGACATCACCGCCTCGACCTGAACGGGTCCCCACCT
>JANMRB010000215.1:0-2749 GCA_031370825.1 Ilumatobacteraceae bacterium
ACCGATTGCGTGCAGTTCCTGGGTGGGTATGGCTACACCGCCGAGTTCCCGGTGGAACGAATGATGCGCGACGCGAAGATCACCCAGATCTACGAGGGAACGAATCAGATCCAGCGAATCGTGATCGCAAAGAAGCTGTTCAGCTAGCCTTTTATGTTCATCTGGTGTTGTTTGGTGTTGAACTGTTCGGATGTTGTCCCTAGTACCTTCCCTAGTTGATAGGGACGCCCGCATGGCGACACTCCGTGAGCGCAAACCGGGGGTGTGGGAAGTGCGCGTGTTCGTTGGAAACGACGAGCGCGGCCGGCCAAGGCAGGTCAGTCGAACTGTGCGTGGGACCAAGCGTGCAGCGCAGCGAGCGGCGGCCCAGCTGACCGTGGCGCGGCCTGCGGCGAGTGATGGCCGCACGGTTGCAGATGTGTTGGATGCGTGGATCGAGATGCACACGCCTACGTGGGCGGCGTCGACGGTGCGTGATCAAACCAGCCGAGCGTCGCTGGTGAAGGCCGACAATCTCGCCCGCACGCCCCTCGGGCGGCTCGCAGTGGTCGATGTTGATCGCTGGCATACACGCTTGCGAGCGGCCGGCGTAGGGGAGTCGTCGTTGCGCAACCAGCATCTGGTGCTGCGGGCCGCGCTGTCGCAGGCGGCACGTTGGGGATGGGTCGCTACCAATGTCGCCGCACTGGCCACGCTTGGCCGGCGCACGACCAAGCCGCCGGCGGCGATGACCGCTGCCGACGTGCGAGCCGTAATCGCCGCGGGCGAGGCGCTCGACCCTGCGGCGGGGCTCGCCTTCCGCTTGGCTGCCATCACCGGCGCTCGCCGGTCGGAGTTGTGCGCGCTGGTGTGGGGCGACGTGAATAGTGATCGGCTGACGATCGATTCGAGCATTGCCATCGAGCGCGAGGGGTCGATCAACGACAAGCGCAAGCCGGCGCTCACCGATGGCGCGACGAAGACGGCGAATCAGCGGACGGTGCGGCTCGACCCGCGCACGATGGCAGCGATCGAAGTGTTGCGGGTGGAACGTGAGAAGTGGGGTCCGTGGATGCTGAATCCGGGTGAGCGGCCGCTGAACCCCGAGCGGATGACCAGGTGGTGGAGCCTCGCTCGCCGCGACGCCGGGATCGGTTCGCACTGGCGGCTGCACGACCTGCGGCACTGGTCGGCGACCGAGGCGATCGGTCGAGGTCACGACATCCGTACCGTTGCCGGTCGATTGGGACACGCCAACCCAGCGATGACGCTGCGCACCTACGCCCACGCCATCGACGGCGCCGATGCCGGTGTCGCCGCCACCCTGGCCGAGTCGCTGGACGGTCAGACGTGAAACAGCGCTCGATGTGGCGAGCCCTGCCGATGAAGGTTCGAGGCGAGTGAGCGGGCTCCTGTCTCACCCGTTGACTACGATGTGCGCAGTGGAACAGTTGGTCATGGAGCGCTATCGGGGTCGGTGGGTCGGAGTTGATGCCGCTGGGCGTGTCGTTGCCGATGCCGAGGAACTCGACGAACTTCTCGACTCGCTCGACGCTGCGGGAATCGTCGGAGCAACCGTTCAGCGCATCCCAGCGCTGGACGAACCACTGTTCGTCGGCTTGCGCTGACACCGCGTGCCCGAGTGTTGGGCATACGCCCACGTCGATCTTGGCGAGCCACACCTCCCGGACGGTTCCATCGTTGGGCGACCGGTGGTTACCGTGGCACCAGTCGACTCGGCGCAGATTCTGCTTGCCGTCGTTGACTCGGGATCGCCAATATCGGTAGCCGATGCCCGACTGTTCCAGCGGTTGGGTATCGATACCGAACGAGACAAGCCGCTCTACGACGTCCCCCTCACGATTGGCGGCGGTGACGGGCGGATTCCCGTCTACGCCGTTGAGCTGATACTTGTGCCACCAGGAACGATTGCAGGATCGCCGGTGAGGTGGAGCTTGCACCTTGGAGCACGAACGCGTTGGCATCTGCCGTTCGCCGTGTTGTTCGGGCAGCGCGGCTGGTTCGATCGGTTTCCCACCACGATCGACGCAACAACGACCACCGTGGAGCTCTGACAGCGGTCACCTCGCCTCCGATGGCGGGCGCCCCGAGGTTGGGTTGATCAACGAGGCAAGCGACCCGACATGGGAGAACCGAAGGGCAGCCAGCGCTACGCTTCGCGGCATGCCAGAGGTCCGATGAGCGGTAGAAGGTGACTTGATGGAAACCGAGATTCGAGGTCGACATCCCGTGCGACCCCACCCAGATCGATCACACTGGCATGCCCTGGACGTTCATGGACGAGGCGGCGCATCCCGATCGGGTGGGGCAAGGGGCGATCGTGATCACCGGCGACGCTGAAGATCCGGTGCTTGCGCGCGTGGCTTCGCTGACCGAGCGGCCATCAGGCACCAAGGTGCATCTCGAAATCCTCCCCGGTGACCCTCGTGATCACGCCGAGGCCGTGAGATGAGACGGCTGCTCACAGTCGACTTCAATAGGGTCATCGACGGCGATTTCATTAGGGCCAATGCCCGCCGAGCGGTGCCAGATACCGTGCTTGATGTTGGCTCGACGATCACCGTCGGCGACGACGATTGGGGGGTCGTGCCGGCCGAAGTCGTCGAGTACAACCCTGACTCTGGGTCGCTGATCTTGCGGCTACTCGGTGAGTTGGTCGACGAGCGTGTCGGATAGGTCTTCCAAGCGGTACCGACTGCCGGGGTGATCGCTGTCAAGGTCGGTCGCAGCTTGAAAGAGGCTGGAAGGC
>JANMRB010000225.1:0-45142 GCA_031370825.1 Ilumatobacteraceae bacterium
CACGTGCAACGCCTCGGCAGGCGCGCAGCAGTCATCACTCCGCAAAGCGTCAGCATCACCGACGTGGTCGCCATCATGACTGGTGCCCTGCGGGTCGATCCCGATGACCAGGCGCTGGGCCCGGTGCGCTAACTGCAGAGGTGCTGTCACTTCGGCGGTGGCATCTCCAGGACGACCCGCACACCAAGGAGACGCACTGGGCGGAGCTCGCCGAATCGAGCAAGCACTGTCGTCGCCGTGACCGCGACGTCGTTCGGATCAGCGGTCGGGGTTGCGAGCTTGCTGATCTTCGTGCGAGTGAAGAAGTTCGACGTGCGCACCTTCACGGCCACGTGAGTGACACGTCTGCCGTCGGCGACCACCCCAGTGGTGACCTCGCGGGCCAGCCGATCGACGTGGGCAGCGATCGACGTCGCGTCGGCAACGTCGGTGATGAACGTCTCCTCCTTGCTGCGTCCCCGGGCGACGTGCGGCTCGTCGACGATCGGCGAGTCGTCGCCGCCGAGACCGAGCACGCGAAGATGCGGGCCGATCGTCGGCCCGAAGCTGCGCGCGAGCTGCTCGTGATCGGCGCGGGCGAGGTCCTCGACGGTGACGATGCCGAGCTCGCCCAGGCGGGCCGCCGTTCGGGTCCCGATGCCCCAGACGGAGGTGACCGACTTGACGCCCATCGTCGGGATCCACTCGCGACGCATGAGCCGGGCGACACCACCCGGCTTGGCGAACCCGGTCGCCGTTTTGGCCAGCAATCGCGTCTCCCCGATGCCGACCGCGCAGGACAGGCCGGTGGCAGCCGCGACCCGCTCTTTGATCTCGTTGGCGAATGCCTCCGGATCGTCCGTGGTGACGCCGAGGAACGCCTCGTCCCAGCCCCACACCTCGACCGTCGCCGGCAAGGTGCGCAGTGTCGCCATGACCTCGGCCGACGCCGCGTCGTAAGCCGGACGATCAGACGGCAAGAACACGGCATCGGGACAGCGCCGCAACGCCTGGCCGAGCGGCATCCCCGAACGGATCCCGAACTTGCGGGCCTCATACGATGCAGTCGCCACGACCTGACGAGGGCGCCTTGGGTTCCCATCGCCGCCGACGACCACCGGCAACCCGCGGAGCTCCGGCCGACGACGCACCTCGACCGCAGCGAGGAACTGGTCAAGGTCGACGTGCAGAACCCAGTTCACAAGCACCCACGATGCCAGACCTGCGGGAGGGATTGCTCAGCTGTCTGCAAGTCGACCCTCCCATAGCCCTCGCGAGTGGTTTGGCGGCGTTGCCCGGTGGGTACTCAGACCAACGGTGTCAGCCGTAGTCGCGACTGCACCTCCGCGTGGAGGCTTTGATGACCGATCTGGTGGGCGGGGACACGTTCAGGGTGTTGCCTCCCAAGCCCTACGAATCGCTGGCGGACTACGTCCAAGCCGGTGGCGGTAAGGGCCTCACTGCCGCGAAGGCAGTCGAAGCAGAAACGATCATCGCTGAACTGGCAGCGTCGGGTCTACGCGGTCGTGGCGGCGCCGGCTTTCCGACGGGCGAGAAGTGGCGCACGATCAAATCCTTCGCGTCTCCACTCCTGCGCACATCCGTCGTCGTCAACGCGGCCGAGGGAGAGCCCGGAACCTTCAAGGACCGCACGATCATCCGATTCAATCCGTACGCAGTCATCGAGGGAGCCCTGATCGCTGCGAGAGCCATGGATGCGCTCTCCGTCACCATCGCAACCAAGGAATCCTTCGCGGACGAGGTCGTTCGCCTGCGAGCAGCCATCGCAGAGGTCGACGATGCCGGCTGGCTCGGTGAGGTCGACATCGGAATCGTCGAGGGCCCATCGGAGTACCTGTACGGCGAAGAGACGGCGTTGCTTGAAGTGATCGACGGTCGGCCTCCGTTCCCGCGCATCGCCCCGCCCTTCAGGCGCGGCATCGTCGAGATCGTCGAGTCCGAGGGCGACGCGGAATCAGGAAGCGGGTTACCCGCAAACGTTCAAATGGCCGGAACCGAGAATGACAGCGCTGCACCGCCGGTGCTCGTCAACAACGTCGAAACCATGGCAAACGTGCCAGCCATCATCGCCAAGGGTGCGGAATGGTTCAGGTCGGTCGGCACGGCGAAGTCACCCGGCACGATCGTGTGCACCGTCACGGGAGACGTGACCCATCCGGGGGTCTTCGAGCTTCCGATGGGTACGCCGCTGCGAGTAGCGATCGACACCGCGGCAGGTGGCGCGTTGCGTGGATCGAATGTCGGTGCCGTTCTGGTTGGCGTCTCGAGTGCGGTGCTGACGGCCGATCGGCTCGACACGGGTTTGAGCTACGAAGCGATGTCGGCGATCGGAAGTGGCCTCGGGTCGGCCGGCTTCATCGTGTTGGCCGACAACACCGACCCCGTCAGCGTGGCCGCCGGCGTGTCGCGCTTTCTCGCGATCGAATCGTGCGGACAGTGCACGCCCTGCAAGCAGGACGGCGAGGAGATCGCCAGGTTGCTTGCGGTCGCCACGGCGGGCGAAGCCACGCCTGACGACTTGGCCGCGATCAAGGATCGGCTGACCACCGTTGCCGACGGTGCACGATGCAGCCTCGCTTCACAGCAGCAGGCGGTTGTCGGAAGTCTCTTGAACTCCTTCGCGCAGAAGGTCTCGGCCCGGTTCGAGCCGGGCGCGACGCCGGTCGAAGTACAACTCGTCGCCGCACTGCTCGACATCGGTGATCAGGGAGCCGTCGTCGACAGCGAGTTCGCCGGCAAGCAACCGGACTGGACGTTCGACGAGGTCGACAGCGGGAAGACACCTGTCGAGCGCTTCACCGACCATCGTTCCGACGAGACCTTCGAGGAAGCGCCACAGACCTGACGGATCGGGCAAGTGACCACAGGCGACGGATAGGATCAGGCTCCGTGTCCAACCCGTCCCGCGCCCGACTCTGGGGTTGGGGACGGACCAACTCGACGGTCGCGGAGGAGGTGGCCGTTCCCGCCGGCGGGCTCGCGGAAACGCTGAAAGAGGCCGGTCCACGCGGAGCGCTGGCGAGGGGTCTGGGGCGGAGCTACGGCGATGCGGCGCAGAACGGTGGGGGATTGGTGCTGCGTCTCACCGCGGGGACAGGCGATGTCGTCCTCGACCCCGCGGCCGGACGGGCCACGGTAGGCGCAGGGGTCAGCATCGATGAGCTACTGCGAGTCATCGTGCCGCGCGGCTTCTTCGTGCCGGTCACGCCGGGCACTCGATTCGTGACCATCGGCGGAGCAATCGCCAGCGACATCCATGGCAAGAACCATCACGTCGACGGGTCCATCGCCAACTACATCGACTCGATCACGATGATGCTGGCCGACGGTTCGACAACCGTTGTCGGCCCACACAGCAACCCCGCCCTGTTCTGGGCTACCACCGGCGGCATGGGTCTCACTGGCGTCATGCTCGATGCAACCATTCGGTTGCTACCGATCGAAACCAGCAGGATGCGCGTCGACACGTCCCGCATGGCCGATCTCGACACGCTGCTGGCGACGATGAGCAGCGGCGACGACGACGTGCGCTACAGCGTCGCCTGGATCGACCTCGTCGCAAAAGGACGCCACCTGGGTCGAAGTGTGGTGAGTCGAGGAGATCATGCCCGCCTCGCCGATCTCGACGCGCGCCAAGCAGTGGACCCCTTCGCCTACGGGCCGCATCAACTCATCGCAGTCCCGCCGTTGGTGCCATCGGTCGGAGTGCTCAACCACGCCTCGATCGCGGCCTTCAACGAGGTGTGGTACCGCAAGGCTCCGAAGCGTCGCACCGGCGAGATCCAAGGAATCGGCGCCTTCTTTCATCCGCTCGACCTCGTCGGATCCTGGAATCGTCTCTACGGCAGCCGGGGCATGCTGCAGTACCAGTTCGTGGTTCCCTTCGGTGAGGAAGACGCCATGCGCACGGTGGTCGAAAGACTCTCGGCCAGCGGAGCGCCGAGCTTCCTCGCGGTGCTGAAACGCTTCGGCGGGGCCAATCCAGCACCACTCAGCTTTCCGCGGGCCGGCTGGACGTTGGCCCTCGATCTGCCCGGCGCCTCACGAGGGCTCGGAGATCTCCTGCACGGCCTCGACCGTGTCGTGCTCGACGCCGGCGGGCGGCACTACCTCGCCAAGGACTCCCACATGACGCCGGACGCCGTGCGCCGTGGCTATCCGCGCCTCGACGACTGGAAGGCAATCCGCGACGAGGTCGACCCACACCGAATCTGGCAGAGCGATCTCGGCCGCCGTCTCGGACTGATCTGACGCGACACGTAATCGTCGACACACAGGAGCCCCATGGACAACGCACTCGGCCAACCGCAGACCATCGTCCTGTTCGGCGGTACCAGCGACATCGGCCTGGCGATCGTGCGCAAGCTGCTCAGCCCGACGACAACCACGGTTGTGCTTGCGTGCCGCGACACCGAGCGAGGTGAGCGCGCCGCTGCCGGGCTGCGTCACGGCTCGCTGACCGTCGACGTCCTCGAGTTCGACGCCACAGCGACCGATCGGCACGCCGAGCTCGCTCAGTCCTTGTCGAAGACCTATGGGGACATCGACGTGGCGATCATGGCGTTCGCTCAACTCGGCGTCGGCGCGGTCACGTCAGTCGACCCCGCGGCTGCGGTCGAGATCGCACAGGTGAACTTCACAGGAATCGTGTCGAGCACCATTGCTATCGCCAACGAGATGCGCCAGCAGGGTCACGGATCGATCGTGATGCTCAGCAGCGTCGCCGGCGAACGTGTTCGTCGCGCCAACCCGGTCTACGGCGGTACAAAGGCAGGCATCGATGGTTTTGCCCAGGGTCTTGGCGACGCACTCATCGACGACGGGGTACACATGTTGATCGTGCGGCCAGGGTTCGTCGTTTCCCAGATGACGATCGGATTGAAAGCCGCCCCCTTGGCGACGACCCCTGAGAAGGTTGCCGACGCGACCGTCAAAGGGTTGAGGGCAAAGCGGCGCACTGTGTGGGTCCCGGGGACGCTCCGCTACGTGTTCTCCGCGCTCCGCCACCTGCCCGCTCCAGTGTGGAGACGCCTTCCCCTTGGATGATGCGGTCCCCACCATTCAGCACCTCGCCGACGAGATGATCGCTCGCCGCGTGCGGCGCGTTCATGTGTTGGCATGGCGCGACCTCGACGACCCCGACGCGGGCGGGTCGGAGGTGCATGCCGACGAGTTCATGCGTCGGTGGGCGGCAGCAGGTCTGGACATCACCCACCGCACGTCGGCCGCCGTCGGTCAGCCGTCGGTCGCGACGCGCAACGGCTACCGCGTGATCCGACGCGGCAGCCGCTATTCCGTTTTCCCGCGTGCTGTCGGCAGCGAGTGGATACGACACATGGGCCGCTATGACGCCCTCGTGGAGGTGTGGAACGGTGTGCCGTGGATGAGCCCGGTGTGGTGCCGGCGGCCGCACATCACGTTCCTTCACCACGTGCACGGCCCGATGTGGGATCAGCTCTTACCGCGGCCGCTCGCCGGTATCGGCCGTGCGCTCGAGGCCCGGCTTGCGCCGCCGTTCTATCGCCGCACGCTGACGTTGACGCCGTCCGAGGCGACCCGCCAAGACCTTCTCGGTCTCGGGTTCCGCACCGACCGCGTCGTAGCCGTGAACAACGGCGTCGACCCGATGTTCCAACCAGGTGGCGAACGCAGCCCTGTGCCTCTCGTGGTGTGCGTCGCTCGGCTCGCGCCGGTGAAGCGACAGGACGAACTGATCGAGGCTGCGATGATCGCTCGGCGACGCGTGCCGGGCCTGCAATTGTCGATCGTCGGCGACGGACCCTTGCGGCCGGCGCTCGAGGCACGAGTTGCCGCGCATGGCGCCAGCGGATGGATCACCTTCGCAGGCAAGTTGACACACGCTCAGCTGGTAGCCGAATATCAACGCGCCTGGCTGGTAAGCAGCGCTTCTCTCGCGGAGGGCTGGGGGCTGACGATCACCGAGGCCGCTGCGTGCGGAACTCCGGCTGTGGCCACCGATGTCAGCGGCCATCGCAGCAGCATCGTCGACGGGGTCACGGGCGTGCTGGCCTCACTCGATCGCCTGGGTGAGACGTTGGCCGACGTCCTCACCGACCACGGACGTCGCGACGCGCTGGCCGCGGCGGGACTGACCCGTGCTCGGACCCTCACGTGGGACGCATCCGCGCGCGGGATTCTCGCCGCGCTCCATAGTCAGATCCGGTGACGTACGCCGACTACCGATCGGGCAACAGTTTGGTCGCGACCTTCAACAGTCGCAGTACACCCTGTTTGGCGATCGTGCGGTGCTGCGAACGACCGAGACCAACGGTGTCGTCGCGGTTGCGCAGGAACCAGTCGTAGCTCTCGGCCAGCATCTCTTCGTTCGACCACTTCGGCTGCCATCCCAATGCATCGCGGACGTGATCGATGTCGAACCACAGAGACTTCGAGTACATCAGCCAGTGGTACGGGGCGAACGGCGCGACATGCACTGCGGCAGCGGCCCTCATCACCGCCGCGGCCGGGCGGACCGGCAGCGACCTGACGTGCGATCCCGTGCCGGCGTGCATGCACAGCGATTCCAAAGACTCACGCATCGTACCGAAGCGGTCGGTGCCGGCGTTGAACACTGCAGCTCCTGGCACATCAGCGGCGAGCAAACAGACGTCTGCGAGGTCGTCGGCATGAACGAACTGATAACGATTGTTGCCGCTTCCGAGCACGAAGACGTCGGCGCCATCCGCGACCCAATCGAACAGGATCCCGAAGATCCCTAGGCGACCGTGACCGAGGATCGTGCGCGGCCGAATGATCGTCACATCCAGCCCCTTCGAGACGGCGTCGAGGCATGCCCACTCTGCGGCCAGCTTGGCGTGGCCGTACGCCTCTACCGGGGAGGGGACTGTCGACGGTAGGACCGGATTCACGGCCGGCACCCCGAATACTGCGCTCGATGAGATGTGCACCACCTTGCTGACGCCGAGGCGTGCCGCGTGGTGAAGTAGCAATGCGGTGCCATCGACGTTGACGGTGCGCAGCAACCTGTCGTCTCTTGCCAGCGGCACTTGGGCCACGCTGTTGAAGACGATGTCACATCCGTTCACGGCGCTGGCGACGACTTCGTCATCGCGGATATCACCGACGACCATCTCGACGTCTGCCGGTCGATCGTCGGCGTCGTTGAGATCAAGTACGCGCACGTGGTGACCGGCAGCCACGAGACGTTGCACCAGCAGTGAGCCGAAGTAACCGCTGCCGCCCGTCACCAGACTGGTCGGTCCGGCCCGACCGGTCACAGCTCCACGCCCTGCTCGAGACACCAACGAATGCTGCGCCGCATCCCTTCGTACAACTCCACGCGGGGTTCATAGCCGAGTTCGCTGCGCGTCACGGAGATGTCGCAGGCGATCGTGTGGTTCATCTCGCCGAGCACGTGAAGTTGCTGTTGGTAGCGGCCAAGACGTTGAACGATACGGTCGCCCATCTCGGCCAGGCGTCCCGCGACGGCCGGCAGCCTCGTCGACTGCGCCTTCACATCGAATCCCTCATCGCTCAGGGCGCGGCCGACCGTTTCGACGATCTCGTTCACCGTGTGGGCATGATCGTCGGCAACCCAATATCCCTGGCCTCTCGCTGCGCACGCCAACTCCGCGGCGAGGACACCGTCGACGAGGTTGTCGATGTACACCATCGAGCGTCGTTGCTCGCCGCCTCCGACGACCGGGAACTTGCCGGCTCGTACTAGCCGGAAGAACGTCGTCTGCCGAGGTGGTTGAAATGGTCCGTAGAACCACGGCGGCCGGACGATGGTGGCATCGAGGCCTCGCTCGATCGCCTCGAACACCGCCAACTCACCCTCCATCTTGGAACGGCCGTAGCCGAAGTACGGGTTGTACGGCTCGATCGCCCGGAAGGTGTCGGCCGATTGCGGGTTGGTACCGAACGGGCTGTTCGACGAGACGTGCACCAGTCGGCGAACGCCGTGATCGAGAGCCGCTTCAGCCACGTTCCTGGTGCCGTTGGTGTTGACCTCGAAGAACTCTCTGGTCCGGCGCGGATGGATGACACCGGCGGTGTGGATCACGTCGACCTGAACTCCTGTGCCATACAGGAGGCGGGCGATCGTGTCCGGTTTGGTGATGTCGCCGATCACGATCTCAACCGGCCCGAGTGACTCAAGGAGGTGGGACTCTGCCGTAGTACGAGCGAGCACTCTCAGTCGTCGCCGGGACGGATCGGCGAGGAGGCGAGCGACCAAGGCGCGCCCCAGCCATCCTGTCGCGCCGGTGATGACCGTCGTCTCGGGAGGGTCGAAACGGTCAACCACGGGCGCGCTCCGCCCCCGCGAACCGCCGAGCGTTGCGAATCGCCAACGCCATCACGGTGCCCTGCGGGTTGACGCCGGGTGCGGTCGGCAGCAGAGAGGCGTCGTTGACCCACACATTTTTCGTGCCGTGCACGCGCCCGAACGAGTTGGCTCCGCACTTGGTGGTGTCTTCGCCCATCGGCACCGTCGAACACAAATGAACGGTCATGACGCTGGCCTTGCCGGCGGCAAATCTGGACCGCAGTACCGCCAGGTCAGCGCGCTTGCGAACGAGCGGTGCACCGCGGAATGAGGGATACACCTCGTCCGCACCCGCCTCGAGCATCAGCAACGCCAACCGGGCCAGACCGCTGCCGAGCAATGCGCGATCGCGTCGCGTCAACCCATACGTGACGATCGGATCGCGCAATCCGCGCACAGCACGTACCCTGCCGCGCCCTTCGCTGGTGATCGCCGCGTAGTACACGCTGATGCGTCGCCAGTCTGTGACCGCGCGCGCGAACGTGTCCCATTGGTCGCTGAGCGCTAGCGCGACGAGGCCGGGCTGGCTGGCCGAACCGCCGAATGAAAGATCTGGTGCGAACTCCTTCACTTGATGGACCGGTACATCGTCGGGAACGTTCAGCTCGTCGACGAAGCGAGCGGCCAGCTTCACCGTTGGATGCACCGCCAGCGAGCGACCGATGTGCCCGCTGATGCGCGAACGCTGAAGCAGCGCAGGCGTTTGGATCGCCCCGCCGCACACGAAGACATGTCGGAACCCGATCGTTCCGCGGCTGCCGTTCGCCAACGTGGTCGTCGCGCGGTTCGCGTTGCCACCCGTCATCTCCAGCGCGTCCACACGACAGCCGGTCGCCAGCCGTGCCCCGGCCACGACGGCCCGGGGAAGGTAGGTGCGGGTCATGCTCTGACGCTGACCACTTTTCGGATCCCCATCCGCGTACTTCATCCACCGGGGTATCTCGCTGTTCTGCCACCCAAGTCGCTGCGCGCCACGTTGCAACACCTCGCTCGGCGCGCTCGGCCGGCCAGGGACAGTCGTCACGCTGATCGTCTGCTCGACCTCTGTGGCGATCGCGAGCACCTCGTCGTGGTCGAGCTCGGCAATCTTGAAGTCGACGGCCCACCTCTGCAGCACATCGTCGGGCGGGCGCCTGTACAGGCCGCTGTTGATCTCGGTGCCGCCGCCGGCGCACCGGCCCTCTGTGTAGGCGATCGATGGCAGTCCGAGCGCCACTGTCACCCCGCCCGAGCGATATTGCCGGTCCATCTGCTCCAACGAGAACGGCACGACCGAGCCCTGCTCCACCCACTCACCCTCCTCGACGATCAACACGTCGAAGCCGGCCTCTGCAAGAACCGCGGCCGTCGTCGCCCCACCGGCGCCGGAGCCAACGACCAGGATCTCGGCCTGCATCTGCGACGAGGCTGCTTCCGAAATCATCGCTGCGATCCGTTCGGCATCGTGTCCGGCCAACGTTCCCAGATGTAGGCGTAACCCAGCGAGCGGACCAGGCGCGGGTATTCGCCCAGGACCGGGAGGGGTTTGGATGACAGGAACCGGGCCGCTGACACGCCGAAGGGAACCGCGATCAGTCCGCGGTAGAGCAAGCCGATCACCGTCACTCCGAAGCGGGTGAGACTGGGAATCACCGCTACACGCCGTTGAACGAACTGCACTGCTTCGGCGCGTCGCCCGGCTGGCAGCAGAGGCAGATCCGCGGCCAGGAGCATGTCGGCGAAAGGGCCGACGATTCCGTCGAGCTGATGGTGACGCGAATCCCAGGCCATGCGAGCCGGTCAGGTTAGCTTCGCCGGGCGAAACGCGGGCGAGCTGAGGGTCCGTCGCAGATGTGCTGCGGCTACGCTCGCCGCCCGTGCGTGTCGTCGTTGTGTTGCCGACCTATAACGAGGCGGAGAACATTGTCGGGTTTCTGCGCGCAGTGCGCCAGGCGGTACCCGACGCCGACGTGATCGTCGTCGACGACAACAGTCCCGACGGAACAGCAGGGCTCGCCGAGGAGACCGCGTCCGAGCTCGGTCGCATCAAGGTGCTGCACCGTGCCGGCAAGCAGGGTCTCGGCGCTGCATACCGCCACGGGTTCACCACGGCCTTCGACGAGGGCTACGACGCAATCGTCTCGATGGACTCCGACTTCTCCCACGATCCAGCGACCATCCCGACCATGCTGCAACTGATCACCGACGGCGCGGATGCAGTGGTCGGCTCACGCTACGTACCTGGGGGATCAACAGTCGATTGGCCGCTACATCGTCGTCTCCTGTCCAAGTGGGGCAACCGATACACCGCCGCGGTCCTGCGCTTGCCGGTTCGCGACTGCACGTCCGGCTTCCGCGCGTATCGTGCCGACGCATTGCGGGCTGTCGACCCCGCCTCGACCACGGCCGAGGGGTACGCATTCCTGACCGAGTTGGTCCGCAAGTTGATCGCCAACGGATCGAAGATCGTGGAGACTCCGATCGTGTTTCGCGATCGCCAGTTCGGAACGTCGAAGATGTCGGCTCGAATCATCGCCGAGTCGATGGTCCTCGTGACCAAGTGGGGCCTCTTCGACCGCACCAAGCGTCAGGGAGTTCGATAGATCTTGGGGGTCAGGGGTTCGGGGATACCGGTGCGCAGGTCGGGGCGCACGATGTCGTCGTAGAGGATGGGGGCGCCATGTCTGCGCCGCCGGAGGGGCAGGGTGAGCACGGTCGTCAGGGCGCGCGAGGCCAAGGTCTCGCCGCCGCGATGGTGGGAGTCGACCTGACGAGCCGCGGCAACGAGGTCGGCGGGAGGTGAACCGACGACGCGGCAGGCGACGGTGTCGCGCCAGGGCAACTCGATGACGCGGTGGTCGAGGTGCTTGTCGAGCAGATCCGCCAACGGCTGGCGCATTCCACTGTCGGTGAGATATCGGTCGATGTCGGGATCGAAGTACGCGGCGGTCTTGGCGGTGAACAGCAGCACCCCGTCCTCCAACGTGACCCACCAGAGGTGGCTCGGGAAATCGACGATCTTGGCGCTCGCTGCGCTGGGCACTTCTATGTAACCGGCTTTGGCGACCCGCGTCAGTTCGGAGACAACCCGGTCTGGCTGCTCGACGTGTTCGAGGACGTGCGAGCAGATCACGAAGTCGAAGACCTTGTCGGCGAAGGGCATGTCGGCCGCGTCGGCATCGAACAGCGGGCGGTCCACGCGAGCAGCACGCGCGCCCGATCGTTGACCGCCGTGCTCGTCGCCGACGTAGCGGTCCAGGAGCACGTCGGCTCGCCAATGCGGTTTGTCGCCGCTACCGACGTCGAGCACCAGCGCTTCCTCGACGACCGGGATGCTGATCCGCCGTCGATGGAACGACCGCAGGCGCGACAAGGTGCTCACGGCGTGCATCGGTGGAACAGTCGAACCAGGTTGTTCTGGTAGCTGCGCACTTCGCAGAAGTCTTTGGCCAACACCTGGTTCGGCACGTCCGAGCCGAAGTCCATGGAGCTGTTCGGCTCGCGCCAACCGTCCCAGAAGCCTGTCAAGATCACCCAGTCCGAGGACGCGACCTCCGACGCCAGCCGCGAGCCGGGAGCATTGGCAAGTCCGGGATCCATCTCGATGAAGTATGTCGCCGGTGTCAGCTCGGGGAACAGGTAGTAGAAGAAGGCGTCGCTGTACCAGGTGCGCCGGAGGTCGCTGGGACCCACCAGGAGCCGCTCGCCCGGCTTGGACATCGCATCGAGGTCGGCAATCACATCGCGACTGGCAAGGTACGGCCCGAAATCGCCAAGGTAGAAGCGGCGACCGTGTCGCGAGACCGGGAACGGAGTCTGCACGTTCCCGACGCTGACTCGCGTGTGCAGCAGGTAGTAGCGGAACGTGAACAGTGGGGCGACAACGAGGGTGAGGGCAACTGCTGCGGCGACACCGGCCGTGACACGCTGGCGTTGGGTCGTTCGTGGCCACCGATCCCTGAGGTACTCGACCACGGCCAGTATCAGCAGTGGGAACGAGATGCAGGTGACCCAGGACAAGTGCGTCGAATCCGGTCGTTGCAACGCCTGCGGTGCCACGCCGACGCTGAACAGTGCGCCGCACAACAGTGTCGCAGCGCGAGGCGTGGGGGAGCGTCGCCACAATCGCACGGCGACCCAGACGAGCACGACCGGCACGATGAGCATCGCGAAGAACCACAAGAACAACGACTTTGGAGCAGAGAGCGCCGGTACCTTCCACCAAGGCGGCACGAGCTCGGCGATTGCCTGCAACGAACCGTCGAGGTGAGTCCACGACGGCGGTCGTGGAAGCTCGCGACCGGCACGCAGCTTGAACACCGGGTCGATCACCATTCCACGAAACGCGGTGCTCGGTCCCACCAGCGCGACGTGCGCCCACATGGGCAACAGTCCGACCACACCAGCGAGCACGAACGTGCGCCACCGAGGGTTGCGCCACAGATACCACCCGTAGACGAGGCCTAGGGCGAGCGCGAGGTCGGGTCGGTACGTCAGCGCCAAACCCGCCAGAAGCCCAGCCGCTATCAGCGATCGGCGCGGGTTGCTGACCGTTCGAGCGCGCAGCGCGAACACGATGCTCCACAGGCACAGGGCAAGCCCGCCGTTCCAGGCCATCGCCGTGAGCCCGATCGGGGTCAGCACGTAGAACACTGCCAGACCGGCAATGCAGGCCGCGGCGATCCGGCCCCATGGACGGGCCAGGGCGAACAGAGCGAAGATGATCCCGAGGTGTTGGATGAGCCCGAACGTGCGCTCGGATTCCAGCGAGATGCCCACGACCTTGTACCAACCCATCAACACGTGTAGTGCGCCTGGGCCATACAAGTGGAGAAAGTCGCGGTTGGGCAGGTCGCCTTTCAACATGCGCTCCGGGAATACCATCATGAAGGCTTCCTCCATGGTGCCGCCCGTGGTGTGGTACAGCCCGCGCAACGGCAGCGCGATCACCGCCAGGACCGATCCGATCGCCGCCCACGTTGCAAGGGCACCGCGCTGCCACGCGCCGGCCACACGCGGTCGAAGCCCGCCCGAGCCACCGAGCACAAACGGCGCGCCGTTCAGCTCCGGTCCCTCGTCATCATCACTCGCACCGCGCGCCAACCACCGGCGCGCGAGAGCAACGACCGGAACCAGTCCAACGGCGCCGAGCACGCACAGCGCCGGCTCCGCGGGGGCGCGGAAGCGCACCGTGCCGTACGTGTATGCGGAGGTGATGGTCACGCTGAGGAACTGAGCGCCGAGGGGCAGCAGTGGGATACGACGGCGACGCATGGAGACGGCACCGACGATCGACAACCCGGCGAGCCCGTAGAACATCAGCAGACCCATGCTGCTGGCATCGCGGTTGCGGCCCTCGATGCCACCGAGCGTCACGTTCTGCAGCGGTCGGAACAGCTCCCACTGACGCAGCACACGAAGGGTCATCACGCGAGGCAGTTCGCCGATGTGCTCGCGGGCGTAGTCGAAGCCGAGCGAGCGCCAGTACAGCGCTGTCTGCGACTCGTCGCCCGGAGGATCGCCCTTGGCCCGGCGAACACGCTCTTGACATTGGAAGTCCCAGTAACCGGCGAACTGCCCGTTGTACGCCGACGCGCAGTTGGCGTAGACCATCACCTCGTTGCCGTTGGTGGACAAGGGAACGAAATTCTCGAAGGTGGTCGCATTGCGGATCATCCAAGGAGCCAGCACCACCGCACACGCAGCGCCCGTCACCAACAGATGCTTGAGCCGTGCCCGCCGCGACAACGAACGAGTCAGCATGATCCATGGGAGTGCCAGCAGCGGCAGCAGCAGAACGCCTTCGCCCCGGGCCAATGCGGCGAGCGCGATGACCGCGCCGAACAGTGCCGCGGTCCTCAGGCGGGGACGATCGCGCCAGCGATAAGCCACGATCATCGTCACGGTGACCAGCAGCGCCATCAAGCCCTCGGGGTAGAGCAGGCTGTCGATGAGCCACAAGTTCGGGTAGGTCGCGGCGAACCCAGCCGCGGCCAAGCCGACGATCGGTCCACCGAGTCGGCGGCCGAGGATTCCGGCGGCCAACACGACCGCCGTACCGATCACGATCGACATCATCTTGTGGTCGAAGTAACTGGTGCCGCCGAAGCGAGAACTGATCGACAGCACGATGGGGTAGAGAGGGCCGTGGAACGCACTTGGTCGGTGTGCCTCGAACGCAATCCATCTCAACGGCTCCGGAAAGCCGCGTCCACGAGCGAGGAGGTTCGCAGTGGTGTGGTAGAAGAGCGGGTCGCCGCCGTCCGTGCGCTCGGGCGCGACGGTCAGCAGCGTGACGACGCGAACGAAGAAGCCAGTGGCAACGACCGCCGGCAGCGCCATCCGCGATCGGACGATCTCACGCCATTCACCG
This sequence comes from Ilumatobacteraceae bacterium, assembly GCA_031370825.1. Lineage (GTDB taxonomy): Bacteria > Actinomycetota > Acidimicrobiia > Acidimicrobiales > Ilumatobacteraceae > JAENVT01. The sequence goes on from JANMRB010000225.1 coordinate 14,664, forward strand.
CGTCTCACGAGATCGACTCCACCGACGGCGGCAACGACCACGACGCCGAATGCGCAAGCGATCAGCAACGACCAGACGAACGGTGCGACAACGTTGCCGCGGAGAAACGTGCCGCCATCGAACTGGAAGACTCGTTCGTGGTATTGGCGGGCGACGAGCACGAATGCCGGTTCACCTGCCAGCAAGATGCCCGGCGCCGCCACAGCAAGGACCGTGGCCAGTCGCGGTGCACCGCGCCGAAGGAACAACGGCGGAATCAGGCATGCCCCGCAGAGCACGCCCGCTGCAAAGGTCAGTGCCGCGAGTGCATACAGATGCACGTCACCGGCAGACGCGAGCCGCGGCGACCGCGGCAGACCGAGGCCGAACGCCGCAACGATGAAGGAAGCAACCGCCACCAACAGGCCGCCAACCCTGATGCGGCGGCGCGTCCGATCATCGGTGACCGAATGATCGACGAGCGCGACCCCGAGCCCGAGCCCGATGAGGTCGAGGTAGTTCGGCAACCAACTCAGCGGACCGAACAGCGACGTGTGACCAGACGCCGTGCACACCAGCCGGTAGACGAGGCCGGCGACCAGCAAGCCGACGGGGATGGCCCAGGGCTGGGCGCCGGCCGGCCGGCCGCGGCTGATTCCGACCAGGACGGGCATCAACACGATTGTCAATGCGATGGTAAGGAGCAACGGTCCCGCGCCGAGACCGAGCAGAGGAGCGCCATTGCCGCGAAAGAAGACGAACGTCGTCAGGAGTCGACCAGGCGAGGCCTGCACGTGCAGCGCGGCCTTCGCGAACAGAATGGTCAGCGCCCAGCCGACGTACATCGCCGGCAGGACCCGCATGCCGTACCCGACGGTGCCGCGAGAGAGGGACCGGTGGGCACCAACGAACGCAACCAGTGCGATCAACAGCGGGACCGCGAGGTCGAACCTGGCCAGCACCGCGCCGCTCCACCCTGAACCAAGCCGGTTGCCGGCGATCCCTACCCGTTGCATGAGCAGTGCCGTGGAGGCGATGGCTGCCATCACACCGGCGCGCAACGGCCATCGCGTTGCAGACCAGTCTCCCACGGCTGCCGACCATAGTCGCCTGCTACCCTCGCCACCTGGTGAGTCCCGCACGTCGTTGGAGCCGTGAGCTCGTCTCCTCGCCAGTCAAGCTCGTGGCCGTGGTTGCGGTTGCGGCAGGCCTGCTGTGGTGGCAGTGGCCGACCATCTCGGGTCAGGATTCGCGCACCGATGTCGTGCTGCTGACCGATGGGTTCCTCACATCGACGGAGAGTCCCGTGACCCACCGAATCCACGAAGATGGGCGCAGTCTGCGCTGGGATCGCGAGGCCACCTCGTGGTGCGATGCCGCTGACGCGGTTACAAGGATCGAAGCCGAAGCCGATCCTGCCGCGATAGTCCTGTCCTTCGCCTCCGCGGACGGCTGCGACAGCAATGCCGTGACAAGCGCCGTGCAGGCTGCCAAGGGTCATACCGTGGTGGTAGTTGCCCAACCGGGTCGCAGCGGGGTCGAGGGCGCAGCCGCGCAGGCAGGGGCCACCCTGATCGATCCGAGCAGCTTCATCGGCGATCAGTTGACCGCCACTGCGATGCCGTGCCAGTGGTGGGAGACATGTACGGCTGACGGCACCGTTGCCGTACGCACCGCGGACGGTGTGTTGACAGAGGAAGGAGGCGATCGCGTCGCTCGCCTGATCGTCGCCCAACTGCCGTGACGAGACTCCTGGCCATGTGCCGGAGCCACCCGATTGTGATGGCCGTCCCCGCCGGCATCGTCGTGATCGTCACTCTCATTGCGGTTGCCGGGTCGCATTGGTTCCTGACGGGCGACTTCGCCCACACCGAGTTCCTCGTGCGCGCTATCCCCGGTCATGCACCGCTGATCGGTGTCGCAGCTCGAGTGCAGGAGCATGGCTCGACACCGGGACCGAGCATGGCCTACCTCCTCTACCCCTTCTACAAGTTGTTCGGATCCTCCGCGTTTGCGCTTGCTACCGCCGTGAACGTGCTGCACCTGGCCGCTATCGCCGGTTCGGTGGTCGTGGCGAAGCGCGTGGGCGGCACCTCGATCGCAGCCCTCACGGCGCTGAGCCTGACTGCAACCACCGTCGCGGTCGCTCCCCGCTTCTTCCTCGAGCCCTGGAACGTCTGGGTGCCCGTCTTCGCCTTTGCACTGTTCCTGATCCTGGTGTGGGGTCTCGTGTGCGAGCACTTGGCGCTGCTGCCGGTCGCCGTCGCCGTCGGGAGTCACTGCGTGCAGACCCACATCAGCTACACGGTGCTGGTGGTCGGCTTGCTCGGGGGAGGGTTGGTCTGGTTGGGCTGGCTGTGGTGGCGCACAGACCGCCTCGCCGATCGCCATCCGCTGCGATGGCTGCTGATCGCCATGGCGACGATGATCATCGCCTGGCTGCCGCCGGTGATCGAACAACTCCACCCGGGCACGGGCAACCTGCGCAAGCTGTACCACCAGTTCAGCGATCCGGGCGCGCCCTTCGTCGGAGCGGCTGCAGCCCTCAAAGCGATGATCGGCCGATTCAACCTCCTCGGGCCCTGGATCATCGATGCGCACAAGGACCCGCGTAGCACACCCAACTACGTCGGCTTCGTTCTCTTCGTGGTGCTGATCACGGTATCCGTGCGGTGGGCGTTGGCGCGGCGAGAGCGTGTCGAACTGTCGCTTTACGCGGTCCTTGCCGCGGCAACCGCGCTCGGGTTTGTCTCCACGACGAGGATCTTCGGAACCTTCTTCGAGTACGTGATCCGCTGGATGTCGCCGTTGGTCGCGATGTGGGTCGCTGCGGGCCTGTGGTCGTGCTGGCTGACGTGGCGGGAGCACACGGCGAGCGACCGCGACGACCGCACGCTGCTGACCGCCGCTCGAATAGGCGTGGCCGTTGCTGTGGTCATAACTGCAGTCGGCGTCGGTCGAGCGCTCACCGCTGAGGTGCCATATCGACGCGACAGCACCATGACGGGCGCGTTGTCGGGGCAACTGCAACGTTCTCTCGATCGCACCGCCCGCTACCAGATCAACGAGTTCGATCCGGTTGCACTAGGAGCGGCTGGGTTCGGGTTGGCACTGGATCTCGAACGGCACGGTCTGCACGCCGGCGTCGGTCCGTGGGGCGAGGCGGGAGTGATGCCGTTCAGGGTCGTCAGCGACCAGCAGGCCGACAGCACCCTGTGGTTCGTCACCAGCACGCCCGTGATCGATGCGTTCTCGAACTTGCCGGGTGCGGTCGTCAGAGCGTCGTTCGATGTGCGGTCCGCCGCTGAGGTGACGCGGTCCGACGAGCTCGAACGCCAGCTGCTGAACGTCCTGTGCACGACTGGGCACAGCGAACTTCGCCCGCTGCTCTTCACGAGGTGGGGGCACACTGCCCTGGCGTTCGCGCCCGCCCTTCCCAGCGAAGCCAAGCCCCTGCTCCAGCAGTACACGGATCTACGTCAACCCGCAGCCGTGGTCGAACTTCCGGTTGGCGTCAACGGCTACGAGGTCTCGCCCCAACCCCCACCTTGCGCCGGTTGAGGCCCGTTGGCGGACCTTCGTTGGCGGGTCAGGGCAGGGCTGCGCAGATCCCGGCGGGCTGCTTGTAACGGGGATCGTCGATCCAGGCGCCCGTGGCCCACAGTGCAGGCGGAACGGGGACGAAATCGGTGAACCGCAGCTGCAACTCGTCCATCAGCCAGATCGCGTACATCGCTGCACCGGAGGGGCAAAAGTGCACGCCGTCCGGCTTTCGCTCGGGGACCTTGTCGCCGTTGACATCCTGGATGAAGAGCGGACCCCAGATGTCGTCGGTGTTGAAGACCATGACCTGCCCCGGGTGTTCGTCGGCAACGTCCTTCATCACCTGGGGCAGCGTCGAAAGCTGTTCGACGTCCTGCTGGTCGGTTCTTATCGGCGGGATGGTGATGAATGCGAGTCGGGCACCCTGAGCCAGGACGACGTCGGCGAATCGCTCGTACGCAACACGCTGTTCTTCGACGGTTCCGAAGTCCCACAACGAGCCCTGGTAGAGCACCAGATCGGGTTGGAAGTCGACGACCGATTTGTCGATGAACGTCGTCGAGTCGTACTTCGTGTCGAGGAGACCCGCCCCTGGCGACACGTAGCTGGAGATTGCGATCTTTCCGGCATACATTGCCGACGCGACTGCCGGCCATTCGTCGAAGGCGATCGAATCGCCGAGCATCAACACCCGATGCGTCGGAGCGAGCAACGTGGACGTGGTCGTCGCTGCCGGCACGGTGGTGGCGACCGAAGTAGCGGGCACTGCAGTTGAAGCCGGTGCCGCAGAGGTCGTCGGAGCGCTGCTGGTCGTCGGAGCGACGGTTGTCGACGCGAACTGGTCGAGCGAGAAGACGGCCGGCGCAGTTGCAGGGTGGGGAACCAGGACCCAGAAGGCGGCGACAGCAACCGAAACACCCACCAACGTCGCCACACCGGTCGAGCCGCGGGCCCACATCGCCCTGAACCGAACGGGGTCTTCGACGAACACCTTGGACAACGCTGCCGCAGCAAACGAAACGGCGACTCGCAGTGCCAGCAGGGTCCACCCGGATGTGTGTGCCCGCTGAGCGGTCAGCAGCGCGTAGATCGGCCAATGCCATAGATAGAGGCTGTACGACAGCACGCCGGTGACCCGCAGAGGCCCCCACCCGATCCACCGCGACACCGCCGCGTCGGGTCGTGCGGCGCAGCCCGCGACGAGCAGTGCCGAAAGCAGTGAGTGGGCGAAGAGCCCGCCATGGAAGAGCCACTTGGACGACGGTCCGTCGATCAAGAACCACGACAGCGCGATGGCCACCGCTATGGCCGCGGCCGCTGGGCCGAACAGAACACCGAGTCGAGACGTGACACGAACGGCGGCCGCTCGCAGCGGCGCAGCCGCAAACACTGCGCCGAGCAAGAGACTGCTGGCCCGCGTGTCGGTGCCGATGTAGACGCGAGTTGGATCGGCGGGATTGAACAACGCGATCATGCGCCACAGCGACAACAGCGATGCAACGACGCAGAAGATGATGACGGCTCGATGCACCTGCCGGCCCCGCCAGGCAATCACCCCGACGACGATCGGCCAGACCAGGTAGAACTGCTCCTCGATCGCCAGGCTCCAGAGGTGACCGAACATCCGCGGAAGTTCGAACGACGCCCAGTAATCGCGGTGGCCCGCGATCGCGTGCCAGTTGGCGACGTAGGCCTGTGCCCACGGACCGTCATTGAGCGTTGCGGCCCGTTCGGGGACGCTTGCCACGATCGTTGTGATCACCGTGACGACGACGAGCAAGAGGAGCACCGCAGGAAGAAGCCTGCGGAACCTGCGCCCCCAGAAGGCAACGAGTCGCACCCGTCCTGTCAAGTCCACCTCGGCCAGCAGCAGTGACGTGATCAAGAAGCCGGACAGCGCGAAGAACAGGTCGACACCGAGGAATCCACCTTGCAACTTGCCGGCGTGAAACAAGAGCACGGCGATGACTGCCAGACCGCGAAGCCCGTCGAGCGCTGCGATGTGAGGACGCGGCTGGTGGCTACCCGAAGTCCGCTGCGGTGGCGTCGCGGTCGAGAGCGCCATCTACGACCGCTGGGCGACGACCAGCAGCGACTGACCGATCGGTGGTCGCACGAAGCGCTCGACTCGGCTGATGACCGGGATGAAGAAGCGGTCGTATGTCGATGCCAACCGGCCGGCGGTGGGAGCCCGCCCGAGGACACGTACCACCAGCCACCACGCGAAGAAGCCTGGCATGTTGGCGTACTTCGCCGTGACCTGTTGGAACCCGACGTTGTGGACCAACGCCAGCAGCTCGTTGCGACGGTAGCGACGGTAGTGACCGATGCGTTGGTCGAACTTGCCGTACAAGCCCTCGAACGCCGGCACCCAGAGCACCAATTTCCCGCCAGGAGCCAGAGCCTCGTATATGTCTCCGAGAGCTTGATGGTCGTCGGAGATGTGCTCGAGGACGTTGAGCAGGACGGCAGTGTCGTAGGAGCCTGGGGCCGCAGCTCCATCGAGCTGCGCCGTGACCACGACGACGTTGGGATGATCCTTCAGCCGTTCGCGCAGCACGGCGCTGTTCGACTCGGAGGGTTCGAGCGCAGTGAGATGGCCGCGGTCGGCGAAGTAGGTCGAGTACGTGCCACGCCCGGCGCCGACCTCGAGTATGCGACCGCTGATGTGCGGGGCGATCGTCTCGATGATCCACGACGAGTAGTTCTTGGCGCCGTCGAGCTCTTCGAGAACATCGGCAAGGTTCTTGTCGGCGGCGTCGAACGCCTCGGGCGTTCGCTGAAGATGTCGTCGTCGGAGCGGATTTCTCAACGCGATGACCGGATCAACTGCGGCGGCGAAATCGGTCGCCGACCTTCGAGTAACGCAGGATGCAGTAGAGGGCTCGGGCAGCGTCGCGTCGGCCGATCTTCTTGCCGTCCGCGTAGGTCCGGCCCGAATACGAGATCCCGACCTCGTAGATCCGCCAGCCGCCCTTGGCAACCTTGGCCGTGATCTCGGGTTCGAATCCGAATCGATCCTCCTCGATCGTGATGGATTGAATGACTTCCCGGCGGAACAGCTTGTAACAGGTCTCCATGTCGGACAGGTTGAGACCGGTGAACATGTTGGAGGCAAGGGTCAGCAATCGGTTGCCCATCGAGTGCCAGAAGTAGAGAACGCGGTGCGGACGGCCGGAGAGGAATCGCGAGCCGAAGACCACGTCGGCCTTGTCGTCGAGGATCGGTGGCAACAGATCCCCGAACTCGTTGGGGTCGTACTCGAGATCTGCATCCTGGACGATGATGAACTCCGACGTCGACTGAGCGAAGCCTGTTCTCAACGCCGCGCCCTTGCCCTGGTTCCGTTCGTGCACGATCACGCGCACCATCGGATTGTCGAGGTCGGCCAAGATCGCCCGGGTATCGTCGGTCGAACCGTCGTCGACCACGATGATCTCGCGCACCCATGGGGAGTCGGCGACGTGCTTCAACAGCGTCAAGATGGTGGCATGCTCGTTGTAGCACGGCACAACCACAGACAGGCACGGTCGTGGGTCGTGTAACACGAGACTTCACGATAGTTGTTCTTCCTCCTGGTCCGGGGAATCGTCGGCGATGGTCGAGGCGAGCAGGAGCACGACGACCAGCAGTCCGGCTCGGTGCAGATCATCGAAGGCCGCAGGCCACGAGGGGTTGGCCACCAGCCGGTAGCGCAATTGTCGCCGAACGATCACTGCTGCGAGTGCGAGGGTCAGAGCCACCGCTGCGCCACCCGCGACCACCGGTCGCCTGAAGACAATGATGGCCACGCCCATCACGGCGGCGAAGAGCCCGTACTTGGGTGAGATCGTCAGGCACGCCAGCACGACGAGGGCTGCCGCCGCAATCGCGGCGCGACGCCGATCGACCGGTCGCGGCGGCCAATCCGCCACTGGTGCTTCGGGGACTGGGATCTCGGCGCGATCCTTGTCGCGCCACATCAGTGCCGCACATGCAAGCACGGCGAGGGCGGCCGACGCCATGCCGATCCACATCGTTCGCTGAGGCGTCCACGTCATCGTCACGACCACGGGTGCATCCGAGCCTGGGTGCCACCAGCCGTTGAACCCGCCGGAGATCTGCCGGGGCGCGCCGAGCGCCGTCGACCCGGAGGTGGCCCGCCAGCCGTCGTTGTAGCCCTCCCCGAGTATGAGCCAGCAACCGGTCGGACAGTTCGTCACCGTTGCGGTGCGAGTCGTGAGCGTGCGCTGAACAACAACGGTCGGAATGGGGGAGGCCTCGACAGCAGGCGGGGCATCACTGAGAACGATGCGATCGACATCGATGCCCGTAGCCGCTCCAGCGGCGGACGTCAGTCGATGAGCGCCCGTGGTCAGGTGCACGGCTGCCGCGTCGCATGGCTGCGCGTCGACGGCCTGCCGAGCCAGCAGCCTGGTGACGGCGTCGTGGTCAACCGACACCGCCAGCGGCTGACCGTCGAGCGTGACGAGGTCTGTGCGACACACGGGCGGTGTGGTCCCGGCGAGCCGCGGAGCGACAATCGCCGGCGCCTCGACTTCTTGGATCGCAACGGGAAGGACGGTTGTCTCGGCGTATCGTCGGTCGACGGTGGTGCGGGCGTCGACATCGTCGATCACCAACGTCAACGATGGGCCGGCTACCGCCGGGAATGTGACGGTGCTCTGACCTCGATCATCGGGTGGCCCTAGGTCGAGGGCGGTGCTGATGCCGCCGATGCTCACGACAACGTGCGAGATGATGCTGTGACGTTGGTCGACAGGCTGGGTGACGACCAGCGACGAGAGCGCTATCGACGGGTCCAGGGGAATCGTCAGCGTCGAGCCGGTGACGTTCGAGAACGGCGATGTCCAGGCCGTCGCGGCGTCACCATCGATCGCATGTACGGCGGTGGCCTGCGGATCGCCCGTGAGCCGACGATTGGAGACGGCGGTGACGGTGCCGGCAAGTTGGTTGAGCACCTCGTCGGACGCACGCGCGTCGAGACGTAGAGTGACGTGCGCGGCGAAGTCGCGGTCGGTGCCGGTCGTGAGCTCGCGGATGATCCTCGGCTCGGGATCGCTGCGCCACCGGTTGAGCGGATCGGTCCTCAGTCGCGTCACGACGATCGCCAGAGGCGTTCCTGCGGGAACATCCGTCGTGTCGGTCGGCAACGCCACCACCTCGGGGTGTGCACCGAGGCCGAGTTCTGCGAAGCCAACGGCTGACGGTCCCGGATCCGTCGCACCGGGGCGTTCGGCAACAGCGGTGATCGTGATCCCTACGGAACTGGCACCGGCAGGGACCTCGATGGGCTGGCCGCTGCCGGCCAACGAACTCTCGTCGAGATCGAGCGATTGAGGCTGGGCGTTGTCGAACTCGAGGCGCACGGCGGAGATCATCCGTGACGCACCGGGTTGCTGGGACTGGAGCAGTGACAACGTCGAGAGGTCGCCGGTGACCTCGATGCGTTGCCCGATCGGATTGAACCTGTCGGCGACGAGCCACGCAGTTGCCGGATCGCCATCGACAGCCATTGCCGGTCTGGCTTCTGGGCGGTACGCAAAGGGCTCGCCATAGCTGGTCGCCCGCACCTGCAGTCCTTCGACCGCTGCGGTCGTCTGGTGCTCGACTCCATCGTCGGCGAACACCGGAAGCCGTTGGTCCGCGGTGTCCCGTGTCAACACGTCGGTGGCGGGCCCACCGGTCTCGGTGAAGCCGACGACGTCTTGTGTGCCGCGCCACTGATGGGCGCGGTCCCGGTTCGAGTCTGTCGCGACGACAAGATCGGCATCCTCGATCCGATCGCTGCTGCGAAGATCGGCCGCATAGATGATCGCCTCGTTCCCGTCCACCAGGCCCGCCGCGGCGGCATCGACGATTCCGTCACCGCTGCCCGAAAGAACGACGACGCGCGAGGCCGCTCGCACCATCGCAACCGGATCGTCAACCTTGACGAGCTCGACCGGTTGAATCGGTTGGCCGACCCGGGCGTCGGCCATGGCGGTCTCGTCGAGCGTTTCGAGAACGGGAACGTTGGGAGCCGGCGGACCGAACGCCGTGGGTTCGGCGAGCCCTCGCGGGCGCGCCGCGAACAAAGCGTCGGTGAGCTCCGGCCGGGGTGTGCGGAAGCGTTCGAACGCCATGTCGTTGCTCACGAAGATCGTGTCGGCGCCGAACAGCCGGGCCACCGGAGCAATCGCCTCGGGATCGAGAACGTTGGTCTGAGCGCGGTCGTCGAGCGCGTACAGCAGGTCCATCGCCGCAGGTGATCCGAGTGGGAGGAGGTCGCGGGTGATCAGCGGCTTGGTGGACAAGCCGGGCAGGGGAGGATCGACGGTGTAGCCCCAGCGGAAGGCTCCGAACTCGGCGCCGGGCAGCTGCATGACCCGATTCTCCGTCGAGCCCGCATCGAGCTCCCGGGCGGCCGCGCTCCAGGCTGCGGGAGGGTTCTCAGCGCGCTCCAGCGCAGGGTCGACGAACCCACCGTCGAACAACGCCGGGAGGTTGAGCACCGCCAGACCGATGATCAGGACCGGTGCCAACAGGCGAAGGCGGGGACGGCGGGCGGCGAACCATGAGGACGCGGCGGTGGCCAACGCACCTGCCCCGAGCGCCAATCCCAGGTTGCTCAGCGGCAACGCTCTGGTGCTGCTGCGAATCGCCAGCGACAGCGACGAACGTGACGAGGTGGCCAGCCGCGACATCAGCGGCGACGGGTCGGCAATCGGATGAACGCCGATGGCCAGGACGATGCCGACGAAGACGAGCATTGCCGCGTACCTCCGCTGGCTCCAGCGCGTCAACACGATCCCGGCGACACAGCAGGCGAGCAACGCGAATCCGATCGCGATGATTCTCCCGGACTCCAGGTAGTCGACCGATGCACTCGTCGCGAACCCGGCCGGATCGCGGATGTAGAAGAGCCAGTAGCCAAGGCCACGAAGCGTCTCGGTGCTGACCGAGGTGAACGAAACTGCCTCGAGGGTCTCGGAATACGACAACACGTCGGCGCCGTGACGGCTCTGCACCGCGAGCATCGCGATCCACCACAAGGAGACCCCGAGGCTCAGTCCACCGATGCGCAGTGCCGTCGCCATGGCACGCCGCCATGAGATCGATCGCTGCCAGGCGGCATGCAGCAACCACAGGACCGGCGCAGGCGCAATCATCGCCAGCGCTGTCGCGTTCGGGGATCCGACCGCGAGGATCACGAGTGCGAAGATCGCAGGGTCGCGCCACTTCGAACGCGTCGCGGATCTGATCGTCAGGCCGACCAGCCAACCCACCGATGCCCACGGCAGCAGCATGAGCGACGTGCGCGACAGGTAGGGGAGGATGTACGGCGACAGCTGGTAGACGAAGGCGGCGGTGATCGCCCCGGCGCCTGCCAACCCGAGATGCCGCGCCGCCCATCGCACCCCGAGGCCGCCGACGAACAACAGCGTCGCGATCCACAGGCGGTGGGCAATCCAATCCGGCACCCGAAGTTGTTCGAACAACCAGTACCAGGGCCCCGATGGCCACAGGTACGTGACGGTCTGGTGTGGTACCCATCCGGCGAACTGACGGTTGTCCCACGTGTAGGGAGCGTCCGAGATCAGCCGACCGGGGTTCAGGTACAGGTACAGCTTGGTATCGCTCGGCATTCGCCCGGGTGCTGCGGCCAACGCGGGTATGTAAGCCAGGAGCGCCAGCGCCAACACGCCGAGCCGCTGGCCCGACGCGTGACGGCGCCAGTTCACGGAATTGCCCCGAAGACACCGTAGAGAGCCGTGAGGGTCACCAGTCCGGCGCTGCACGCGCCGATCACGTAAGGCCACAAATCCCGGCGATCGGAGTGCAGGAACGCGGCCGCCGAGATGAACAGTGGGAACGCCGTGTACAGGAACCGCGGCCGCGCCGTGACCGTGTTGGGTATCAGCATCAAGACGATGATGCCTGCGCTGTAGGCGATCATCGCCGGGGGCAACCGCTTGCGATAGCCGAAGTAGATCATCAACGCCATCGTCATGACGCTGGCCGCGGTGATGATGTTGGTGGGCGACGTCAACGGTCTGGCGAAAGCCTCGAACGTCTTGCGTATCGCCGTCAGCCCGTAGCTGGCACCCTCGCCCCACGCCTCACTCTGCACGCGGAACCACACGCCCGCCTCGCCCGTGTGGTGCCCAAGCCAGATCTGGAACGCGACGAAACCTCCCGGAGCGAGCAGGGGCGCGGCCAGCGATTTCCACTTCCGTTCGCGACGAATGGCGATGAACGAAGCAACCGCGCATGCCAGGACCAGTGCCAGGCCGTTTGGTCGCGTCGCGGTGCCGAGTGCCGCCAGCACCCCGGCCCAGATCCACTTCTCCGACATCAAGCACCACAGGCAGCCCATGGCGAACACGAGCAGGAGCGCCTCGGTGTAGGCGAACGACAACACGAAGCTGCCCGGAAACATCGCCCCGAGGACCATTGCTTTTGCGGCGACCTGATCTCCGTACAGGCGTCGGGCCAGTACGCCGAGCAGGAAGATGGCGATTGCGCCGAGCACGAAGTTGGTTGCGAGGGCAGCCGTCGTATCGCCGCCAGGCAAGAGCTTGTCGACGAACCTGACGAGCAGCGGATAGGCCGGGAAGAAGGCAGCGCGGGCGTCCGGGACGAAATATGTGACGTGCGGCATCACATGGCGGGGATACCCATCGCGCACGATGCGCAGGTACCAGATGCCGTCCCACGACGACAGCACATCGAGCATCGGCGCCAACGCCGAGGTAGGTATCGGACGTCCGGCGATGTGCGGGTCGGCAAAGGGAACGTCGGGAATGCCTTTGATCTGGTTGATGTCGGCGCGCAGTTCGGCGGCGACGACGGCCGCGCCGGCAAGCACACAGAGACGGGAGAAGATGTAGACCAGCCCGACCTTGGCGAGGATGCGGTACCAGAGTGTCGATGTTTCGTCAGTGGCCGCGAGCTGTGGTACGAGGGTTTCTGTCATCGTGGTCTGGGGGCCGGGAGGGCCGGACGAGAAGCTAACAGAGGCTGCCCATCACGACCTGGCCATCACCATCTCGCCATGGGCAGGATGCGGCGGCGAGGACCGAAAGACGGTGATCTGTGACCGTCGAGCTGCAGGAGGCGAACGACCCGTCCGCGCTGACCGGCGTAGGGAGCGAGGAGCTCGAGCATTCGATCATCCGTACCGCGAGGCTCGCCCGCCAGTGCGTGTGACACCAGGTTCTTGAGATGAAAGTCGCCGACCGCTACAGCATCGGGATCACCCATTGCGGATGCCATGACCGAACCGATCGTCCATGGCCCGATGCCCGGCAGCAGCGCCAGCCTCGCGTGAACGTCGGGGACCGGAAGCTCGGCCCAGCCCCACAGCTTCTCGGTGTGCTTTGCCAACGTTCGCAGCGCCTCCGCACGCTTGGCCTCGATGCCGAGGGGATGGAACCACCATGCCGGCCTGCCGGCCAGCGCGGCGGGCGATGGAGGCAGAACCAGGTCAGCGTTTGGACCGGGAGCCGGTTCGCCCAGGCGGCGGCACAACCGGCGCCATTGCCGAATCGCCTCGCCGGCGGTGATGCGCTGCCCGAGGATCGTCGGCACCAGTTCGTGGAACAGCATGCGGCTGGCGCCGAAGCGCACAGCGGGATGATTTCGCTGGGCGCGCTGAACGGCCGGATGTGCTTCGCCGAACTCGAATCCGAGGTCCAACGCGCCCGTCATCGCCGTGGCCTGGCGGAGCATCCACTCCCTTCCTGAACCCCACGCCTCGGCGTCGACTCCCCGGGCATCCCACCGGATCCGCAAGGTGGCCGGGCCATCTGGTGTGAACGAGGCCCGCCAGAACTCACCTGGGCTGAGCCGGGTCGTGGGGTCGGCGGCACCGAACCGGTAGGCCGACAGGCACGCAGCGGTCGAGCCGTGACTGCCCGTGTGATCTCCCGCCGCGCTGACACCTTTGGCCACGAGGCGACGGTAGCAAGTGGGTGTGACAGTAGCCTCGGCCGCTGTGGGCGAGACCGTCGTTGGACAGCCTGATGTCGGGCGGGACTTCCGAAGGAACCTGACGACAATCGTCGCGCTCGGGGCGCTGTTGCGAATCATTCGCTTCGTCGCGACCAAATGGGACAAGCGCCTGTTGTTGAACGACTCGCTCTACTACAGCGCGCAGGCTCAACAGTTGGCCCACGGCGTGTGGTTCCGTGAGGTGTTCGTCGACCAACCGGGCGCCGAGCATGGGCCGTTGACCTCGACGCTCATGGCCATCGTCAGCTGGGGGAATGACCCGTTCAACCGCCAGCGGATGGTCACGATCGTCTGCGGGGTGGCGACCGTGGCGATCATCGGCGTGATCGGCCGGCGGATCGGTGGAGACCGAGTCGGCCTGATAGCTGCGGCAGTTGCGGCCGTCTACGCGAACTTGTGGGTCAACGATGGCCTGGTGATGTCGGAAAGCGTCAGTTGCCTGGTGATCTCGCTGACGATGTGGGCGCTGCTCACGTGGGTCGACAGACCCCGGCTGCGTACAGCAGTGTTGATCGGCGGTGCAGCCGGCCTCGGCGCGCTGGCCAGGAGCGAGTTGGTGCTGTTCATCCCCGCCGCGCCACTGCTGATGTGGGCCATCGGTCGACGGTCCGGTTCGCGACCGTGGACCCACGTGGCCATCGCCGGCGGCGTGACCGTGGCGTTGATCCTTCCGTGGACGATCTTCAACTTCGCTCGATTCGACCAGCCCGTCCTCCTCACGACCAACGAGGGCCCGGCATGGCTCGGTGCAAACTGCGACCCGACCTATTACGGCGAGGTTCAGGGCGGGTGGTCACTGCTGTGCCTTGTCAACGATCCGGGAAATAGGCCGGGCGAAGATACTTCTGCGCGATCGGCTCGGCAACGACGCGAGGCAGTCAGCTATGTGCGTCATCACTTGACCAGCGTTCCGCGCGTCGTGCTTCAACGCGTCGGGAGGGCACTCGACCTCTACGCACTCGGCAACATGGTCAGCGGCGACGCCGGCGAAGAACGTGAACGGTGGGCCTCGTGGGCCGGCATCGTCTCGTTCTGGATCTTGGCGCCGCTGGCCGCGTTCGGTGCAACCAGGACCCGGCGGCGCGACCGGGCCGTGCTGCTGATTCCCGTGGTGATCGCCTCGGCGACCACCGTGATGATCTACGGCGGTCATCGCATCCGGTCATGCGCCGAACCGTCGATCGTCGTCCTTGCCGCGATCGCGGTCGACCACTGGATGACTCGTGTGCAACTCGCTAGGGCATCGCCTCGGCATTGAGCTGACCCACCGAGACGGCGACGTTGTCACCATGGAGGGGGTGATGGCAGGCGACGAAGTGTTCGCTGGCGATCTCGCGCAGCTTCGGTTCCTCGTTGCGACAGGTGTCGTCGGCAGCGGGACAGCGCGGATGGAAGCGGCAACCGGGAGGCGGCAGCACCGATGACGGAGGTTCGCCTTCGATCGCAGTCCGCGCAGTGGCGACGGTGGGATCAGCAACGGGAATCGAATTGAGCAGGACTTGGGTGTAGTGGTGCGCGGGCGCCCGGTAGAGATCGTCGGACGGTGCGACCTCACAGATCTTGCCGAGGTACATGACCGCAACCCGGTCGCTGATGTTCTTCACCACTGCGAGATCGTGGGCGATGAAGATCAGCGTCAGCCCGGACTTCACCTTGAGGTCCTCGAGCAGGTTGAGGACCTGGGCCTGGACGCTGACATCGAGGGCGCTGACCGGCTCGTCGCAGATGATCAGCGTCGGATCGAGCACCAACGAGCGGGCGATGGAGATGCGCTGGCACTGCCCGCCGGAGAACTGGTGCGGCTGGCTTTCCGCTGCCCGCAACGGGTCGATGCCGACCTCCTGCAGCAGTTCGTCGACCTTTGTCGCCTGCTCGGCTTTCGTGCCGCGCTTCCAGATCGCGAGCGGCTCCATCACGATGTCGCGGACCTTGCGGCGCGGATTCAACGACGAGATCGGGTCCTGGAAGATCATCTGCATGCGAGTGCGCGCCTCCCGCATGCTGTCGCCGCCCATCTCGGTGAGCTGTCGGCCCTCGAACATCACTGATCCGCTGGTGGGCCTCGGCAGCTGCATGATCGCCCGCCCGGTCGTGCTCTTGCCGCAACCCGACTCGCCGACGACACCCAGCGTCTCACCGCGCAGCACGTCGAGGCTGATGCCGCTGACGGCATTGACGGTGAGACCGGTGTGGCCGACGGGGAATTCGACGACGAGATCGTCGACGCGCAGCAGGACGTCGCCGGAGTCGCGCAGGTGCGCCTTGCCGGTGCCGGCCATCAGGCCGCGACCTCGGGCTGCGCGGCCTCAGCCCGGCGACGTTCCTTGATCTCCAGGTACTCGGGTGAGCCGACCGGATACCAGCACGCGTACGTATGACGCGGATCCTCGGCGGTGGCGATCAATGGCGGCTCTTCTTCATGGCAGCGCTCGCGGGCATACGGGCACCGAGGGGCGAACCGGCAACCCAGCGGTGGATTGACCAGGTCGGGTGGCCTACCCGCGATCACGTTGAGCCGCGTGTGGCTGGGGTCGGCCAGCTTCGGGATGCTGTTCAGCAGGGCCTCGGTGTACGGCATCTTCATGTTGGCGAACAACTCCGACGTCGAGGCCTTCTCCACCAACTTGCCTCCGTACATCACAGCGATCTCGTCGGTGCGACCGGCGACGACGCCGAGGTCGTGTGTCACGAGGATGAGCGACATGTTCCGCTCGCGGCGCTGTTCGTCGAGCAGGTCGAGGATCTGCGCTTGGACTGTCACGTCGAGCGCGGTGGTCGGCTCGTCGGCGAACATCAACGTCGGACCACACGACATCGCCAACGCGATCATGACGCGTTGGCGCATGCCACCGCTGAGCTCGAAGGCGTACTGGTCGAGGCGTCGATCTGGGCTGGGGATGCGCACGTCTTGGAGCAGCTTCAACGCCGTCGCGCGCGCATCCGCCTTCGACATGCCGAGGTGCAAGCGCAGGCCTTCGCCGATCTGCTTGCCGACCTTCATGACGGGATTCAGCGACGTCATCGGGTCCTGGAAGATCATCGACATCTCTCTGCCCCAGATCGCCTGGCGCTGGCGCAGCGACATGTTGATGAGCTCCAAGCCTTCGAAGATCACCGACCCCGACCTAACCGTGTTGCGCTTCGGCAGCAGTCCCATGATCGACCTGGAGAGCACGGTCTTGCCGGACCCCGATTCGCCGACGATTCCGAGGGCAGCAGCGCGGTCCAGCGTGAAGCTGACACCATCGACCGACCGGACCAGCCCGCGTGGCGTCTTGAAGTGCGTGTGCAGGTCCGTGACTTCGAGCAACGGGCCTTCTCTGCTGCGCAGCTCGACCTGAAGTTTCGCGGTCACGCAATGACCTCACGGGTGTTGAACCGCTCGGCCAGGACATCACCCAGCAGATTGATGGACAAGATCGTCAGGAACATCACCAGGGCCGGCATCAGGGCGGGCCACCAGATCCCGCTACGGAGGCGTTCCTGCCCCGACGAGATCATTCGGCCCCAGGTAGGCAGCGGCGCCTCGACGGACAGCCCTAGGGCAGCGAGGGCACCCTCTGCGACGAGCAGCAGCGCCAGACCGGTGAGCGCGAAGGAGAGCAACGTCGGGATGATGTTGGGGAGGATCTCACGAAGCAGTATCCGGCGGTTCGGAGCCCCGATGCTGCGCGCCGCGACCACGAACTCGCGTTGCGAGTACATGATCGTGTTGGCCCGCACGAGACGTGTCAGCGGAGGCACCGCGAGGATCGACAGGGCGATGATGATCGGGCCGATCGAGCGGGTGTCGGATGCCGAGGACGTGCTGTCGGGCTTGTCGCTGAACGTGACGATGAAGATGGCCAGGAGAAGCGCCGGGAATGCAAGGAGGATGTTGGTCACCACCTCGATTATTCGATCGACCCAGCCTCTGTAGTACCCGGCGATCATTCCGAGCACGGTCCCCAGCAAGAGGCCGAACGTGATGGACAAGGCTCCGATCAGCAACGAGTTGCGCGCCCCGAACATCGAACGCGAGAACAGGTCAAATCCGTTGCGGTCGGTACCGAACCAGCCGGTGCGTTCCGGGCCTTTCCCGATCTGCTTCTCGGGGTGGGCGAACCATGCCCACGCCGGTGGCTTTTCGATCTTGAGAAGATCGCCTTTGACATGAGTGCTGCACTGCTTCGGGTTTGGGTACTGACTGCAGCTGTGCTTGATGTACGGCAAGAAGTTGGCACCGACCGCGGAGACGGTGACGAACGCCAGCCAGGCGACGGCGATCCACATCGTGATGCGGCCTCTTCGGCGATGACGTCCAGATTTTGACAGCGGCACCTCGACTGGTGCGGCAACGCCGAGATCAGCGGCAACCATCGTCATCCCAACGCACGTCCCATACGAACTCGGGGGTCGATCCACGCGTACGCGAGATCGATGAAGAAGTTGACGAGCACGTAGATCAGCGCGAGCACGACCACGGCGTACTGGACCGTCGGGTACTCACGCCGGAAGATGCTCTCAACTGTCAACCTGCCCATGCCGTTGAGCAAGAAGAACTGCTCGACGATGACCACGCCGCCCATGAGGGCGCCGATGTTGACGGCAGCCGCAGTCACGATCGAGAACAGAGATGGTCGCAGAGCATGCTTGAACAGGATGCTCCACGTGCCGACACCGCTTGCTCGGGCCGTGGTGATGAAATCGCTCTGCAACGTGGCGATCATGTCGGAGCGCAGGAGACGCATGTAGCCGGCGTACAGCGGGATCGCGACAGTGACGACCGGCAGGACGAACGCCTTGAAATGAGCGACGGGGTCGCCGAGCCCGGCGTAGATCGAAGGGAACGGTACCCATTTTCGCTGCACGCTGAACGCGGCCATCAAGACCGGTGCAACGATGTAGTTGGGGGCGGAGAGCAAACCGAAGGCGGTCGTCGTTCCGATCCGATCGAACTTCGAGCCCTGGCGGTAGGCGGACCACATCGCCACCGGGACTGCGAACAGCAGCGACAGGATCTGGGCGTAGACCATGATGAACGCCGAGATCGGCAACGCCCGAACCACTTCGGTCTTGATCGCCTGGTTCGTCTGGAACGTGAAGCCCCAGTTGCCCGTGACGAACTTGTGGATCCAGTCGAAGTACTGGGACACGATGGATCTGTCGAGGCCGAGTTGGTGCTTCACCGCTTGGGCTTGCTCCGGAGTTGCACCTGGCCCGGTCTTGAGCGCGACCACTACGTCCGAGCCCCCCGGTAGGAACCGGAGGGCAACGGACGTCAGAAATGTGACGGCGAAGACGACGATCGCCAGCTGTACGAGTCGGTTCAGCAAATAGCGCATCCACGCACTAACTCTTTCGTGTCAAGCGTCCCTTGGTGATCACTTACCGCCGCGCCACAAGGTCATCATCGGGAAGGTGCCGGCGATCCCTGCCCCCGGTACACCCTCGCTGCCATCGGGCAGGGCGAAGTTGCCAACACCTTGAACGTCGGCCTTGTGAGGAACTCCCCAGATCGTGTACGCGCCCCAGATGTTGTAGCACTGCGTGGCAAACAGCTTGTTGACCTCTTCGGCGATCGCCTTCTTGCGAGTGGGATCCGTGCTGGCCCGGTTCTCGTCGAGCAGCTTGTCGAGTTGAGGATCCCTGATGCGACCGAAGTTCAACGCCAACTGGCCGACCGGCAGTGAGCTCGACGAGTGCCACCAGTGGTACTGCATGTCGAGGTCGATGCCGCCGTAGAGCCTCCACTGGAACACCTGGAAGTTACCGAGCACAGCCGTGAGGATGTAGTTGCCCTGGTCGATCTGGTCGATCGTGACTTCGTCGATCCCAGCCTCTTCGAACCACTGCTTCTGGAACTGGGCGATGGTGAGGTTGGTCTCGTCCTGCGTCGTCGCCAACGACAGGGTGATCTTGCCGGGGTGTTCGGCCTTGTACTGCGCCATCAGGTCCTGAGCCTTGGTCATGTCCTGCGCTAACGGATAACCCGTGTCGGCGAGATAGCCAACCTGGTCGGGTGAGAACGGACCTGAGGCGAGCTGACCCACGCCTGCGCTGATGGAATCGATGATCGCCTGCTCATCGGAGGCATACGCAAGGGCGCAACGAACGCGTACGTCGTTCAGCGGGGAACCCTCCTGCGTCACGTGGAGCAGCGTGAAGCCGACCTCCGCGGTGTTGGTGATCTCCTGCATCGGAAATTCCTTGGTGTCACGGAACTCGGCGATGGTCTCGCCGTTCGTCGTGTGCAAGATGTCGATGGTGCCGCTCTTCAGCGCGTCGCGACGGTTCAGCGCGTCGGGGATGGGGCGGAACTCGAGAGCGTCGAGGTACGGGAACGGTTTGTTCCAGTAGTTCGGGTTCTTCTTCATCTTGAAGTACTCGTTTGGCTTGTAGTCCTCGTAGACGAATGGACCGGTGCCGACAGGCTGCGACCGCAACGCTTCGTCGGTGTCGCTGGCTGCAAGCCACGTCGGTGATGCCATGTAGGAGGCCTGGCCCATGAGAGCGAACGGGAACGCTGCCCAAGAGGTGTTCATCTTGATGACAGCGGTCATGGGATCGGCGGGATCAACCGTGACGCTGTCGACGGGTCGCAAGATGTTGCCGGTCAGGGCACCAGTCTTGGCGCGGGTGAGGTTGTCGGCGATCGCGGCGCCGTCGAACGGTGTGCCGTCGTGGAACGTGACGCCGGCGCGGGCCTTGATCGTCCACTCGGTGGAGTCGGCGTTGGGGGTGATCGATTCGGCGAGGTAGGGCGCTGCCTTGCCATCGGCCGTCGGCATCGCCAGCGTGTCGTAGATGTTGCGGATCACCTGGTGACACGAGATCGCGCACAGCATCTCATAGGGTCGCCATGGGCTGGACGTGTCGGCCTCGATGCCCATGACGACCGAGCCGCCTGCGACGGGCTTCAGCGCAGCCTCTGTTGTGGAGGGGGCCAACGTGGTCTCAGCCGAACTTGCTGCGGTCGTCACGGTAGCCGCCAAGGTGGTGTCGGGTGATTCCGCAGTTGTGACGCCGGTGTTGGCGACAGTGGCCGTGCTCTTGCCATCGCTTCCGCCGCACGCTGCGGCGATGAGCCCGAGGCACAGCACAGCCGCCGTAATGAGTCGTTTGCCCGAACGTTGCCTGATTCGCACCAGATTCCCCCTCTGTAGTGAATTCGTGTCGCCACCGGGACAGTGGCGTCGTGACCTCCATCACAGGGCGACTGTCGGCACCTTAGCCACGCCATGCGGAATGTCAACGCACCCACCGGATACCTTGCCAAATATGCCATTGTTGCGAGACGACCATCTCGAAAAGCCTGATCCCCGACGGTTGGCTGTCGACGATGCCCACTTCGCCGAGATCATGTCACGCCATTCGCGAGCGGTTTCAGCAGGGGAGTCCTGCTACGTCGATCCAGCCACCGGGCTCAGCGTTTTCACGGCGGTATTTCACGCCGAGCGCGGCTCGTGCTGCGACAGCGGGTGCCGGCACTGTCCGTTTGTCATCGACTGAACTACCGTCGCAGCGCATGGCAGCCAACAGCATCGCCGGAATGCGCGTCTCGAGCCCGAAATCGTTCAAGCTCAGCAAATGCGACCCAGATGACAGACTCGGGTGGCACAAGGAAACCGCAATCGCCGAGCTCGGGCACGTGAAGCTCGAGCTCGACAAGTTGCAGCAACGGCTCTCGGCGGAGCACAAGCGCAGCCTGTTGCTGGTCCTGCAGGCGCGCGACGCCGCTGGCAAGGACGGAACGGTGCGATCGATCTTCTCGGGTTTGAATCCGGCGGGTGTCAGGGTCACCAGCTTCAAGGTCCCGGGCGGTCGTGAGACGGAGCAGGATTACCTGTGGCGGGTGCACGACGCCTGTCCGGGCGACGGCGAGATCGGCGTCTTCAACCGCAGCCACTACGAGGACGTGCTCGTGGTCCGGGTGAAAGGTCTCGTGCCTCGGACAGTGTGGAGCAAACGCTTTCAGCACATCAACGAGTTCGAGCGGATGTTGTCGGACGAGGGCACCCGAATCATCAAGTGCTTTCTCAACGTCTCCAAGGAGGAACAGGCTCGGCGCTTCCAAGAACGGCTCGACGACCCCACGAAGAGCTGGAAGTTCCGCGCGGGCGACCTCGCTGATCGCAAGCTGTGGCCGAAGTTCCAGAAGGCCTATGAGGACGCCATCGTGAAGACGTCCACGCCGTACGCGCCGTGGTACGTCGTGCCCGCCGACCACAACTGGGTCCGCAACCTCGCCGTCGCCAAGATCCTGCTGCAGACGATGAAAGAGCTCGATCCTCAGTTTCCGCCGCCTGATCCGTCGATCAAGGACATCAAGATCGTATGAGCGTGCTGGTTGCCGCAACTTTGAACGAAGCGCTCGAACTGCTCTCGGCAGAGCCCGACTCGATGGTGCTGGCCGGCGGGACCGACGCGATGGTCGAGATCAACATGGGCCATCGTCGTCCTGCGCGCGTCGTTGCAGTGGGGCGAATTCCCGAGTTGCGAACGTGGTCGTACAACGCCGAGTCGGCGACTCTTCGCATCGGCGCCGGGGTCACCTACGGCGAGCTCGAACTCGACCCGTTCCTGCGTTGGGTACCGGCTCTCAGCCAAGCGGCGCGCACAGTGGGCTCGCCACAGATTCGCAACGCGGCCACGCTCGGCGGAAACGTTGCCACGTGCTCGCCGGCGGGGGACGGCCTGCCCGTTCTGGCAGCGCTCGAGGCGATCGTGCATCTCGTTTCGCTCAACGGATCCCGATCGATCCAATTCAGTGATTTCATGACCGGCCCGAAACGAACGGGGCTTTGGCCGGGTGAGCTGATCGAAGCGGTGTCGCTTCCCGTGTTCAGCCGTTGGCAGGGTTATGCAAAGGTCGGCGTTCGCAACGCCATGGTCATCTCCAACGCCGGGGCGTGCCTGGCCGTCGACGATGTCGGCGGAGTACGAATCGCTCTCGGTTCGGTCGGACCGACCATCCTCCGATGTCCCGAAGCGGAGTCGTTTGCCGAGTCGGTGGTCGATCACCAGCGACGATCGGTACGCGAGAGCGATGCGCTGGAGTTCGGCCGTATGGCGGCATCAGCCGCCCGGCCGATCGACGATCATCGCTCCACAGCCGCCTACCGTCGCCACGCAATCGAAGTGCTCGCGCGCCGGCTGCTGCGGAGGGCGTTTCCGAATGTCTGAGAGCCAGCACTACGTCCTCCATGTCAACGGCACGCTGCATGAGGTCGGCGATGCGTGGATCGGCGAAAGCCTGCTCTACGTTCTGCGCGAACGGCTCGGTCTGACCGGTTCGAAAGGTGCGTGCGAACAGGGCGAGTGCGGCTCGTGCAGCGTGCTGATCGATGATGAACTGATCTGCAGTTGCTTGGTGCTGGCGGCTTCTGCGATCGGTCAAGAGGTCATCACCATCGAAGGTATTGCGCCGGTCGGGTCGCCGACGGATGTTCAACAGGCTTTCGTTGATTTCGGTGCAGTGCAGTGTGGGTTCTGCACACCGGGGCTCATCATGGCGGCGCATGCCCTGCTCGAACGCACGCCAGAGCCGACCGAGACGGAGATTCGCGAGGAGTTGTCGGGCAACATCTGCCGCTGCACCGGCTATGGTCGAATCATCGAGGCGGTGCAGCGCGTTTCTGTTGCCCGGGCTGGTCGACGATGAGCACCACCACCCGTGAAGGCGTGGTGCGCGGGCGCCTCGGCGACAGCCCACCACGGCCGGATGGTGTTCCCAAGGTGCAGGGGTCGTT
Source organism: Ilumatobacteraceae bacterium (assembly GCA_031370825.1). Taxonomy (GTDB): domain Bacteria; phylum Actinomycetota; class Acidimicrobiia; order Acidimicrobiales; family Ilumatobacteraceae; genus JAENVT01. The sequence continues at coordinate 37,913 of JANMRB010000225.1, forward strand.
CGCCTTCTCTGGTGACCTCTCGGCTGATGGATTTCTATGGGGGGCGACGTTGCGCTCACCGCATCCGTACGCGCGGATCGTGCGCATCGATGTGACACCAGCGTGGCGGATCGACGGCGTCGCCGCGATCGTCACCGCGCAGGACGTACCGGGCAAGGTGACCTACGGACTGATCTCGAGCGATCAGCCGGTCTTTGCCTCCGACGTGGTGCGTTACGTCGGGGAGCCCATTGCCGCTGTTGCAGCCGATCACCCCGAGACCTGCCGTCGGGCATTGGACGCGATCGTGGTCGAGTACGAAGTGCTGGTCCCGTTGACCGATCCCGAACGGGCCATCGACGGTAGTCATCCGCTGATCCATCCCGCTGGCAACGTGATTCGCCATCAGCGGATCATCACCGGTGATCAGTCGCTGGTCGGCGACGTCGTGGTCGAAGGTACCTACGTGTTGGGCATGCAGGACCAGGCGTTCCTGGGGCTCGAGGCGGCGCTGGCGTTGCCAGATCCGGGAGGGGCCGGAGTCGAGTTGTTCGTGGCCACGCAGTGGCTGCACGAGGATCGCGCCCAGATCGCGGCATGCCTCGATCTGGCACCCGACAAGGTGCGGCTCACACTCGGGGGAGTGGGAGGCGCCTTCGGCGCTCGCGAAGACATCAGCCTGCAGGTGCACACATGCCTGCTGGCGTTGCGGACCGGCAGGCCCGTACGCCTTGCCTACAGCCGCGAGGAGAGCTTTCTCGGCCACGTTCACCGTCATCCGGCCACGATCTGGATGCGTCATCACGCCACGGACGAGGGAGTGATCCAGCGCATCGAAGCGAGAATGGTCTTCGACGGCGGCGCGTACGCCTCGACCTCGTCAGCGGTGTTGATCAACGCCGTGACCCACGCCCAAGGCCCCTACAAATGCGTCAATGCGACCGTCGATGGCTACGCCGTTCGCACCAACAACCTTCCGTGCGGGGCGATGCGCGGCTTTGGTGTCGTGCAGGCATGTTTCGCCCATGAAGGGCAGATGGACAAGTTGGCGGCGGCTTGTGGACTCGATCCCGTCGAGATCCGCATGCTCAACGCAATGGAGACCGGCGACGCGCTCATCACCGGGCAAGTGATCGAGAACGTCGCCCCGGTCGCTGAGTGCATTCGTCAGACTGCAGCACTTCCGCTCCCGGATGCGCCGGTCGGTGGTCGCGACGGCGACCCGATGCATCTGCCTGGTGGTGCAGGCTTGACTGCTGACGTGTCGCACATCCGGCGTGGAATCGGTTGGGGCGTGTCGATCAAGAACCTGATGTACTCCGAGGGGTTCGATGACCATTCCACCGCCAGGTGCCGTCTGGCCGACGGCGTCGCGTCGTTGAAGTTCGCGACATCCGAGGTCGGTCAGGGTTTCGTCGTGCTCGCCCCACAGATCGCTCGATCGGTGCTCGGGGTCGATGACGTGCTGCTCGAGCCGATCGATACCACGATTGGTTCGGCAGGATCGACGTCGGCGTCGCGTCAGACATGGATGAGCGGTGGCGCGGTCGACGGTGCATGCCGCCTCGTTCGCGAGCGGTTGTTCGAACATGTCGGCGCCGCTCACGACATCGTTCCGGTACGCCTCGCCATCGACGGGCGCGACGTCATCGACACGATGGGCTCGTTTCGAATCTCAGTGGCCGATGCCAGTGCCGGCCAGGTCTTCGAAGAAACGTTCGAACATCATCACCGCCCCACCGAGGATCTCGACGAGAACGGGCAGGGCAACTGCCACACGGCCTTCGTCTTTGTCGCCCACCGGGCCGTTGTCGACGTCGATCCGGAGCTCGGTCTCGTGAAGGTCGTGCAGATCGCGACCGCACAGGACGTCGGCGTGGCCTTGAACCCCTTGAGCATCATGGGCCAGATCGAAGGGGGAATAGCGCAGGGGCTGGGATTGGCTGTGATGGAAGAGATCGTGCTGACCGACGGTCTGGTGCGCAATGCCAGCTTCACCGACTACCTGCTGCCGACGATGCTCGACATGCCGACCGTCGTGGCAACGATGATCGAGATTCCCGATCCCATGGCCCCTCTCGGCGCCAAGGGAGTCGGTGAGCCGCCCTGCATCTCGTCGACGCCGGCCATCGTCGCTGCGATTCGCGACGCCATCGGACGGGACCTCAGCCGCGTGCCCGTGCGGCCGGCCGACATCTGCCTGCCGTGACCGAGTGTCTGCGTTGCACCCGGGGTGGCCGCAAACACTCGGTCGGCTAGGTTGGCCGACGTGGCGAATGAGCGCGAAATAATGACATGGGAGATGTTCGGAGAGGCATCTCGAGACCTTTCCCAAATGGTGGCCGACGACTACGAGCCCGACATGATCCTGTCGATCGCTCGAGGTGGCTTGCTGATCGGTGGGGCAATGGGCTACGCGCTGTCGGTGAAGAACGTCTACACGATGAACGTCGAGTTCTACACCGGTGTCGACGAGCGGTTGGAGGTGCCAAGGATCCTGCCTCCTGCGCCCGACTTCGTCGACGTCAGCGACGCCCGGATCCTCATTGCCGACGACGTTGCGGACACAGGCCACACGCTGCGCAGCGTGCAACAGTTCTGCGAGGGCAAGGTTGCGGAAGTGCGCACTTCTGTGCTCTACGAGAAGAGCCACTCGGTCGTTCAATGCGACTACGTGTGGAAGCGCACCGATCGATGGATCAACTTCCCGTGGAGCGACAAGGAACCTGTCGCCAAACGGCTCTGGTCCGTGAAGGACGCGTGAGCCAACACACGTGAGCCGACACGCGTGAGCCGACACGCCTTCGGCGTGTCGTCTCACCCGCGCCGTCGTCTCACCTTTACTTCGTCGCAGCCTGGAACCGACGGGCCACGTCGGCCCAATTGACGATGTTCCAGATGGCCTCGACGTAATCGGGTCTGCGGTTCTGGTACTGGAGGTAATAGGCGTGCTCCCAGGCGTCGATCGCCAGCAACGGCACGGCGCCGAGGGTGGTGTTCTCGTGGTGATCCTCGAGTTGCTCGATGATCAACCGTCGGCCGACGGGCTCCCAGGACATGATGCCCCACCCCGAGCCCTGCACAAGGACGGTCGCCTGGCTGAAGTGTGATCGGAAGGCGTCGAACGAACCGAAGTTGTCGTCGATAGCTGCAGCCAGGTCGCCGACGGGCTTGTCGCCTCCGTCGGGGGAGAGGTTGCCCCAGTACATCGAGTGCAACACGTGACCGCCGAGGTTGAAGGCCAGGGACTTCTCCAGCCCCACCAGCGCGTCGTAGTTTCCGGCAGCCCGAGCCTCGGCGAGCTTTTCGAGCGCGGTGTTGGCGCCCTTGACGTAGGTGGCGTGATGCTTGCCGTGGTGGATCTCGACGATCTGCCCACTGAGATGGGGCTCCAGGGCCCCGGGGTCATACGCGAGTTCGGGAAGAAGGTAGTCACTCATGGTCCGTACCGTACCCAAACTGACGGCGCCCTAACCCATGCGCCTACGGGGTACGGCTGAGGATCCGCATTGCTGCGTTTCGTCCGCTGGCGCCCCATATGCCGGCTCCGGGGAACGTTGCCGCGCCGGTGATGAACAGACCTTTGATCGGGGTTTCGTACCGGGTCAACTCGGGATCCTTGTTGCGAAATGCGGCGAGTGGGCCACCGGAGAAGCTGGCGGCGTGACCGTGAGGAAGGTGGAACTCACGTTCGTATCGGTCGGGGGTCATCGCCCTCCACTCGACGAGGGAGTCGATGAAACCTGGTGCCAGCACGGTCGCCACCTGATCGAGCCAACGACGTGGCTCAGCACTGCCGTCCCAGCCTCCGTGCAGCCGATACGGCGTGTACAGCACCTCCAGGCTGAACACGTGCCGGCCGTCGGGCGCCAGCGTTTGGTCCAGTGCCGATGGCGAGTTCACGAGCATCCCCGGCCGATCCAGGACGTGGCCGGTGGTCATCATCAAGTAGCCCTTGTGGATCTCGGCGAGCGACGGAGATATCACGGTCGTCGCCCCGAGTAGATGCCCTTCGTCCAGAGCCGGCGGACGATCGGTGATGGCGTCGATCTTCGACTCGTAGCCGTCGCCGTGGGGGATGGATTCCCAACGCGTGACCAGCGAACGCGCCTGCGACGGCGGATCCTTCAGCCAAGCGAGGAAGGTGTCGTGAGGATTGCATGCGGAAACGACGATGGAGGCGGTCACTTCGGTGCCGTCGGTGCAGACCATGCCGCGGATCGACTCACCTTCACATGTCAGGCGAGCCACTTTGGTGTTGAACATCACGGTGCCGCCGGCGGCCTCAAATGCTCGGCGCAGGCTCTCCGGAACCATTCCGCTTCCGCCGACAGGCCGGCCGACCCGAGCGACATGCCGCAACGCATAGGTGAGCGCCCCGAGCCCCGTGCCCGGTAGCTCTGGAGACAGGCCCCAGACCATCGGCCCGGTCACCATGGAAGGGCCTCGAAGCGCCTCGGCGGCGAAGAAGCTGCGCATCACGTCGGCAGCGCTGCGCCGGCTCCATCGCAGCAGCGTCGTTGCTCCGCGCCCCTTACGGGCCAGCACCTTCCTGCCGATCGTGCGCAGCGTCGGTGGATCGTTGGCGTTGTCGAGAACCATCCGAACGGCCGGCAAGGCTGCTTTCAGGTACTTGCGATATCCGGCAACCTCGTTGTGGTAGGTCTGGGCAAGCGAGTCGATCGTCTGCTCGACATCGTGGAAGATCGTCCATGCCGGACCGCCGTCCCAAGCGAGGTTCCGTTGCGCCGGATCCACGTCGATGTATTGCAGACCGAATTCCGCCAATCGAAGATCTTCCATCACTGGTGTCGTGCGGAAGGTGATGTGGTCGCAGTTGCAGATGTTCACCGTGCCGCCGCCGAACGACTCGCTGGAAGCGGTGCCGCCGACGGCGGAACGAGCCTCGACGAGCAACGTTCGCATGCCGGACTTCGCCAGGTAGGTGGCGCAAACGAGGCCGTTGTGACCGGCGCCGATCACCATGGCGTCGAAGTCCCGTGCAGTCACGCCGACATTGTGTCCTATATGGGCCCGAAGGCACTGAGGGTAACGTTCGGCCCGTGACATCGACCGAGCGCTACTTCCCGAACCTCACCGGCCCGCAGGTCGGCGAGCAGCTCACGGATCACAGCATCATCGTTCAACCATTGGGAGCCATCGAGCAGCACGGCCCACATCTGCCGCTGAGCACCGACTCGGTCGTTGCCACGGCGGTGGCGGAGGCAGCTGTCGCCGAGGTCGGCGAAGAGCTCGATGTCTGGCTGATGCCGACCCTGCAGTACACCAAGTCCAACGAGCACGCCTGGTCACCCGGCACCGTGTGGTTGTCGGCGACGACGTTGTTGGCAGTCCTCGACGACATCGGTCGCTGCATCGCCACCACGCCCGCCAAGCGCCTGGTCTTCCTCAATGGCCACGGTGGCAACAGTTCGTTGCTCAGCGTCGCCAACCGTGAGCTGCGACTCGGGCACGGGTTGATGACCTTCCTGGCCCATCCCGGGATGCCGGTCGATCAAGGCGGCACATCCCCGGCAAGCGAACTGGGCATGGGTGTGCACGGTGGCACCGATGAGACCTCGATCATGCTTCACCTCGCGCCAGAGCTGTGCGACATGACCAAAGCCACGCGCCGCGTTCCCGACAAGCTCGTCGAGAACACGTATGTCCGGTTCGGCGGGCGGGTCAGTTTCGGCTGGCTCTCGAACGACTTCCACCCCGAAGGCGTCATCGGTGATCCGACCGCGGCAAATGCAGCGCGCGGCGCCGAGTTGTTCGCCGGCTCCGTGCAGTCGTTCTGCGATGCCCTGCGCGAGATCTCGACCTTCGACTTCGGTCGGTGACGATGGCTGACTGGCTGGACCTTCGCATCGACGGGCCACGACTTTGGCAGCGTCTCGAGGCACTGGGCGAGATCGGCGCGGTCCTTGGTCCCAACGGCGAAAGGGGTTGTGCGCGGTTGGCGCTGACCGACGTCGACCGCGACGGGCGGGATCTCGTCGTCTCGTGGATGCGTGATCTCGGCATGGACGTCTCGATCGATGCGATCGGCAATGTCGTCGCAACCCGCGAGGGCAGCGATCCCGGTGCAGCGCCAGTGATGGTCGGCTCGCACATCGACACGGTCCGCACGGGCGGCCGCTTCGACGGAAACCTCGGAGTGCTTGCCGGTTTGGAGATCGTCGAGACGCTTGCGCAGCACGGCGTCACAACGACGCGGCCCATCCAAGTGGCGTTCTTCACCGATGAGGAGGGCTCCCGCTTCGCGCCTGACATGCTCGGCAGCCTTGTCTACGTCGGCGGCTTCGCGCTCGAGGAGGCACTCGATGTGAAGGCCGCTGATGATGGCGCCCGCTTGGGCGACGAGCTGGCCAGGATCGGTTACTCCGGCCCGACGCCTGTGCCCGCGGCGTCGTTCCCGCATGCCTACGCCGAGCTGCACATCGAGCAAGGACCGGTCCTCGAAGACGAAGAGCTGACGATCGGCGTTGTCACAGGCGTGCAGGGAATCTCGTGGACCGAGGTGACGGTGACCGGGCAGTCTGCACACGCCGGCACGACACCCATGGCACTGCGGCACGACGCGTTGGCGGTTGCCGCTCGCGTGATCCATGAGATTCGATTGCTGGCTGGGTACTTCGGCGCTCCGCAGGTGGCGACGGTCGGCCGGCTCGATGTCGTACCGAACCTCGTCAACGTCGTGCCCTCGAGCGTGGTGTTCAGCATCGATCTGCGCAACACCGACGAAGCCGTGTTGCAGCAGGCTGAGGCAGAGGCCTTCGCTGCCTGCAACGCGTGCGCAGGCGATGAGGGCTGCGAGATCTCGATGCGCACCCTGGCCCGCTTCGAGCCGGTCGAGTTCGACGAGGGAATGATCGATCTCGTCGAGGCCACGGCACAGAGGCTCGGTCACTCCACACGGCGCATGCCGTCCGGTGCCGGCCACGACGCGCAGATGTTGGCAAGGGTTTGCCCGACCTCCATGGTCTTCGTCCCGAGCGTCAACGGGCTCTCACACAACATCGCCGAGTTCACCAAGCCCGAAGACGTCGAAGCCGGTGCCAACGTGCTGCTGCAGGTCGTGCTGGCCAAAGCGGAGAACTGATCGCCAAAACCAGGCGAAGGGGGCCCGCCCAGGCCCGCGCCCGTCGGTGTTTGCCCCCCTGTAGAGGGGGTTCGAAACGTCGAGGAACACGGTGGTGTGGATGTGTTGTGGGGTCAAGCCGGGGGTTTGGGGGGGGGGCAGTGGGG